>NZ_CP196560.1:2461240-2768895 GCF_051801355.1 Haloarchaeobius ordinarius | reverse complement strand
CGACCACGGCGACCGCGAGATTCAGCGTGGCGACCCCGTCGTCCTCGACTTCGGGGCGTTCGTCGACCACTATCCGGGCGACCAGACCCGGACCGTGGTCTTCGCGGGGGACCCACCGGAGGGCTTCGAGGAGGTCCACGGGACCGTCCTCGACGCGCTGGAGGCCGGTGTCGCGGCTGTCGAACCGGGTGTCGAAGCGCAGGCGGTGGACCGGGCTGCTCGCCAGGTCATCGAAGACGCGGGCTACGGCGACGAGTTCATCCACCGGACCGGCCACGGTGTCGGCCTCGACGTGCACGAACCGCCGTACATCGTCAAGGGCAACGACGACACACTCGAACCAGGGATGGTGTTCTCGGTCGAACCGGGCATCTACCTCGACGGCCGGTTCGGCGTGCGCATCGAGGACCTCGTCGTCGTCACCGAGAGTGGCTGCGAGCGACTGAACCAGTCACCGCGGACGTGGGAAGCGCTCTGAGCCAGAACCGAACCGCCGAGAGCCGTTTTTCGAACTGGGCCCATCTCGCCCCGACCACCTTAGTTGGCAGTATGAATATGAAAGTATGGGAAACGTTGGCAACATATTCTTGAGGGTTCACACCAGTTACACCTTCATGGCTGGAAGAGCGGGGACGAACGACGGCGGGGGGTTCCAGGGAACCAGACTCACACTCGACCTGTGGCATCCGAACTGCTGGGCGTGTGAATCGACCGAGGAAGTCGCAGGCGGAGTCATCGCACACGCCATCTACGACGGGCCCGATGGAGTCGTCGACCAGACGGTTCGAGGCCTGTTCACGGCGTACGGCCAGACGACCACCGAGGTCGAGGGCCTGCTCTCGAAGATCCAGGATTCCCGACTCACGGGAGAGGTCCACGAACTCCAGGAACGGTTCGACTACGCCGGCCAGTCGTCGACACCGGGAAACGTCGCCCGTGAGTTCTTCCTCGACTACCACCCCGGCGACATGGTCTGTCCGACCCTGCTCTCACACGGGTTCGTCCACAACGCCCCCTGTCGCATCGAAGGCGGGCGAGAGTACTGGCAGGTCGTGTTCTCCGGCACGCGCGAACAGGTCGAACCCCACCTCGACGCGGTCCGCGACGAGGCGGGCGCGGACATCGAGGTGGCGAGTATCACCTCGTTCGACACGCCGCTGAACGAGAAGCGCTGGCGGATGGACTCCCTGACCGACACCCAGCGCGAAGTGTTCGAACACGCCCGCGAACGGGGCTACTACCAGTGGCCGCGTGGGGTCTCGACCCGCGAACTCGCGGCGGAACTCGACGTGTCGAAGACGACACTGTTAGAACACCTGCGGAAGGCCGAATCGAAACTGCTCGACCCCGAGTCGAACTGAGTAGCTCTGTCGAACCATTCCGTCGCTGATCGTTTGGTACGGACGTGCTGAATACAGGGCGGGAATCGGGTCCCGACTGCTGGCCGGATGAGGAGCTGTCGATTCGGGAGACTTCGTGGATAAATCGAACGAGGTCGCCGTTCTGTGGTGTGGGAATACCCCAGACTGTTTTGCGTTGGCCACACGGCATGAGAAGTGTGTACCGAAGAGGAGTACTCCAGACGTTGAGCGTCGGGGCAGCTACCCTCGGAAGCGGCTGTTTGAAGCTGCTCGACTCTCGGCGTCCGTCGTATCTCGGAGACGTCGTCGTCAGGAACTGGGACGGTGTCGCCCACGAGTTCGGGCTCACCATCGAACAGGACGGCTCGGTCGTCCACGAGACAGGTATCGAACTGGAGGGGACGCGGGGGCTGGAACTGGAGGCACTCGCCTGTGAGTGGTCCGGACGTGGCCCGTTCGTGGTGACGTGCACGCTCGATGGGGGCAAGACGGAGACGGTTCGAGTAGACGACGCCGTCACGCAGGGAGCAGGAGCGTATGCAAACCTCACATTCACAGTCAGCGAATCGGGAGCCCTCGACTGGTCGGGTTTTTTCGACGACGGCGGTCTCAGATGTCGCCGCTCAGAGTGATGCTACCGACGTCGTCACTGTCTACAACCCGGTGCTGACTGCATCCTCTATGTCGGTCACACCCTTTCCGAGAGGCGTTTCAGGGGTCCCTATCGGTGGTGATTCGACGCAGCACGTCGGCAGTTGCTGTCCCCGAGAGACGGCTGTATTTCGCCGAGTCGTATCGCATACCGGGCACGAATGGAGCCATCACGTGCGCTATCCGGGAGAGACGCTCCCCGGACGGGTGAGAGGACGACGGCGGATAGTCCTCGGTGCAGGGGTATACCCAGCAGGGACGAAGACTTTATGCCCGTGATTTCATCTTCGCTGGTATGCAGCAGTCTCGGCGCGCGTTCGTGACGGCCCTGGCCGGGATTGGGGGTGGCTGTCTCGGTTCTCGAGACTCTTCTCCACCCACAACAGCCCCCGACGCAGACGGAGACGGGGTTCCCGATGACGTCGACGACTATCCGACGGATGACCGCAGGGCGTACGAGGACTTTCGCGCGGCGGGTACTCCGACGCTTCGTCCCGGGCAGTTCTCGGCTATCGCACTCACGAACTCGCCACAGGCCAGCGGCGATGTCTTGCACTACGACATCGCCGTGCAAGGTGACGCGAAGATCGACTGCCTCGTCTTCGAACGAGAGGCGTACGATGCCTACGTGGAAGGTGCCCGCGACGTATCCGTCGTCTCCAGATACAGTCGAATAGGGGTTACCGAGACGACCCTCACGGACACGCTCGATGAGGGGGAGTACATCTTTTCACTCGATTACACCAGTCTACTCACCGAACCGGGAGAGCAAAGCGTCACCGTCAGGCGCGTGCTCACACTCGCTGACCAGCCCCGTTGATGGAGCGGGCTGGTGCACCCCATCGACGAGACCTTCCCGTGTTTCCCGCTGGAGTAATCGGACCCGGTCGTCACAGGGACCCGTCCTGTTCAGCACGCCACAGCTATCGAATCCGTAGGGGCCAGACAGACGCGACCGATTCCGTGCTCCCCTACCCCGTCAGGACGGCACGCAACGCGAACAGTGCGTTCGACTTGCGTTCGCGCACCCGGCGGTAGAAGTACTGGAACCACTTGCCGCCGTACGGGACGTACTGCCAGACCTCGACGTCCTCGCTTGCGAGTTCGAACTGCGCGCTCTCGCGTACACCCATCAGCATCTGAATCTCGTACGGCGTCCCGTACTCGGTGTAGAGGTCGCGTGCGTAGGATATCATCGCGGGGTCGTGGCTGCCGACGGCCACGCCGTCGTCGAACTCCTGGAACATGTACTCCAGAAGGTCGCGGTACTGCTGGTCGACGCGGGCCTTGTCCCTGTACGCGACAGACTTCGGCTCGTCGTAGGCACCCTTCACGAGCCGGACCTTTCCTGGTACTTCCGCCAGCCGTTCGAGGTCCTCGGGGGTGCGCTTGAGGTTCGCCTGCACGCAGACGCCGACGTTCCCGCCGGTCGCGTGTCCCAGCTCCTCCACCGCGTCGAGCGTCGCGTCGGTGGTCGTGTGGTCCTCCATGTCGACCCAGACGAACACGTCGTGTTCGTCGCCCGCGGCCGCGATGCGTTCGAGGTTCTCCGCGAACACGTCGTCGCCGAGGTCGAGGCCGATCTGTGACGGCTTCACCGAGACGCAGGCCGTCGCGGGGCTGTCGGCGATTGCCGCGACGAGTTCGAGGTACTCGTCGGCGTCTGCGTCCGCCGGTGGACGTTCTTCGTAGTGCTCGCCGAGCAGGTTCAGGATGGAGCCGACGCCACGTGTCGAGGTCTGTTCCGCACGTTCGATGGCGGCCGCGGGGGATTCGCCCGCGACGAAGTTCGATGCGATAGGCGGTATCATACCACGACACTCGGGGAACTACCCCCTAAATCACCACCCGACCATACGTTTCAGCACGATATTCTCGAACGAAAGCCAGTCCCGACCATGGTCGGGAGCCACCTTAACCACCGTCTCGTGGTACCGTGGTACAGTTCGTCATGCAACCAGATAGAAACCGTACGTTGTCGCGCAGAGATATATTGATGGGAACGAGCGTCTCGATAGCTGCACTCAGTGCCGGCTGTTTCGAGAGCGGTGGGGACGCTGAGAACACCGACGACGACTCCGGCGGGAACGGGGGCGGGGGCGGCGGTGGCGGTGACGGCGGAGACGGCAACAGTGGCGGGGACGGTGGCGACGGTGGGATGAGCACGTACACCATCGGGATGGTGGACTCACTCACCGGCTCGCTGGCACCCTACGGCAAGCGCAACAAGCGCGGAAAGGAACTGGCACTCTCGAAGATCAACGCTGCGGGCGTCGGCCCCAACGGCGAGGGGACACTCGAGATATCGGTCGAGGACGACGAGAGTACGAACCAGGCGGGGGTGAACGCCGCCTCGAAGCTCGTCGACCAGGACGGCGTCCCGCTGCTCATCGGCTCCGTCGGCAGTGGCGTCTCCATCGCCATCTACGACAGCGTCGTGAAGGGCAACGACGTGGTCCAGATCAGCCAGAACTCGACCAGTCCAGAACTCACCACCCGCGCGGGCCTCAACCGGATGAGCCCCAGTGGCGCGGCCAAGGGGAAGGCGCTCGCGCAGTTCGTCGCCGACGAGGGCCACGACTCGGTCGCGGTCACGTGGATCAACAACGACTACGGCCAGGGGCTCCAGGGCGTCTTCGCCGAGGAGTTCTCCGGAGACGTCGCGTACAACGAACCGCACGACCAGGGCCAGTCCTCCTACAGCAGCCTGCTGACGGAGATGGCGGGGTCGGGGGCCAGCGCGTGGCTGTTCCTGACCTACGCGAACGAGTTCACGGTCATGGCCAACAACGCGTTCGACCAGGGCTACAACGAGCAGGTCGACTTCTTCGGCGCGGAGTCCACTGTCGCCGACGAGATTCTCGCGAACACGCCCGAAGGGAGCATCGACGGGATGAAGGGCATCACCGAGAGCGCCCCCTCGGACCAGGATAACTACAAGAACTTCGTCTCCGAGTTCGAGAGCGAGTTCGACGCGAGTCCGACCGTCTGGTCCGCGTACGCGTACGACGCCGTGACGGTCGCGGCGCTCGCGGTCACCGCCGCAGACGAGTTCTCCGGCTCGGCCATCGAGTCGGTCGTCCGGGACGTGACCCGTCCCGACGGCGAGGAGGTGTTCACCTACGAAGAGGCCGCCGCCATCCTGCAAGACGGCGGCAGCCCGAGCGACATCAACTACCAGGGTGTCAGTGGGCCAGTCGACCTCGACGAGAACGGCGACCCGCCGGGCTTCTACCAGGTCTACAGCGTCGCGAACCACGAGTACGACTACGGCGACTACATCACCAGCTAAGATGGACCGGGACACGGCTTCGTGGTCGACGACAGGGACACGGGGGTCGGTAGCGTGAGCCTCGTCCTGCAAGTGAGCGTCAACCCGCTCCAGTACGTCGTCAACGGCGTGGTCTACAGCAGTATCATCGTCCTCGCGGCCATCGGCCTCTCGCTGGTGTACAGCATCGCCGACTTCGCGAACTTCGCTCACGGCGACCTGATGACCGTCGGTGCGTTCGGCACGCTCGCCACGGCGGGGGTCCTGCAACCGATGCTGGGTGACGCGGGCGTGTTCGGGCTGCCCGCGTGGTTCTTCGCGGCGCTACTCGTGGGGATGGTCCTCTCGGCCGTCGTCGCGGTCGCCACGGACCGCATCATCTACGAGCCGTTGAAGAACACGGACGCAGGGTCCATCGAGTTGCTCATCACGAGCATCGGTGTCGCCCTCTCCTATCGGGCGCTGGTGTATCTCAGTCCGCTGGAGACCGGCGGCACCCGCTACGGCGTGACCCGGACCGGGCCGATTCCCGCCCTGCAGGACGCGCTGAACATCTCGGTGACGCCGCGGAAGATAGCCATCGTGGTCATCGCGGTCGTCCTCGTCGCCGGCTTGCACCTCCTGCTCCAGTACACGACCCTGGGGCGGAAGATGCGCGCGACCGCCGACAACCCCTCGCTGGCGCGGGTGAGCGGCATCCGGACCCGCGAGGTGACCATCGCGATGTGGGTCATCGGCGCCGCACTCGCGGCCGCCGGGGGCGTCTTCCTCGGACTGGAGACGCTCGTTCGCCCGCGCATGGGCTTCGACATCCTGCTGGTCGTCTTCGCCGCCGTCATTTTGGGCGGTATCGGCAGCGTCTACGGCGCGATGCTCGGCGGATTCGTCATCGGGATGGTCCACGAGCTGACGCCGCTCATCTTCGACACCTTCGGTATCCCGCTCAGCATCGACTACGCGCCCGCGGTGGCGTTCCTGCTGATGGTCGCCATCCTGCTGGCCAGACCGAGTGGTATCATGGGTGATGCGGCATGAGTGTCGTCGATTCCATGCGCGAGTCCGTCGAGGAGGACAGTCTGGCCGTAACCGCCATCGCGGTCGCGTCCGGGTTCGTGCTCTTGCTGCTCGCGGCTGGAGTACTCAAGCTCCCCTACGTGCTCCGCACCCTGGCGTTCGCCGGGTCGTGGATCCTGTTGACCATGGGACTGAACGTCCAGTGGGGCTACACCGGCCTCATCAACTTCAGTGTCGCCGCGTTCTGGGGCATCGGTGCGTACTCGACGGCGTTGTTGACGTCGCCGAGTTCGCCGTTGCAACTCGGGCTCCACCCCGTCCTGGGGTTCCTCACCGCCATCGTGGTGAGTGCGCTAATCGCGATTCTCATCGGCATCCCCACGCTCAAGCTGCGCGAGGACTACCTCGCTATCGCGAGCCTGGGGCTGGCGGAGGTCATCCGCCTCGTCATCCGGAACGAGCGCGACTGGACCGCCGGAAGCTCCGGTATCAGCGGCATCCCGAACCTGTTCGAGGGCCTCCCGCTGACCCAGGAGGCGACCAATCTGGCCGTCGTCGTGGGACTCATCGGAGCCGTCTACTTGCTCCTGCGGCGGATGCAGCGTTCGCCGTGGGGCCGGGTCCTCCGGACCATCCGGTCCGACGAGGACCTCGCGAAGGCACTCGGGAAGAACACGTTCAGTCTGAAGATGCAGGCGTTCGTCCTCGGGAGCGTCATCATGGCGATTGCCGGCGCGTTCTACGTCCACGTGAACCTGTACATCGACCCCACGGACCTCGTCCCCCTGACCACGTTCTACATCTGGGTCGCCGTCATCCTGGGCGGCACCGCGAGCAACCGTGGGTCCATCCTGGGTGGCCTGACCATCATCGCCATCCTGGAGGGAACGCGCTTCTTCCCGGACTTCGTGGAGTTCGTCTCCGATGTCCTGGGCCTCCCGGTGTTGCTGGAGCTGGTTCAGGGACTCGACATCGCATCGCTCCGCCTGTTACTGGTGGGACTGCTCATCATCGTGGTCGTCCGGTACAAGCCGGCTGGCCTGTTGCCCCCGCGCTCGGAGCTCATCTGGCCGGGGGCGCGGCGGACCGACGCGCGGCGCTCGAACGAGGGTGAGACCCAGTGAGCCTGAACGAACTCGACTACTCCGGTGCGAAGCTGAACAAGGACGACCCCGTCCTCCGGACCGAGGGGCTGAAGAAGGCGTTCGGTGGCCTCGTCGCCACCGACGACGTGACCCTGGAGGTCGAACGCGGCTCCATCACGGGTCTCATCGGCCCGAACGGGGCCGGCAAGTCGACGCTGTTCAACCTCGTCTCGGGGTTCTACGACCTCGACGACGGGCAGGTGTACGTCAACGACCAGGAGGTCACCGACGCGGCACCCTACGAGGTGTCGCGGGCGGGCCTCGTCCGGACCTTCCAGACGCCGCGGCGACTCGAAGGCATGACCGTGCGAGAAGCGATGCTGGTCGGACCACGCCCACAGGTGGGTGAGTCCGTCCTCTCGCTGTTCACCTCACCGGGGAAGGTCACCGAGGAGGAGTCGGCCAACATCGACCAGGCCATCGACCTGCTCGAACGCTTCGAGATCGACCACCTCATCGACCAGCCCTCGACCGAACTCTCGGGCGGCCAGCTCAAACTGGTCGAGTTGGCGCGTGCCATCACGACCGACCCGGACGTGCTGTTGCTCGACGAGCCGGTCGCAGGTGTCAACCCGACGCTCGCGAACGACATCAAGCGGTTCGTCAAGGAGCTCAACGAGGAGGGCCAGACGTTCTGCATCATCGAGCACGACATGCCGTTCATCATGGACCTCGCGGACCCCATCATCGTCCTCGACCAGGGACGGGTCCTGATGGAGGGCACCCCCGACGAGGTCCGCAACGACCCGCGCGTCATCGAGGCGTACCTCGGAGGTGGCGAATGACACGGCGTGCACTCGACGTGCGGAACGTCGACTCCGGCTACGGCGAGGCACAGGTCCTCTTCGACCTGTCCCTGCACGTGAACGAGGACGAAATCGTCTGCATCATCGGGCCGAACGGGGCCGGGAAGTCCACGGTATTGAAAACCGTCTTCGGCCTGCTCGACCCGTGGGCCGGGACCGTCACGGTCGGCGACCGGGACATCACCCACACCGCCCCCGAGGACCTCGTCCGCGAGGGCGTCGGGTACGTCCCGCAGGTCGAGAACGTCTTCGGCTCGCTCACCATCGACGAGAACCTGCGGATGGGTGGCGTCGCCAAGAAGAGCGGGCTGGAGTCGACCATCGACGGCCTGTACGACCGCTTCCCGGTACTCGAGGAGAAGAAACAGGCGAAAGCACGGACGCTCTCGGGCGGCCAGCGACAGGTGCTGGCGCTCGCCCGGGCGCTCGTGATGGAGCCCGACGTGTTGCTCATCGACGAGCCCAGCGCCGGTCTCGCCCCGAACATCGTCCAGGACGTCTTCCAGAACGTAAAGAAGGTCAACGAACTCGGGACGGCCATCCTGATGGTCGAACAGAACGCCAAGGAGGGCCTCGGCATCTCCGACCGCGGCTACGTGCTCGACCAGGGGTCGGTCGAGTTCGAGGACCGCGCTGGCGACCTGCTCGACAACCCCGAAGTGTCCAGACTCTACCTCGGTGGGTGAATGCGGCGGAGGGTGCGAGGGCTCGCGTTCGCGCTCGCACCCCTCACCGCCGCCGCCCTCTGGGGTGGCATGTTCGTCGTCAGCGAGTGGAGTTTCGATAGTCTCCCGCCGCTGACGCTCGCGTTCTTGCGGGTCGCACTCGGCGCAGCTGTTCTCGTGCCCGTCGTCAGACACAGTGGCCAGCGACTGCCACGAGCCGAGTGGCGAACCGTCGCCGCACTCGGCGGCTGGGTGTCGCTGACGCTCGTGACCCAGTTCGTCGGCACCGACCTGACGAACGCGAGCCAGGGGTCGCTGGTCACCATCCTGACGCCGGTCGCGACCGTTGCCCTCGGCGCGCTCGTGCTGGGGGAGACCGTCACCCGCCGCCGAACCGTCGGCGTCACCCTCGCCGTCGTCGGGACGGTCGTCGTGCTGGCCGGCCAGTACGACCTGTCGTCGCTCGCCGGCGGGAACCTCCTCGGTATCCTCGCGCTCGTCGTCGCGAGCGTCGCGTGGGCTATCTACACCGTCCGCGGAACGCCGCTGGTCCGGGAGTACTCGGCGCTGGCGACGACGGCCTACTCGGCTGCCGCCGCGGTGCCGATGATGGCGGTTCTCGCCGCCGCCGAACTCGCCGTCGTCGGGGTGCCCGCCGTCCCGAGTCTCGGCGTCGTCGCGGCCGTCGGGTACCTCGGCGTCGCCGCCACGGCCGCCGCGTGGTACCTCTGGTATCGCGGCATCGAGACGGTCGACGCCGGCACCGTCGCCGTGTTCTTCTTCGCCCAGCCGGTCGTCGGGACGGTCCTCGGCGTGCTCGTGCTCGAGGAATCCGTCGGGATGGGCTTCGTCGTCGGTGGTGCCGTGATGGCCGCCGGTATCTGGGTCGTCAGCACCGAGGCCGACTGAAACGCTGGTTTCAGCCTCGACAAAGCACTTACCCGAACGACAGGTACCTGATAGTATGCCTTACACTCGACGCACCCTCCTCGCCGGCCTCGCCGGTGCCGGCGTCGCCGCGCTCGCCGGCTGTCTCGACGGGTCACTCGGCGGCACCACCGACACCGACCCCACGACGACAGAGCCGACGACCGGAACCGGGACTCCAACCGAGACCCGGACCAGCTATCCCGACACCGATGTTCCGTTCCCGGACGGCCCGAAGTCCCGGCCCGAGCGTCCGGACGAGTGGACCGAACAGACCGCCCGTGCGTTCGTGCACGACCACGAGTACCGCTGGGTGTACAACCAGCTCTGGTACAACGAGTACTCGGAGGTCGAACTCTCCTGTGAGGTCCACTCGGTCGAGCCGGTCCGCGAGGGGTACGAGGTCCTCGTGAGCTGTACCGGCTACTCGAACACCGGCGGCGAGGCCACAGGTACCCAGACCGCCACCGATGTCCACGCGGACTGGTTCACCCAGTGGTTCGTCTACTACGTCGACGAGGACACGATTCGACGGCGGCAAGCGACCGAGGACGAGACGGACGCAGCGCAATCGTAGCCACCCCGGGCGACCGCTACGGAGTAACAGTCATCCGGCACGCCTGCGTTAGCAACTAGCATGGACTACCGGCACGCCACCGTCGACGACATCGACGCCATCCAGCGAGTCGCCGAGCGGACGTGGGAACAGGACTATCCGGACATCATCAGCCGGGAGAGCATCCTCGACACCGTCCACGAGTGGTACGGCGAGGACCGCCTTCGGTCGGACATCGCGGCGGTCGACACCCTCGTCCTCGTCGCACTCACCGACGGCGACGTCGCGGGGTTCGCCCACGGCGTCATCGCAGACGACACGGGAACCCTGATGCGGGTGTACGTGGACCCGGACCACCGCGGCGAGGGAACCGGCCGTTCGCTCGTCGAGTTCGCCATCGACGACTTCGCGACCAGGGGGGTCGACCGTGTCGAGGCGATGGTGCTCGCGGCGAACCAGCCGGGGAACCAGTTCTACGAGGGCCTCGGCTTCGAGCAGGTCCAGCGCGCGACCACGACCATCGGCGGCGAGAGCTACGACGAGAACATCTACCTGAAACTCGTGTAATTCAGCGCCACCGCGACGCAGAGCCCCGCGACCGCGGCCGCGCCCACCGATTCGAGCGTCCCGAGCGACTGCGACACGACGAGGTACGTCACGGCTGCTACCACTGCCACTGCGAGGTCCGCCCAGCCTCGCCCGGTCGATTCGCCCGTCTCGCCCGGCTCGGTCGTGTGGTCGTCTCCGGTGTTCGGTTCGCCAGTCATGCCCCGGATTGGGTGCCAACCAGCATATCTCTGAGCCCTCATTCCAGTGAGCAATCAAATCTCCAAACCTTCAGTACGAGCGTCCTGACAGTCGATTTCGGTGAAATCGCTCTCTGAGCTAGCCGAAAGGCTTCATATACCGATGTCGTTGCACCGGGTATGCGAACGAACAGACGAAACTTCCTCCGTGTCCTCGGGACCGCCGCCGTCGCGGGTGCCGCGGGCTGCCTGACCGACGCGACGACCACGCCCGGAGACGACGGCCCCGACGGCACCGAGCCTCGCGAACTCTCCTTCGAAGCCCACAGCTACCGGGTGAACGACCTCGTCGTCGAGGACGGCATCGGCCCTGATTCCGTCGGCGAACGCTACGCGACGGTGTTCACGGACACCACCGCCGTCGACCAGTTCGTCTCGGGCGCACTCGACGACGCGACCCGCGCGTTCGTCGACGAGACCGACTTCGGCTCACAGGACCTCCTCGTCGTCCAGACGTACCTGTCCAGCATCTCGACCGAGTTCGCGCTGGAGACGGTAGAGCGCGCCGGTGCGGAACTACGCGTGAGTGCGAGCACCGAAGAAGCCGAGATGGGCGCACAGGCCATCACCTACGAGACGGTACTCGCCCGCGTCGAATCGGGCGATGGCGCGCCCGAGCGTGTGGCGCTCAGCGTCGGCGGCGGCTCGCCAGAGACGTACGCCGTCGAGACCCCGAGTCAGGTCGAACACGGGTCGCTCCACGTCCACCACACCGACGCGCTCTACCCGGACGGACTGACCGTCTCTGCGGGTGCCGGCCCGAACTACCGCGTCGCGACGCTCACCTCGGCGGCCGACTTCTCGCTCGACGGGCAGGCAGAAGCCGCCACCTTCGTCTCCGAGACCGACTTCTCCTCACAGGCCATCGTCGCACTGGAAAAGCAGGTCCCGAACCCCTGCGAGTCGCTCGCCGCCGCGGGCGTCGAACAGGGCCGCCGGCTCCGGGTCCGCGCCGCCGTCGAAGAGAAAGACGCGATGTGCAGCCAGCAGGTCCAGCTCTCGACGCTGCTGGTCCGGGTGCCAGCCGAGGCCCTGCAGGGCCGCAAGGTCGCCGCCGTCGTCACCGGGACCGACGGCAGCGAACGGGCGGTGCTGGCCGGCCAGCGGTAGATGCGATAGGGTCCGTTCGCCGGTCCCCGGTCCGCTCCCGCGTCACCCGACCCCCGCTATTCCTCGATTCGTGCCACGAAGAAGGTCCACGGCGAGTCGTCGTCTTCGTCGGTCGTGTCGTCCGTCTCCTGCTCGTCACCGCCGTGGCTCTGTCGGTCCCACGCCAGCGAGGTCGGTGCGCCCCACGTCTCGATGACCTCGAAGCCAGCTGCCAGCAACTGGTCACGCGTGGTCGCTTCACCGGCCATGTTCCACTGCATCTCGACGCCCTCGTCTCGCTGTGCGTCGTGCTCTGTGGCCACCTCGTCGTACCCGCGGCGGACGGCGTCCTTCTCGACCATCGGCGGCGGCTACAGAGGGCGCACGGTTCAAGCTTCGGGGGACGTGAGACACGATGCCGTGACCCCACCACACTGACGCCATCTTACCTCGGTCCCACACTTCTTTCTCTCTGGAGGGCGTGAACTACGACCGTCATGTCCCTCTGGCGCGACCCGACCAGACGCCGGTGGCTCGGGTGGTTCACGCTCTCGGCCGCCTTCGTGCTCGTGAACTTCCACCGTGTGTCGACGGGCGTCCTCGCGGACGACCTCACCCGGGCGTTCGATACCAGCGCCGCCGAACTCGGCCTGCTCCACGCCTCTTTCTTCTACATCTACGCGCCGATGCAACTCGTCGCAGGGATGCTCGCGGACCAGACCGGCACGCGGCGGGTCGCCACAATCGGGTCACTCGTCATGGCTGTCGGCGTGTTCGGCTTCGCCGTGAGCGACGCCTACCTGACGGGGTTCGCGAGCCGGGCGCTCATCGGCGTCGGGGCCAGCGTCGTCTACATCGCCACCCTGCGCTTCTGTGCGAACTGGTTCGAGACGGGCGAGTTCGCGACCGTCGCCGGACTGACGCTCTCGGCATCGGCCCTCGGCGGCATCATCGCCACCACCCCGCTCGCGCTGTTCGTCGCGGACTACGGCTGGCGGTCGGCGTTCGTCGCGGTCGGCGTGGTGGGTGTCGCCATCACCGCTGCCATCTTCGTCGTGGTCCGTGACGACCCCGCGGACGCGAACCTGGAGCCCATCGCGGGCACGGCCGACCCGCCGGACATAACCCCGCGCGAGGCCGTCCAGAACGCGAAACTCGTCCTCTCAGGTCGCGTGACCTGGGTCCTCGGCGGGATGTTGTTCTTCGTCATCGGGACGAACTTCACCGTGATGGGCCTGTGGGGCATCCCCTACCTCGTCCAGGCGTACGGCCTCTCCGTGTCCGAGGCGTCCGTGTTCACCCTGCTCGGGAACGCCGGCCTGGTCGTCGGCTCACCCGTCATGGGCTGGCTCTCGGACCACCTCGGCCGCCGGACCGGCCTCATCGTCGCCGCTGGCGTCGTCTACACCCTCGCGTACGCTCTCATCGCGGCGCTCGGGACGCCGCCGCTCGCGTTCGTCGCGGTCGCGTTCTTCACCGTGATGTTCCTCCTCGGCGGGTTCACCATCGCCTACACCGTCGCCCGGGAGCGCTACCACGGTTCGGTCAGCGGGACGGCGACGGGCGCAGTCAACGCACTCGGCTTCTTCGGCGGGGCCATCTTCCCTGCCGTCCTCGGCGCGGCGCTCGACGCCTTCTGGACCGGCGAACTCGTCGCCGGCTCGCGCGTGTACTCGCTGTTCGGCTACCGGGTCGCGTTCGGAATCGCCGCGCTGAACGGGCTCGTCGCGCTGGCCTGTGCGGTGTGGCTCCACCAGCGAACCACTGGGGAACCGGAGACCGAAAAGAGCGAGGCGGCCGCGACGGGCTCGCAGTAGGGAACCGTCGCCTCCATGGTCTCCGTGAGTCCCTGGGAACAGTAGACTTATTCCACGAGTCTGTTACAATCCGGACATGAATCGGCGGGAGTTTCTGGCGACGATGGCGCTGGCGGGCGTTTCGGGATGCCTTCGGCTACAGGCGGAAAGTACCCAGACCGGTCGACCCGGTTCGTCGACCGACGCTCGGACGCCGACGGAAAGCTCTTCGACAGCGACCGTCAGCGAGGCCGCATCTCCCACCGAAACGACGGCAACAGGGCCCGCTCCGTACCCGACTGGTCTCGACGACGACGGGCCGAACCTGTTCCTCGTTCCCACCCACGTTCGGACGCTCAAGTCGACGAGCTACCGGGCTGTCTGGCGAAAGCTCAATCACACGAAATCCGAGATTTATCAGGACCGCGAGTACCGGAACGAGGGTGGAAAACTACTCGGGACGGTGCTCGGAAACGATTCCTCGACGGTGGAGGTCTTCCGGTCCGGGGACGACGCGTACTGGCGGGAGAACCTCGGCGGGTCGTACACTTACGGGAACGACAGGCACCGGAACGAGAAGATGTACGAGTGGACGCTGTGGGCCCGCGAGTTGAACGCGCTCATCGAAGCCGGAGCGTGGGGGTCGCCCGAGGTCGTCCAGGAGAGCCCGACGACCGTCTGGCGGGTCCAGACCGACTCGCTGGGAACCGAGTCCGTCGCGGACCGGGATACGGGTGGGACCATCACTGGGTTCACCGCTGGCGAGATGAAAATCGACGAGAACGGCGTTATCAGGAGCCTGAACGCGAAATACGAGGAGGTGGAAGACGACGAAGGCTCTCGAGCAATCGAGACGACGTACACCATCGACGCTATCGGAGCGACCACGGTCGCGGAACCGTCGTGGCTCACGACGGCGAAAGAGCAGGCTCCGACCGTCGCCGTCTCCATCACCGAGGACGACTCGTTCGTGAAACTCCGGATCGAATCCGGCGGGGCCATCGCTTCGGGGTCGGTACTCCAGGTGTTCGACCGTGCGAAGGGCGGGTCACCCATCGACCTAATGCTGGACGAGCCGCTGGAGCCCGGGACCACGGCGTACCTGTACGACCACGGTGACGGCGACTCGTTCCCGAGCGGGACGCTCGTTCGCGGAAGCCGACCGACGGCGGAACCAGCACAGAAACTCCCCAACAGCTACGACGTGTGGGCGCGGCGACGCGACATCCACTACTTCAAAACGTACGAGGTACAGTCGTAGGGGCGACCGCGTGCTACCGAATCCCGTCAGAAAGAGTCGAGATGGGTAGGCGGTCGGGGCCTTCGACCTGGACGTTTCCGAGTCCGCCCCACAGGTCCACCAATTCGACTCGCTCGCCGCTGAATCGCTCGGAGACGAGGGCGACGAAGACAAGGTCGACGTTCGGGCGTTCTCGGCCGCCGAGTCCCCATCACGTGCTCCCGACGATACTGGTCGCCACCACTCGGCCCACCACGGCCACCAGCAAGCCGAAGTGGGCGACGCCAAGACCCACGAACGAGAACACTGCAACGGTCATGCCGGGCTGCGTGGTCGGTGCCTGAACCAGCGCAACGACGAACAACACACCGAGGAGGAGTCCAGCCGACGCCCGTACCTGTCTCCTCGTCAGTCCCGCACGGGGCGAGGCTCTCTCGGGAGTCGTTTTCCAAGTGGTGAGCACGATAGTCACAGCGAAGAGGACGTAGAGCCCCAAGACGATGACGTGGGAAAGCAGTCTCCCGGGAAGCGCGCCGGGTCGTATCGTGACAGTGTACACTGGATAGAGGACGAGTAACACGCCTGCAAGCCCGTACAGCCACCGCCCGGTCGGGAGAAGTTCCTCCAGTCGGTACCGATGCCCCCGAAACCCGACCCGCCACACCATCCCCAGTCCCGTCAGCACTACGATGGAGACGAGCGGCAGGCGAATAGCCGCCCGACCCGGAAGGTTCCCGCCCAGGATCACCCCGAGGTACGCTCCCAGAACTCCGAGCATCACCACGGTACCTCGGTAGCCCTGCAACCGGGCGGGGAGTCGTTCCGTCAGCCGTCCGGGGCTGCACAATAATCGCTCCGCGATGAGAAGCGGCAGGACGAACGCGAGTATCGGATGGACGAAGAAGACCAGCATCACCGTGTGGAACAGTCGAACGCCGCCGACGTTCGCCGTGAGGTCGACCGCCCAGTTCGGGTTCCAGAGCTGCTTGATGAGGTAGCCTTCGTAGAGTCCGAACAGCCCACCGTAGGCGAGCAAGGTCGTGTACCCGGCAATCCGGCGACTGTACATGAACCCGCCGAGAACGAGGACGTGGAGACCATAGATGGGGTAGCCGGCGTACCAGCCGAGTGCCGAGTCCCAGGGAACCGGGTCGTTGAAGGTGACCACCTCGGGGAGCACCATCGACAGGGTGGCGAGCGTGAACCAGAAGAACAGCCGGTGGCCGAGTGACGGTGGTCGATGGTCCATACGCGTCTCCCTACGATAGACGGACGGAACCAAGAAGTTTGCTGCCGAGTCGGTGACGCGCCCTGCATCGAGTGCCGCCGACAGGTGGTCGCGGCTCTGGGGGCCTCAGTAGTCGATTCGGGTTATCTCGTCGACGGGCCACTGGCTGAGGACTTCGACGCCGTTTTCGCGGACGACGACCATCTCTTCGACGCGGACGCCCTGGCGGTCGGCGGGTTCCATCGTCTCGACGGCCATCGTCATGCCCTCCTCGATTTCGATGGGGTGGTCGGGCGAGAGGCCGCGCCAGATGAGCGGGACCTCGTAGAGCTGGAGGCCCAGCCCGTGTGCCCAGTGGTTGGTGGTCATCTGCCAGTGGTCGGTCGCGTCGTACCAGTCGGCGTGCTCGCCTTCCATGTCCGGGAAGCCCTTGCAGATCTCGTCGGTCGTGGCACCCGGTTCGATGCGGTCGAGCACGTCGTAGAGGTTGTCCCGGGCAATCTGGTACGCCTCCTTCTGCTTCTCGGTGGGTTCGCCCATGGAGAAGGTCCGGTAGTAACAGGAACGGTAGCCGAGGTAGCCGATGTTGTACATGTCGGCGTAGACGATGTCGCCGGGGCGAATCATCCGGTCAGTGGTGTTCGCCTGATGCTTGGGCCAGGTGTTCGGGCCCGAAGTGAGGTAGCCGCCACCGACGAACGCGCCGTGACGCCAGAGTTCCTTCGTGACGTCACCCCAGACTTCGGACTCGCGCTTGCCCGGGCGGGCGTTCTCGACGACCTGCTGGAACCCGGCCTCACAGATGGCCGCGACCTGTCGCAGGCACTCGATTTCGTCCTTGGTCTTGACCTTCCGGGCGTCGTGCATCAGGTCCACGCACTCCTTCGTCTTGACCTCCACGTCGTTGTTCTCGAACGCGGAGATGAGTCCGGCGTTGCCCACGTCCAGCCCCATCGGGCGCTTCTCGACGCCGTACTCTTCCATCGCCTCGTAGACGAGGTCGGCCATCTTCTGCGTGAGGAAGTTCCGTGCAGAGTCCGAGCCAGACGCCCGCGGGACGTTCCCGAGACCGGGGCAGGCGTAGCGGATGTCGTGGAGCCAGGGGCAGTTGAATCGCTGGTTGCTGGCGTGGTCGGCCGTGTCCCAGTGGACGATGTCGCCCTCTTCGGTGAGCAGGGTGTAGTGGTCCGCGCCCGAGCCACCCGTCATGGCGAGGCCGGTCACGTACCGGATGTTCGGGTCCGACACCAGCAGCATCGACCCCATCTCCGAGTCCTCCAGCCGAGCCAGTGCCTTCGCGTAGCGCTCCTCGCGAAGTCGTTTCACGTCGATTCGCTCCTCCCAGTCCACTGCCTGTGTCCCCCGCGTCCCTTCCATGAAGGTGCGTTCGTACATACCGGTGAGTACCGGGCAAATCCATATCAAACTACGGTGACAGACCCACCCACGGCGTCCACGTCTCCGAGAACTCACAGAAGGCTTATGATAGAATTAGGAGAAGGAACGGACGAGATGAAACGAGTGCTCTCCAGCGTGGGAATCGGTTCCGCCAACGTCGACACAATCCTCCCGAAGACCTCCCTCACACCCGGTGAGACCGTCGAAGCCACCGTCGAGATAGAGGGTGGGTCGACCGAACAGGACATCGAGAACATGTACTTCGCGATGATGACGCGCTACCGCACCGAAGACGGCTACTCGCAGGCGGTCATCGACAAGTTCCGCGTCGGCCAGAACTTCACCATCGACGAGGACGAGCACCGCGAGGAGACGGTCGACATCACGGTGCCCTACGGCACACCCCTGACGATGGGCAACGTCAAGGTGTGGCTGAAGACCGGCCTCGACATCGACTGGGCGGTCGACCCCAAGGACACCGACCACATCGAGGTCCGCCCCGACGAGCGCATGCAGGCGCTGTTCGACGCCGTCGAGGACCTCGGGTTCAGCTTCTACAGCGCCGAAGTCGAGAAGGCCCCGTTCGGTCGCACCCAGCCCTACGCCCAGGAGTTCGAGTTCAAGCCCCGCGGCGGCGAGTTCCGCGGCAAACTCGACGAACTGGAGGTCATCTGCGCGCCCGGCCCGGACTCGGTGAAGGTCCTGCTCGAAATCGACCGCCGTGGCAGCCTGCTCTCGGAGTGGGCCGAGACCGACGAGTCCAAGACGAGTTTCACCTTCAGCGACCCGAACCGGAACGCCATCCGCGACAAGCTCGAGACCATCGTCCGCCGGCACGCCTGAGCAGGCCCGTCGGAAAAACAGGTACCCCGTCTCGCACCCAGCCGCCCGTTCTTTCACACGACAGAATCGTTAACTTCCCCCCAGTGTATTCTCCGGCCGATGCGACGCGTACTCTCCAGTGTGGGTATCGGTGCAGCGACCGTCGACACCGTCCTCCCCCGGAACGAGGTGACGCCTGGCGAGACCATCACGGTCGACGTCGAGGTCGACGGCGGCGACACGGACCAGCAGGTAGACGGCATCTACTTCGCGTTCGTCACACAGTACTGGTCCGGGACTGGCCACGACACTGCGGTCGTCGACTCGGTCACCGTCGCCGAGGACTTCACCATCGCCGCCGGGTCGCGCCGGACCATCGAGACCGAGGTGACGGTCCCACAGGCGACGCCGGTGACCGTCGGGAGCACGAACGTCTGGTTGAAGACCGGCCTCGACATCGACTGGGCCATCGACCCGACCGACGAGGACACTATCACGGTCGACCCCGACCCGTCCCGGCAGGCGTTCTTCGACGCCGCGGAATCACTCGGCTACGTCTTCGACGAGGCCGACTGCAAGGCGGCCCACGCCGTCGACCCCGAGCGCCCGTTCGTCCAGGAGTTCGACTTCGAGCCACACTCCGGGCCGTACGTGGACGCGGGCGACCTCGAGGTCGTGTTCGTCCCCGACGGTGACGGTCTGACGGCTGTCGTGCAGGTCGAGCCAGACGGTGGCGTCGAGGACTTCGAAGAGTTCGCCGAGGAGTCCTGCCGGTTCACCATCACGGATCCGGACGCAGCCGCCGTGGAGGAGTCCCTCGACGAGGCCATCGACGAGTGCCTCTGAGGCGGTGAGCGACCTGCACCTGGTGTCACCACCGTCCCGGGGGCACCAACCTACCGATACCGGTGTTCACTGGATGCACCTGAAGGGCTAAGGGCCGCCCCGTCGTGTTGTTCCACGATGACGCACGACACACCGATCCGGGTCGACCACGTCGGCATCGCCGTCGAGTCAGTGGCCGACGCCGAACCCATCCTCCTGGCCTTCGGCTGTGAGAAGCTCTCCGACGAGACCGTCGAGGACCGCTTTCGCTGGGTCTACTACCGCCTCGGCGACGCCTCCCGTATCGAACTCATCGAACCCATCGAGGACGACTCCTTCCTGACCGACTTCCTCGAGCGCGAGGGGCCCGGTCTCCACCACGTCACGCTGGAGGTCGCGGACATCGACGCCGTCGTCGAGGGGCTGGAGGCGGCCGACGCGGACATCCGGGTGGTCGACCGCGCCGAGTTCGACACCTGGACCGAGGCGTTCGTCTCGCCGCAGAACCCGACCGGGACGCTGTTCCAGCTCATGGAGTTCCACGACGACTACGCCGAGAACCGGCTGCCGCCGGAGGAACTGTTCGTTAACGGCGGCCGCGTCCAGGAGGTACAGTCGTGAGCGAGATACCGGAGGAGACCCGCGAACGCATCGAGTCGGACCCGTTCTGTGAGACACTCGGCATCGAACTCGTGGACCTCGGTGAGGGAACCGCCGTCACGGAACTCGAAGTGACCGAGGACCTGCTGAACTTCCACGGCACCCCACACGGCGGCGCGGTGTACTCGCTGGCCGACGCAGCCTTCGCCGCGTCCTCGAACTCTCACGGGACGACCGCGGTCGCCCTGGAGACGAACATGTCCTACCTCGACGCCGTCGAGGTCGGGCAAACCCTCCGGGCAGAGGCCGAGGAGAGCCACATGGCCGGACGAACCGCGGAGTACCAGATCGACGTGACGGCAGACGGCGAACGCGTGGCGACCTTCCGTGGCCGCGTGTACCGGTTCGTGGACTGACTGGAAACGTCCCTCCGGCACCCTCCTTCACTCGTCTTCCGCCACGACGGCGACCACCTCGACCTCGACCAGCATCGCCTCGTCGACGAACCCGGCGACCTCGACGAGCGTCGCGGCCGGCTTCACGTCGGCGAAGAAGGCGTGGTGTGCGTCCCCGACGGCAGGCCAGTCGTCGGCGTCGGCGACGTACATCCGCGTTCGAACCACGTCGTCGACGCTCGCGTCTGCCTGCTCGAGGGCGGTCTCGACGTTCCGGAGCGCCTGCATCGTCTGTTCGTGAGCGTCGCCGGGTGCGACGAGTTCGCCCGAGTCGTCGGTACCGGTCGTCCCGGCGACCTCGACCCGGTCCCCGACGCGGACCGCCCGCGAGTAGCCGACCTGTTCTTCCCACTCGGTGCCAGACGAGATTCGCTGTCGGTTCATACGTGGTGCTCGTTGGAGGGCGAGAAGAAACCAGCCGTCGCGGTTGCGAGTGGCCGCGAACGGCCGCCAGGGAACGTTCTCAGAACCCGAGAGCCGCCAGCGAAGTATATCGATTCAGCCGACGTTACGTACTCCATGAATACGTTCGTTCGTGTGCTGGTCGCTCTCGTCGCCGGCATCCTCGGGTTCGCCGTCGTCACCGTCGCCGTGACGGTCGGATTCGCGCCGGAAATCGAGTTCTCACTGCTCATCGGCCTGCCGATGGGTGTCTACGCGGGACTGACAACCGTCTTCGCCACGTACGCGGGACTGTGGTACCGCGACCAGGTCGCCGCAGGTCCGGCGACCGAGAGGGCGACCCGCGTGCTCTGGTCGGCGGCCGCGGCCGTGGCAGCGTTCGTGGTGACGACCGTCCTCGGCGTCCTGCTGTACCTCGTCTTCGACGTGAGCATCGGCATCGGTGTGCTCGTGCTGGGCGTCCCGGCAGTCGTGTTCGTCGCTGCGGTCGGCGGGTACATCGCGGCGAGAACCGGCCGCGAGGGTGAGGCAGGTCGGCAGTCCTCGTCCGGGTAGAGAAAACGGCTACAGTCAGTCCCAGTCGTACCGGTCCGCGACTATCTCCCGCCCGTGGACACCGGTTTCGTAGCTCTCGCGGAGGTCCGCGAGCGGAGTCCAGGTCGCGTTCGTCCGGAGGTCGTTGTAGTACGAGTCCCCGAGCGGTGCGTTGGGGTCGAACACGCGGAGGGCGGCCGACTGAACGTCGAGGTCACGACAGTCCCCACCGGCCGCTTCGCCAGCCTCCAGCGCGTCGATGAGCCGTTTCGCGAGTCGCTCGTCCCGGTCGCTCGACTCGTAGGACTCGGCGACAGCATCGACGACACACTCGTCGGTCAGCAGGTTGCCGGCGACGGTGTAGTTCGGCCCACTCCGGTGGCCCGCCCAGTCGTTACAGGCGCCGCCGGTGAAGGTGGTGGTCGCGTGGCCGTCGACGCCGTGTATCTGGCGATTCTCCGGGTCGGTCTCGGGACGGAGGACGGTCTGTACTACGTCGGCGAGGAAGTAGCCGTCGCCGAGCAGGTCCACGATTCTGGGCCCGAGTGCACCCGTGACGTGGCCCTGCACCGCGACCGCGCCATGCGGGGAAACGAACGGCGAGAGGTCCCCGATACCGGGCATCCGCGTCGTCACGGCGACACCGAAGCGGTCCTGGTCGCCGCAGGCTTCCCTGACGCAGATGCTGAAGGTCACGTAAGAGACGCTTCGCTACGCGCGGAAGTAGATGGAGCATGCCAGGGCATGCCGGCGCGAAGAAATTATTGTTCCCTGTGTCTCCGCGAATGGCGCGAGTGGGGGCTCGCGAAGACGCTAGTCTTCGCGGTGGTCGAAGACGCGCTTGACCTTGCCGACCTCGGTGCGTTCGATGACGCCCGGGCCGACGACCTCTATCTCGTCGGGTTTCACGTCGAGGACGTCCTTGAGCTTGCCCTCTATCTGGGCCTCAAGCTCGGCGTGGGTCCCCTCGTAGTCCTCGTGGTACTCGACCGTGAGCTCCATGGTGTCGAGGTTGCCCTTGCGGTAGAGGTCGATGCGGTAGTACGGCGCGACGTCCTCCATGCTGAGCATGACCTCTTCGACCTGACTCGGGTAGACGTTGACCCCGCGGACGATGATGAGGTCGTCGGAGCGGCCGGTGATGTTGTCCATCCGGACCACGGTGCGCCCGCACTCGCAGGTGTCGTAGTTCAGGCGGGTCATGTCGCCGGTCCGGTAGCGAATCATCGGCAGGGCCTTCTTGGTGAGCGAGGTGATGACGAGTTCACCCTCCTCGCCTTCGCCGACCGGTTCGCCGGTCTCGGGGTCGACAATCTCGGGATAGAAGTGGTCCTCCCAGAGGTGGAGACCGTCCTGGGCTTCGGCGCACTCGATGGAGACGCCCGGGCCGATTATCTCGGAGAGGCCGTACACGTCGACTGCGGTCACGCCGAGGGCTTCCTCTATCTCGCGGCGCATGGGGTCGGTGAACGGCTCGGCCCCGATGACGACACGCGAGAGGGGGAGGTCACGGAGGTCCAGTCCGCGTTCTTCCGCCTGCTCGGCGAGGTAGAGGCAGTACGACGGGGTACAACAGAGCACGTCCGATTCGAGGTCCTGCAGCATGTCCAGCTGGCGGGCGGTGTTACCACCGCCGGTCGGAATGACCGAAGCACCGAGCTCCTGAATACCGTCGTGGAAGCCGAGACCGCCGGTGAACAGCCCGTAGCCGTACGCGTTCTGGACCATCATGCCGGGGTCGACGCCGCCCGCCTTGAGCGAACGGGCCATGACCTCGCGCCAGACGCCGAGGTCGTCTTCGGTGTAGCCGACGATCTTCGGCTTGCCCGTCGTCCCGGAGGACGCGTGGATTCGCCGCAACTCGCTGCGGTCGACCGCGAACAGGTCCATCGGGTAGTTGTCGCGGATATCCTCTTTCGTGGTGAACGGGAGCTTCGTGATGTCCTCGACCGTCTCGATGTCGTCGGGCGTGACGCCTAACTCCTCGAACTGCTCGCGGTACCACGGCACGTTCTCGTAGACGTGCTCGACGGTCTCGCGAAGGCGTTCGTTCTGCAGTGCTGTGACCTCTTCTCGCGGTGCGGTTTCGATGTCGTTGTAGACCATGTTTTGAACCATCTTTCGTGTCAGTAAATAGCTTCAGGTGGCGACAGGCGCACCCGTCAGATGCTCACCCCGAGGTGCCTGTCGCGCACGGATTGATTCTCGTCCAGTTCCTCGGGCGTCCCCTCGTAGACGATCTGGCCCTTGTCGAGGATGAACACCCGGTCGGCGAGCTTGCTCGCCACGGCGACGTTCTGCTCGACGAGGAGGACCGAGATGCCCTCCTCGTTGAGTTCGGTCACGAGGTCGGCGACGCGCTCGACGATGATGGGGGCGAGCCCCTCGGTCGGCTCGTCGAGCAACAGCAGGTCCGCGCCAGCGACCATCGCCCGGGCGATGGAGAGCATCTGTTGCTCGCCGCCGGAGAGGTCGGCCCCGCGGCTGTTCTTGCGTTCGCGCAGGTTCTCGAAGGCGTCGAGCTCCCAGATGTCCTCGACCGACCGCCGGTGTGCGGTGTCGCTGCCGCCGAATCGGCCCATCCGCAGGTTCTCCGTGACGGTGAGGCCGGGGAAGACGCGGCGTTCTTCGGGGACGAAGCCGATGCCCTTCCGGGCGACTTCCTCCGAAGAGGTACCGGTGATGTCCTCGCCGTGGTAGCGAATCGACCCTTTCGTGGTCTCGACCACGCCCACGATGCTGCGCAGCGTCGTCGTCTTGCCGACGCCGTTGCGGCCGACGAGCGAGACGACCTCGCCCTCCTCGACGTCCATCGTGACGCCCGAGAGTACTTCGGTCTCGCCGTACCCACCGTGGACGTTCTCGAGTTCGAGGAGGCTCACAACACACCACCTCCGAGGTAGGCCTGCTGGACCTCGTCGTTCTCGGCGACGGCCTCCGGTGTTCCCGTCGCCAGTTCTGCCCCCCGGTTGAGGACGGTAATCCTGTCCGATGCGTTCATGACGAGTTCGATGTCGTGTTCGATGAGCAACACGGTTCTGTCCGCCAGTACGTCGCCGATGAGTTCCATCGTCGCCCGGGTCTCGTCGGCGCTCATACCCGCCGTGGGCTCGTCGAGCATGACGAGCGTCGGGTCGGTCGCCAGCACGAGCCCGATTTCGAGCCGTCGCCGGTCGCCGTACGCCATCGCCGACGCCCGTTCGTCGCCGCGGCCGTCGAGGCCGATGCGAGCGAGGACGTCGTCGGTCCGGTCGTTCAGGTCCTCGAAGGAGTCCTTGTTGCCGAACAGGTTCTCCGTGACCGAGCGCTTCCTGAGTGCCGCCTGTGCGGCGAGGCGGACGTTCTCACGGACGCTGAGTCCGCCGAAGACGTTCGTTATCTGGAACGAACGACCGATGCCCCGTCGCACTCGCTGGTGCGGCGGGAGCTGGGAGACGTCCTCACCCTGGAAGATGATCGACCCCTCGCTCGGGTACAGAGCGCCCGAGACGAGGTTGAACAGCGTGGTCTTTCCGGCCCCGTTCGGGCCGATGATGCTCCGGAACTCACCGGGTTGTACGGTCAGGGAGAGGTCGTCGGTCGCGACGAGTTCACCGAACCGACGGGTGAGGTCCCGGGTCTCGAGGACGGGGTCGCCCGTGTCGAGCGTGTCGGTCTGCTGTTCGCTGGTCGCCATCAGTCACTCACCTCCGTGGATTCGGCGTCGGGGGTGCCACCCTCGCCACCGGCCATCGCCTGCCGACGCTGTTTGAGCAGCGACGGCACCGAGACGAGGCCACGCGGGACGAAGATGACGAACAGGACGAAGACGACGCCGAGGACGCCCTGCCAGTAGTCGATGCCCTGTTCGAGCAACAGCTCCTCCAGCGAGATGAAGCCCGCCGCGCCGATCATCGGCCCGTAGAGGGTCCCCATCCCGCCCAGCAGGGTCATGACGATGACCTCGCCGGAGAGGAGCCAGTCGAGGAAGCCGGGCGAGGCACGACCCAGCGTCTGGGTCGCGCGGAGTCCGCCAGCCAGGCCGCCGAGGGCGCCACTGACGACGAACGCACGGCGCTTGTACGCGGTCGTGTCGTAGCCGAGGAACGACGCGCGCTGTTCGGACTCACGGATCGCCTGCAGGACGCTCCCGAACGGCGCGTCGATGAGTCGTCGGGCGACGAAGTACGACCCGACGACCAGCGCGAGGATGACGTAGTAGTTCAGTGTTATCTCACCGAGCAGCGAGACGTCACCGAACTCCGGCCCCGACGTGAGCCCGTAGTACAGTGCCTCGGCCCCGATGCCGTCCTCCCCGTTGGTCAGGGGTGGAACCGTCGGGAGGCCGATAGACGCCAGGAACGGGTTGAACTCCGCGCGCAGGCCCGGCATCTTCACCGCGAGACTGGCGAACAGTTCGGCGAACGCCAGGGTTATCATCGAGAAGTAGACGCCCGACACCCGGATGGAGAGGTAGCCGACCACCCAGGCGATGAGCGCCGCGACCGCGATGCCGACCAGCAGGGCCAGCCAGAACGACGGGACCAGGTACAGCGCGAACAGCACGGTCGCGTACGCGCCGACCCCGTAGAACAGGACGTGCCCCAGCGACACCAGTCCGGTGTAGCCCATGACGAGGTCCAGACTGAGCGCGAACAGCGCCCAGATGAGTATCTCCACGATGAAGGTGTTCACGAAGAACGACCCCCAGAGGACACCGATACCGAGCGGTGCCAGCGCGAGTACGCCGACGACACCCCCACCGAGTAGTTTGCGTTGTTGTGGTGTGAGGACGCCACCACCGGCACCGGTGAGCAGTTCACCGGCAGATTCGCCGGGGTCGTGCCACTCGGGACTGCCGAACAGCCCCTGCGGGCGGACGAGCAAGACGCCGATCATCAGCAAGAAGACGACGAGCCCCTCGAGGAACGGGAGTTGCCAGCGCACCAGCGTCTGGACGACGCCGACGAGCAGGCCACCTGCGACCGCGCCGCGGAAGCTACCGAGGCCGCCCAACACCACGACGATGAACGCCGGGATGATGACAGAGCCACCCATGCCGGGGTCGACGGACTGCCGACCGGCGAGGATGACCCCGCCGACGGCCGCCAGGAACGCCCCGAAGGCGAACACGAGCGTGTAGTACCGGTCGATGTCGATGCCGAGGTGTCGGACCATGTCGCGGTCCATCGACCCGGCGCGGACGACCAGCCCGAACCGGGTCTTCTCCAGCACCAGCCACGCACCGGCAGCGACGATGGAGCCGGCGACGATGACGAAGTAGCTGTACAGTTGCTTCTGGAACCCGAGGATGGTCACCGTCCCGGAGAGCGAGCCGGTGTCGAGCGTCCCGAGGGACTGTGTTCCCCACACCAGCTCGATGGCGTCGACGAAGATGAGCACCAGCCCGAACGTCAACAGGATGTGATACAGCGGGTTCCGGCCGTAGAGCGGACGGATGGTCAATCGCTCCATCGCACCGCCGAGTACCGCGACCGCGAGCGGGGCGACGAGCAGGGCCACCCAGAAGTTACCGATGCCAGCCGTCGAGAGTGCGACCGCGAGGTACGCACCCAGTGCCAACAGTTCCCCGTGGGCGAAGTTGATGACGTCCATCACCCCGAAGATGATGGACAGGCCCGCGGCGAGGAGGACGTACACCATCCCGACGGTCAGCCCGTTGATGAGCTGGTCGAGGAGGGCTGCACCTGAGACCATTGGTAGTGTCGACATCTTAGAGCGAGCACTCGGTTTCGTCGCAGGGTATCATCGCGTCGGGGCCCTCGACCTTCTTGAGCAGCTCGACGTCCGCCATCTCGCCCGACTCCGGCTCGACACACTTGCCCATCCAGGTCGGGTTCAGCGCCTGGTGGTCACAGGCCCGGAACTGGTTCGGGCCGAGGATACTGTCCATCTCCAGGCCCGCGAGCGCGTCGATGACGTCGTCGACGTTGGTCGAGCCGGCCTCCTTGACGCCCTCGGCGGTCATCATGATGGACTGGTAGCCGACGCGGGCGAAGTTGTCCGGGACCGCATCGTACTCGTTCTGGTAGGCTTCGACGAACGAGTTGTTCTGCGGGTTGTCGATGTCCGCGACGTAGCGGACGCCGCCGTAGGTCCCGTACGCCTTCGGGCCGAGCGCGCCACGGACGACCTGGAAGGTCATCGTCGGCGCCATGATGTCGACGTTCTCGGTGAGGCCGCTGTCGACGGCCTGGCTCACGAAGGAGATGAGGTCGCCACCGGTCATCCCCACCACGACGACCTCCGCGTCGGAGTTGTTTATCTGGCTGATGTAGGAGTCGAAGTTGCTCGCCCCGAGTTCGGACTTCGAGGTGCCGACGATGTTGAGGTTCGGTTCGGCCTCCTCCATGCGCATCTTGACGCGGTTCTGGACCGAGGTCCCGTAGGCGTAATCCGCGATGTGGAACCAGACGTTCGTGCCGAGGTTCTTGACGGTGTACTCCGAGACGGCCTCGGCGATCTGTGCGGTGTTCGTCTCCGCGCGGAAGACGTACTCGTTACAGCCACTTCCCGTCACGGGGACTGCCGCCCCACCCGGGTTGTAGATTACCTGTTCCTCTGCGGCCAGTTCGTTCAGCGCGAGCGCGACGGAACTGGAGATGGCGCCCATGAGGAAGTTCGCCCCGTCCTGTTCGACGGCGCGGCGTGCCTCCTGCACCGATGCCGTGTCCTCGGTCTTCCCGTCCTTGTACACACCCTCTATCTCGAAGTCGAAGTCGTCGGACTCCTGGAGCGTCTTGATAGCCAGCTTCGCACCGTTCCGCTGGCCAGGTGCGAGCCCGCTGTACGGCCCGGACATCGGGCTCACGACCCCGTAGGTCAGTGTGTCGGTCTCCCCACCTGCACCACCGATGTTCCCGAGACACCCTGCGACGCTCAGTGCGCTTCCCCCCGCTGCGAGCTTCAGGAAGGCCCGCCGCGAACCGATAGAACTAGCTTGATTTCCGGACGTAACTGCGCGGTCATTGTTTCCCCGTGCCATGGATGATTCATTATTAAAAATAGGGTAAAGCAGTTCGCCCCCACATAGACGGGGTTTATATCCCCGACGAGCCATCACCTCAATTGCCTGCAACGCTTGTGTCTTGCGAAAACACCTAATAGGAGGCCCGAGATTTTACTCGTCACAATCGGTCGTGACTTCTACCGACAGCCCCCGGGAGTGGGTTCCGGCTGTCACTCCATCGTCACTCACGAATCTGTCCGCCACCACCGACTCGTGAGGTTTTATGTCCGGACGAGGAGACGACTCTCACGTATGTTCAAACACGTTGCGCTCCTGGTCCGGCAGGACGACATGACCCACGACGAGTTCGTCGACTACTGGCAGAACACCCACACACCCATCGCGAAGGACATAGAGGGCGTCGTGCGCTACCAGACGGTCCTCCCCACAGACCCAGAGAACGCGGAGTTCGACGGCCTCGCCGAACTGTACTTCGAGACGCTGGACGACCTGCACGAAGCACTCGGCAGCGAAGGCTCGCGCGACTACGACCCGACGCGCGAGGTCGCCGCGAAGGCCCGCGAGGACGTGAACAACTTCCTCGACATCGACCGTCGTCCCCGATTCATCGGCGAGGAGAAGGTCTGGAAGGACGAGGTCGACGGCGATACCGACGGCCTGTACAAGCACTCGGCGTTCCTCGTCCGCAAGGACGGGATGACACACGAGGAGTTCCGTGACTACTGGGAGAACAACCATTCGCCGCTGGCGAAGGACATCGAGGGCGTCGTCCGGTACCAGACGGTGTACCCGACGGACCCGGAGAACGCGGAGTTCGACGGTGTCGCCGAACTGTACTTCGAGACGCTGGACGACCTGCACGAAGCACTCGGCAGTGAAGGCTCGCGCGACTACGACCCCACCCGTGAAATCGCCGCGAAGGCCCGCGCAGACGTCGACAACTTCCTCGCCGTCGAGGAACGCCCCCGGTTCATCGGGCAGGAGCGTCTCGTGAAGAACGACGTCGGCGACGTCGAGGGGTACTGAATGGCCGAACCGGACTTCGCCGCCCAGGTCCGGGACGCCTATCCGGAACTCGAGCGCATCGAGGACGACCAGCTCCGCGAACAGGTCGTCGAAGCCTGGACGCTCGGGCTCGAACGCGGCGGCTGGCAGGACATCACGGACATCCCGTACGCCTGGAACATCCACGAGGTCACGAACGTCGAACACGTCCGGGGGGTAACCAAGATAGCCGTCGAGTCTGCGGCGATTCAGCGCGAGTTCCACGGTGCCGACCCCGACGTGGACACCATCGTGGCCGCCTGCCTGCTCCACGACGTCGGCAAGTGCTACGAGTACGTGGACTTCGTCGATGCAGAACTGCTGGACGAGCCCGACCGCGAGCACTACGCGAGCGAGGAGATTCCTCACTCCATCTCGGGGTACGCACTCGCCCACGAGGTCGGCGTTCCGCTGGACGTCCAGCGGGCCATCCCGCACTTCCTCGGCGAAGTGCCGAAACGGACGCTGGAAGCGGAACTGGTCAAGAGTGCGAACTCGGCGTCGTCGAACGCCATCACCCAGTCCGCGATGGGCATCACCCTGAAAGAGTGGGTCGCGCAGTACAGCCAGACACGACAGTAGCAGCTAGATGCGACAGTGACAGCCAGCCGGGCGGCAGGCGAGCCCGCATCGGCAGTCGATGGAGGGTCACAGCCCCCACGTTCTCTCCGGTTATCACGTTACAAAGTGTCGCGGTAATCCTTATCATTCGCCGTCTCCTAGAACGACTATCATGACAACTACGACAGAGTACGAGTGTCTGAGCTGTGGGCTCCGGACCGAGGACCCAGACGAGAACGAATGCCCGAAGTGCAGTGGCGAACTCCGAAACGTCTCGCTTCCCCGCGAGTAACGACGGTCGAGAATCTTACTCTTTTACCGTGGCAGTGGTGCCGTCACTGGCTCGATAGACGACACCGACGAGGACGAGGCCGAGCACGAGCGCGCCCGCACCGACGGCCGTCGCCATGCTATCGCCCGCCGTCGCCTCGGCGATGGTGAGCACCCCGGCGATGACACCGCCACCGGCGACGCCGGCACCGACCCGGCCGAGGAAACCGCCGGCAGCCCCCGATTGGCCGGCTGTCGCCGCCTGCTCGTCGGGAACCTCGTCGCGGACGGACTCCACCGTCCGGCGAAGGTCGGCGAGTTCCTCCTTCGTCACGAGTGACGCACGGAAGTCGGACAGGTCTTCCTCGGTGACCACCTTCGATTCGAGGTCGGACAGCTCCGCCGCCGTCGCGACACCTCCACGGAGGTCGGCGAAGTCCTCCTCGGTGACTACGTCCTCCTCCAGCGCATCGAGGGCGTCTTCGAGGGCCGCGACAGTCTCGGCGAGGTCGTCGGGAGCAGTACCCTCGTCTTCCACGTCGTCCAGCCGGTCCGACAGGGTCGACACGGACGCTCGAACCTCGTCGACGTCGGCAGCCGCGGCACGCTCGCTTCGCACGTCGTCGAGTTCCGCGACGTCGTCCGTCAGTGTAGCCACGTCCTCCGCGAGGTCGTCGAGGGCGGCAGTCGACGGCGTGGCGTCGGCCTGTGACTCGAGTCGCGCACGGACCGAGTCGAGTTCGTCTGCCAGTTCGGTCGCCGTCGAGCGAGTCCCTTCGACCGTGGACTGGAGTGCTTCGACGGTCTCGGCGTCGGCCGCCTCCTCCTCGAGTCTGTCTTCGAGCGTCTCCACCCGGTCCGCCGCCGCGGCTGCCGCTTCGGCGGCGTCAGCGGCGTCATTCTCGATGGCCGAGACCGCCGATTCTGCAGCGGTGTCGCGTTCGAGGTCGGCGACCGATTCCTGCAGGTCGGCGATAGCCATGTCTGCCTCGAGGACGTCCGAGCGGAGCGCCTGCACGTCGTCGTCGGTCGCACCGTCGGCGGCGAGCGATTCGACGCGCTCTGCGAGCGCGGCGAGGTCCTGCGAGACAGACGCCACCTCGTCGGTGTCTGCTGTGGTTTCTGCGAGGCGGTCGATGCGGTCCTGTGCCGCCGCGAGGTCGTCTGAGACGGTGTCGAGGGCCGTCTCGACGCTCGAGAGGTCAGTCTGTACGTCGTCGACCGTCGCTTCGACCGTATCGAGGTCGGCAACGAGCGATTCGATGTCCGCAGACTGCGCTTCGATATCGGCAGCCTGTGCCTCGCGTTCGGTGGCCGCGTCGTCGGCACGGGCCGTCAGGTCGTCGTGAGCCGAGTCGAGGGCGGCCACGTCGTCCGCGAGGTCCTCGACGGCTTCCGTCACGGCCGCGATGTCGTCGGTGGCCGTCGAGAGGGCCGACGCGCTGGCGGTCCGTTCGTCGAGTTCGGCCAGGTCCGCCTGGACGTCGTCGACGGTCGCCTCGAGTGCAGCCAGGTCGTCCAGGGTGGCAGTCGCTTCGTCGAGCGCGGCGAGGTCGGCACGGAGGGCGGCGACCTCTGCATCGAGCGTCTCGACGGTCTCGTCGAGGTCGGACAACGTCTCCGCGATATCCTCGACGGTCTCGGCGTCGGCCGCCCGGTCGGACAGGTCGGTCAGGGTCGCCGTCACGTCGTCGAGCGACGTCGCCAGGTCGTCGACGTCGTCGTCCAGCGCATCGACGGTCTCCCGCGTCGCAGCGGTCTCACGGAGCGAGTCGAGGTCAGCCTCGACGGCCTCGAGCGTCTTCCGGACGGCAGTGAGGTCGGCGTCGGTCGCTGCCTCGTCGGCCAGGTCGTCGAGGGACGACTGGAGCGTCCCGACACGGTCGTCGAGGTCGGCGACGGTCGCTGCACTGGCGGCGGACTCCTCGAGTGCCGCGAGGTCGTCACGAAGCGCCGTGAGGTCCTCGCCGAGCGATTCGAGGTCCGCGGCCGCCGCCGCTCGCCCGTCGAGGTCCTCGAGCGCCGCGTCAAGGTCCGCGACCCTCGCCGACACCGAGTCGAGGTCGTCCTCGCTCGCGACGGTCTCGTGCAGGGAGTCGAGGTTCTCCGCCGCCGCGTCCAGGTCCGCACGGATACTGGCGATCTCGTCTTCGCGGTTGCCGAGGCGCTCGAACATCTGCTCGATGGCGCGGTTCGAGGAGTCGTCCCCGGGGCCGCCGGCGGCGGTCTCGGGTCGTCGGTTCGTACCACCGTTCCCAGTCGTGCCCGTCGCCGTCAGCGTCTGCTGTGTGGATTCGACGGTGTCGCGTTCGCCACCCTCGTCGGCTTCGCCGTCCTCCTCGCTCGCGACGATACCCTCGAATCCGTCGAGACCGGCCTCTGCGGCAGCAAGTGCGCCGAGAGCCGCGCTGTTCGCCGGGTCGTCGGCAAGGCGCACGTCGTCGACGGAGAACGGGAGTGGGGCCGCGTCGAGTTGCGCCCCGAGCAACATCTCCATGCCGGGGACGCTCCCACTACCGGCGACGACGACCGTCGCCGCGACGCCCGACTGGAGGTCTCCCTCGTCGGCCTCGCGCTGGACCGCCTCGGACACGTCGGCGAGGAGCTGGTTGTAGGCGTCTGCGAGTGCGCCCTCGATGCCCTCGGAACTCGTTTCCAGCCCGAGGGTGAACGACGCACGAGCTTCGGCGACGGCGTCGACGGGTTCGCCCGCGGACGCGGCCGCCTGCTCGACCAGCCAGTCGCGGCCTTTCGCCAGCGAGAACCCGAGGACTGGGACACCATAGAAGGCCAGACAGACGGTCGTGACGGCGGGCCGAACGGCCACGCCGAGGCCGGTGTAGTTCCCGTCCGAGAGCGCGTCGTAGAGGACCGCGAGGCCGGTGTTCAGCGGGGTGGGGTCGTATCCTTCGTCGGAAAGGCCTGCGCTGACGGCCTCGCGGTGGTCGGTCGTCGGTTCGTCCGCGTCGAGGAACCGGCCGGGCGTCGTAAAGCAGACCGCCTCGTCGTCCCCGGGTCCCAGGACGTCCCTGGAGAGCGCCCCGATGAGCGAGGCGTCGTGTTCGCGGGGAACCACCACGTCGTTCGAGAAGAGCGGTTCCAGGTCGGTGTCGGTCGCGTCGGCGACGTCCGCCGCGTCCGCACCCAGGACGAAGACCGTGTCATCGCGTTCGATACAGCACAGTTCGGCCGGGTCGAACCCGGCCCCGGTCAGTGTGTCACGCGGAACCGCGACGACGGACGCCGCCGCCTCCGCGACAGTCGCGCCGTCGCCCCCGTCCCGTGCAGCCGTCAGTGTCGCCGTCCCGATGTCGAGTCCAGCCACCATGTCAGAGTAATCGTACGCCGGTTGTCGGGCATCTGTCTTGGTGTTTGTGTCGGTCGAATAGGATGATTTCGGAGAAACACTGGCCTCCGTCGCGTTTCGAGTTCGGAGCCCCTGGACGACGGTTTCGAAAGCCCAGCAGACGACTCGCGCTCGCGTCTATGACCGCAACCGCACCACACCGCAGCCTTCCCAGCCGATTGTGGTGCTCACTCCACTCCGTGGTTCGAGAGCGCGGAGTTCGCTCGTCGATACCGGAGTTCTCTCGTCGATACCTGAATCGACGATTCCGGTCAGCAGTCAGTGTCCCTGTCTCTGACGACATTGTCGGACGACGTCCAGCAGGCAGCCAGACTCTTCGATTCTGGCCACATCACGAAAATATCTGAGGCGACTGACTGTACGTGGCCTCCTCGAATCGCCAGAACGGTCGGTGCGGGTGGCGTTCTCAGACCGGGTCCAGCCCGGCTTCCTCCCGAAGCACCTGGATGTACTTTCGGAAGCCGGATTCGAGGTCGTACTGCACCTCGTAGCCGGTGTCCTCCTGGAACTTCGTCATGTCGAGGCGCTGGGTCCAGGGCAGTTCGCCCTCGTCGGAAACCTCGATGTCGGCGTCGGGCATGATCTTCTCGACGGTCTCGGCCGCCTTGCGGATGGACGCGAGTTCGCCGCGGACGTTGTACACGCGCTGGCTGAGGTCATCGTCCGGGGTGAAGGCGGCGAGGCGGAACGCCTGTGCGATGTCTTCGACGTGCTGCCAGTCGATCTCCTGGTCGCCGTACTCCACCGAGAAGGATTCACCGACAGCGGGCTTTTCGATGATGTTCGCGAGGAAGGCGGACCCACCAGTTTCGCGGTAGGGGCCGTAGGCGACCGTCGGCCGGATTGCCACGTGGGAGACGTCGTGGTCCTCGTAGTAGACGCGGGCCTGGTGTTCGTTGTACTCCTTGGTCGCGCCGTAGAGCGTGTCGGGGTAGACGAGGTCGTCCTCGGTGACCCACCAGTCGCCGCCGTCGTCGTAGTTCGTTGGCGGGGCGTAGACGGCCGCGGAGGACGCCCAGGCGACGCGTTCGACCTGGTCGGAGAGGGTGCGAGCGGCCTCGAAGATGTTGTTCGTCCCCTCGATGTTGACCTGCATCGCCGCGCGGGGGTTGTCCCGGGCCGTGTTGGTCAGCAAGGCGGCGAGGTGGACGATGTGGGTCGTCCCGGTCTCTTTGACCGCACGAATCACGTCGGTCGAGTCGCTCACGTCGCCGCGTCGAATCTCCACGTCGTCGGCGATGCCGAGCTTCTCCAGAATGCGCGGGTCTGTCGAGAGGTCGTAGGCGACCACGTCGTGCCCGTGGTCGACGAGGTCTTTCGCGACGTACGACCCGATGAATCCCGTGCCACCAGTGACGAGTACCGTGCTGTCTGCCATGTTCGCAAGTTCTGCCACTGCTCGCAAAAAGGTTCCCGTCGGACCGTGCCAGGTGTCGCCGCTGCACAGCACCCCAAGATTGAGGCTGTGTCACTGCGACGGAGGAGCATGGTAGCCGTCGCCGAACACTACCGGCCACCGTCCGAGAGCGACCGCAAACCGGGTGTCTATCGAGTGGTCGGACACGACACAGAGCGGGTCACGTTGCTTCTGGTCGGGGATGCCGACGAGAACCGGGCCGTCACGGGCGAACTCCTGTCCGTGTCCCACGAGGAGCTGGCCGGGTTCAAGGCGGTTCGCGAACCCCGGAGCGGGCTCGGTGGGTTCCTCAGGAACGTGGCACAGGGATTGTTCTGGAGCGTGCGAGGGGTTTTCCACCGCTGAAGACACGAATCAGCGGGGAACGATGACCCGGTATCGCGGGTCGGCACAGGTGCCGTCGACACCGGGGGCGACCCCGTCCGAGTCGTCGGAATGGGGATACCACGATGGGAGACATCGGTGGGGTGGGGGTCTCGGTTGTGGCGAACGACGACTCGGGCGGTCCCGGCCAGTACCGGCGGGGTGGGGGAGACAGTGTCGCCGATGGAGCCGGTCGCAATCCGTGCGGGCCGCCACATTCACCAAACAACACTACGAAATTAAATATATTTCGGTTGCTGTCCTCACGAAATAACGTCCCGGTGACCGCGATTCGTGCCGGTCACCCGAGAGACACCACGAATTATCAAGAGGGTGACCGTCGAACCGTCCCCTGTGGCCCAACACGACGTCGAACTCGAAGCAGTGCTGGACGACCTCGCCGCCGACGAGGCGGGGCTGTCGAGCGAGGAGGCTGCCCGCCGACTCGAGCAACACGGCCGAAACGAGTTCGTCGAGGGTGACAGACGGAACGCGCTCGACATCCTCGTCGCCCAGTTCCAGAGCGCACTCATCTGGGTACTGATAGCGGCAGCCATCGTCGCCGCAGTGGTCGGACACGGGGTCGACGCCGCACTCATCATGGGCATCGTGATACTGAACGGGGTCTTCGGGTTCTTCCAGGACTACCGTGCCGAGGAGAGTCTCCGTGCCCTGCGAGAACTCGCCGCACCGACGGCAACCGTCCTCAGGGACGGCGAGCAGGTCCAGATTCCCGCGCCGGAGGTGGTTCCCGGCGACGTGCTGGTGCTGACCGCGGGCGATGCGGTCCCGGCCGATGCGCGCCTCCTGAAGGCGACCGACCTCGCGGCCGACGAGGCCGCCCTGACCGGCGAGAGCCTCCCGCGGTCGAAGGAGACCGGCGTCCTCGACACCGACACCCCCGTCGCGGACCGCGACAACCTCGTGTACAAGCAGACGACGGTGGTTCGCGGCTCGGGCCGGGCCGTGGTGTACGCGACCGGGATGGACACGCAGGTGGGTGCCATCGCCGCCGAACTCGGTACCGTCGAAAGCCGCGAGACCCCCCTCCAGCGCGACCTCGACACGTTCGGTCGGCGGGTCGGCCTCGGCGTCCTCGTCCTCGCCGTCATCATCGGGGGCGTCCTCGTGGCCGGCGGGGCGGGACTCCTCCGGGCCGGCCTGACGGCCATCTCGCTGGCGGTCGCGGCCGTCCCGGAGGGCCTCCCGGCCGTCGTCACGCTCACGCTCGCCCTCGGGGTCCGCCGGATGGCCGACCAGAACGCGCTGGTCCGGGAGCTCCCCGCGGTCGAGTCCCTGGGGTCGGTCGACGTGGTCGCCACCGACAAGACCGGCACCGTCACCGAGGGCCAGATGACCGTCACGAAGGCGTGGGTCCACGGTCGCGAGTTCTCTCCCGACGAGGCCGACCTCGACGACGAACGCCACCGACTGCTGTTCGAAATCGGCGCGGTCTGTAACGACGCGGCCGGCGAGAACGGCGACCCGACCGAGGTCGCACTGCTCGATTCGGCGAGTACGGTCGGGCTTGACCCGAAAGCACTCCGGGAAGATCGCCCCCGCATCGACGAGGTGCCGTTCTCCTCGGAGCGCCGCCGGATGGCGACGATTCACGACGACCGCAGTTTCGTGAAGGGGGCGCCCGAGACCGTCCTCGAACAGTCCACGCAGGTCCTCACGGCGGACGGGCCGGTCGCGCTCGACGGGGGAACTCGTGCGGACATCCAGGAGACGGCGAACGGCTTCGCCGACGAGGCGCTTCGCGTCCTCGGGTTCGCATACGGCGACCCGGCCGACCCCGAATCCGACCTCGTGTTCGTCGGCCTGCAGGGCATGCAGGACCCGCCCCGTCCCGAGGTCCGGGAGGCCATCGCACAGACGAAAGACGCCGGTATCGCCGTGAAGCTCATCACCGGCGACAACCGCCGAACCGCGGCCGTCATCGGTGAGCAGGTCGGCCTCTCCGGCGACGTCGTCACCGGCAACGACATTGACGCGATGGACGAGAGGGAACTGAAAGACGCGGTCGAGGCCCACGAGGTGTTCGCCCGCGTCCTCCCCGAGCACAAGGTCGCCATCTGTCGCGCCCTGCAGGCCAACGGCCACACGGTCGCGATGACCGGCGACGGCGTCAACGACGCCCCCGCGCTGAAACACGCCGACGTGGGCATCTCGATGGGCCAGCGCGGCACAGAAGTCGCCAAACAGGCCTCCGACCTCGTCCTGCTCGACGACAACTACGCGACCATCGCCACCGCCATCCGGAACGGCCGGACCATCTTCGACAACATCTGGAAGTTCGTCGCGTACCTGCTGTCGGCGAACGTCACCGAGGTGTTGCTGGTGTTCATCGCCTCGCTGTTCGGCCTGCTCGTCCTGCCGCCGGCACAGCTGCTGTGGATCAACCTCCTCACCGACGGCCTCCCGGCTGTCGCCCTCGGCGTCGACCCCGAGAGCGGCGACGTGATGGACCGGCCCCCGCGGAACCGAAGCCAGGGCATCCTCGACCCGCAGATGCTGCGGACCATCGGCGGCCTCGGGCTGTCCTCGACGGTGGTCATGCTCGGGCTGGTGTACTGGCTGGTGACCACCAACGGCGGGTCGACCGAGTACGTCGTCTCGATGGTGTTCACCACCTTCGTCGTCGTGGAGTTCGTGAAGCTCTACGTCGTCCGCTGGATTCCGGGCAGACCCGAACCGAATCGCTGGCTCGGTGTGGCGGTGGCCGCGTCGCTCCTGTTGCAACTCGTGGTGCTGTACTTCGGGCCACTCCAGCGGGCGTTCGACGTGGTCCCGCTCACGCTCGCCGACTGGGGAATCGTGGGCCTGACGACCGTCGTGACGGCGATTCCGATGGTCGGCGTGGTGTGGCTGCTTCGCAAGCGTGCACCGAAGAACCAGACCACGACGGGCGGGAGAGTGACGACGCAGCGGGCTGACTGAAGACAGAGAGAGAACCTACTGCCCGCCGTTTGCCTCCCCGTTTTCGTCTCCATCGCCGTCGCTGTCCATCTGGAGTACGACCGAGGTCGAGGAGTTCCGCCGAACGTCCTCGTCGTCGAACAGCAACTGCTTGTACTCGAAGTCCACGAACGCGTCGAGCTGGTCGTCGTAGTGTTCGCCCGTCGTCCCGTCGGGGGCGACGTATCCCGAGTTCCCCGGCGGCAGGACGTTCTCCGCGGTCGGGTCGTCGCCGAGCCGAACGTAGTGGTTCTCCGTCCCGCGGTTCATCCAGGGCATGTCACCGGCGTCGCCGACCCCGATCGGCATCCCGAACAGCGCGAGATTGTCGAGTTCGTCTATCCTCGCCTCGCCGCGCCACGAGGACACGTCCTCGCCGTACTGTTCTTCGAGTTCCACGCAGGCGCTTCGGAAGGCCTCGACGAAGGCTTCCTGTGCCCCATCGGTGGTGTACTCGGCCTGGAGGTCCATCACTGTCTCCTCGGGATTGAGCACGCGCATCAACGTTCCGCGGCCGTAGCGGTAGGTGAGGAAGTACGACGCGGGACCGTAGGCCGACCCGAACTCGTCTGCGAAGACGTTCTCCAGGGCCCTCGGGAAGGTCGCGTCCCAGACCGTGTACCCGACGGGGTACCTCCCCGTGAAGTCAGCAGCGTCACCCTGTCGGTAGTGGTCCCAGTCGGCGACCGCGTCCCTCGCGGCCCGTTGGGTCTCGGTGAGGTCCGACCCGGAGAGTGCCTCGAGGAGCGCGTCCCGGTACCGGATGCTCCGGAGGTCGACGAACGAGATGTCGTAGACCACGTCCTTGAGGTCATCGTAGCCGACCGAGCCATCTGTCTCGAGTTCGTGCTCGACGAGATTGATGATGCGCTGGACCCGGTGGTCGGTCCCCCAGGCGTAGCTGAGGTCGCCGTTGTTCCAGTCCGGTGCAGGCTTGTTGTTCCACTGCGCAGAGTACCCTCGCGGGGGGTTGATGCTGTAGGGGACCTCCTCGTCGGCGGCGCGGAGGTAGTCGTCTTCGGTGAGTTCGTACTGCGTCCCGTCGGCGGGGAGCCGAGTGTCCCACTCGACCGACTCGGCGTCGGGGTAGCGCCCGAGGTGGAAGTAGCCGATGTCGCCGGACTCGCCCGCCCACATGAAGTTCAGTGCGTAGTCGCACTGGCGGGCAGCTTCGCCGTACTCCTCGGCCGACGAGGCGAACTGCGACTCGTAGAAGGCCGCCCAGGAGTTCATGTCTCGGCCCGCGTAGGACTTGGTCTGGGCGATCGCCTCCCCCGCCTCGGGGTCCCACTGCGTCACGACGCCGTGGTGGGTGCGCCGGAGCGTCACGGTCTCGTCTTCGCCGTCGGCGACCGGAATCGTCTGTTCTTCGGCGTACACCTCGCGGTCCTCACCGCGGAACTCGTACGTGTCGGGGCCGTCGTCGGTGACCTCGATGGACTCGACGAACGTCTGGATGCAATTGTCGATGCCCGCCGTCGAGGTGAACGCGCCGTTCCGGTTCCGGCCGAACATGATGAACGGGTAGCCCGCGACGGTGATGCCCGCGACGTCGAAGTCGGGGCCATGGAGCCCCGCCTCGTACATGACCGATGGCGTCGAGAACCCCATCTGGGGCCCACCCATGAGAATCGCGTCGCCGCTGTCGGTCACGTCGCCCTGGACGGCGAGGGCGTTGCTGCCGTACTTGATGGGCAAGCCGAGGTCGTCCAGCCCCATCGCGAGGGTTCGGACCCGCTCCATCTCTGCGTCGTGGACCGCCTCGGCGTCAGTGGGGAGGCGGAAGTCGCCGCCGGTGACCCGGTTCGTCGGCTGGTTCTGGACGCCAGTCCGACCACGCCGTGTGGAATCCGTACCCGGCGTCGCCCCGGTACCGTCGTCACCGGCGGGGGTGTATGGGGGCTGGTACGCGTCGGCTGGCTGGGTACTGGAGGTCGGTGACCCGGGGTCGTTCCCCCAGTTGAGGTCGTGGAACAGGTCCATCGCGCGGTCCTCACCGACCTCGCCGCGCAACGTCTCGACCACAGTCGCACCAAGAGTCTCTAGCTGGAAGCCGCTGAAGAACGCCATACTGGCGACGTACATCCCGGCCACGTCCTCGTCCGTGAACGGTTCGGGTTCGAACCCGTTGTCGACGAATCCCCTGTGGAACGCACGGTCTCCCTCGCGGACGGACTCGATGTAGCGGTTGATGCCAGACGCGAACGCCCGAAGGACGGCCCGGTTCTCCTGGTCCATCGCTTCCAGTTGCTCACCGAGTGTCGTCTCCGAGAACGTCGACTGTCTGGCGGCGGCGTCGAAGTCCACCCAGTCCGACCCGAACACCTCGGCGACGGTGCCGTGGTAGTAGCGCCGGTAGAGTTCGAGCTGGAACAGGCGGTCTTTCGCGACGGCGTACCCGAACCCGAAGAACACGGGTGTCCTGTCGTCTGCGTTTCGGGCGTAGATGTGCGGAACGCCGTAGTCGTCGCGCCGAACTTTCACTGTCGTTTTCTGCCCTGCTTCCCCGCCGAACGCGAGGGTGGTCTCACTGGCGACCGAGGCTGCGGCCAGTCCGGTGCCAGTTCGCAGCAGGTCGCGGCGCGACAGCGACTCCTTCACATGGCTGGTATTCTCTGCCATATTACTCCCGTCTGACCTCTGGTCTGTATAGTCATGCCCTGCTGTGTGGGTGTTTTTTACGTCCACACTGCACAAAAGTAACAATAATTTTATCTTTTTGAGGTGGTCGTGTGGATGGCATCTCGAACGAACGGGTACGGTCCGGCACGACCACTTCAGAGTCGATTCGCCGTCGACTCGACCCATCCCGTCACGAACAGTACACCACCGAGAGCGACCGGACCGAAGCCGAGCAGGGCGACAGTGCCTGGAAACGAGGTTCCAAAGCCGTCGAAGACCACCTGTCCGGCTACCACCCCCAGCACCGGCTGATACGGGTCCGGCGGGGTGACGACCCAGAGGACGAGCCAGCAGAGTCCGGCGACGACCAGCACGAACCCGAACAGTCCCCGGCCGTTCATACCACTCCAACCACGCACCGCGAAAAGAAGCTACTGTCCGTTTCGACCGCTTACTCGTGCAGGCCGCCGACCTCGGCGTAGAACGAGGACTGCAGCGTCTCGGCCATGTCTTCCTCGCGGTCGATGCGCACGTCGATGACGGTCGGGACGTCCGCGGCCTTCGCATCTTCGAGGGCGGGCACGAGGTCGTCGGGGTCGGTGACGTGCTGGCCCTGGCCGCCGAGTGCCTCGGCGACCTGCACGAAGTTCGTGTCGTGGAACTCGACGCCCGGAATCGAATCGTCCATCTGGCGGACCATCCCGAGAGAGGTGTCGTTCAGCACGACGAACGTCGGAGCCACGTCGTGGTCGACCGCGGTCTCGACGGCGGTCATCGTCATCGTGAAGCCGCCGTCCCCGGCGACGCAGATGGCGTCCTTGCCGAGCAATGCCGCCGTGACCGCGGCGGGAGCCGCCCAGCCCATCCCACCGACGCCGCCGGAGCCGTAGTACGTCTCCGTGTCGGGCGTCTGCAGGTAGTTGAGGAGCCAGAAGCGGTTGTTCCCCGAATCCGCGGTGACAACGGTGTCCGAGTCGACCACCTGCTGGATTGCCTTGCAGGCACGCTGGGGCTTGATAGGCATCGAGTCGTCCTCGCACTCGGGCACGTGGAAGTCCTCACGGGCCTCGGCAGCGCGGTCGAGCGCCCAGCCGTTCTCTGCCCCGCCTGCCGTCGCGAGCGCGGCAAGGGACTGCGCCGCGTCACCGATGAGGCCCACGTCTGCCGGGTAGACCCAGCCGGCGTTGCGGGTGTCGATGTCGGCGTGGACGATGGTCTGTTCGTCCGGGCGGATGAACTCCTCCGCTTGCCAGTTGGTGTCCATCGGGTTCATCCGACAGCCGACGACCAGCAGGGTGTCGGCCTCGGAGACGACCTGGTTCGCGCCCTCGTGGCCGAACGAACCGATGACGCCCGCGGCACGCTCGTGGGTCTCGGGAATCGTGGACTTGCCCAGGTACGAGGTCGCGACGACCGCGTCGTAGGCTTCGGCGCAGGCGACCAGTTCGTCGTAGGCGTTGGCCGCGTGGACGCCGTTACCCGCGAGAATGACCGGACGGTCGGCGGTCTGGAGGGCCTCGACCGCGTCGGCCACGTCCGCTTCCGTTGGCTGTGACTGCCAGTTCCGCACCTGACGGTCCTCGTCCCACACCGACGGAATCGAGTCCTCGGGGTACTCGTCGGAGACCGCGTCCCCGTCGAGGATTATTGCCGTGGGGCCGGGCCGGCCGGCGGTCGCGTGCTTGAACGCCAGCTGGAGCGACCGGACCGTCTCCGTGGGCGTGCGCGGGAACCACCACTCCTTGGTGACGCCGTCGAGAATCTTGGGCAGCGAGAGGCCACCGTAGTCGCCGCGAGACTGCTGGTAGGGTGCCAGCGTGGAGTAGTCGCCGCGTTCTGAGGCCTCGGTGATGGCGACCATCGGCGAGGAGGCGAGGCGGGCCTCCATCTGGCCGATGTTCCCTAAACTGCCGATCCACGGGCCCTGCCCGGCCAGCACACCCGGCTTGCCGGTCATGCGACCGTAGGATTCGGCCATGACGCTCGCCTCGCGCTCGTCGCGCGGGCGAACGACCTGTATCTCGGGGTGCTCGGCCAGCTCCTCGAACACCTCGATGACCCGGCCGCCGGGGTAGCCGAAGACGAACTCCGTGTCGAGGGTCGCGAGTCCCTCGACCACGCGCTCGGCCGTCTTCATGCGTCGTCGTCGAGCTGGACTGTCTCCTCGACGTACAGGGTCGGGCCCTCGTCGGGCTTGGCGAACGTCTCGAGGTCCGCCATGACCTCCTTGCCGACGTCGGAGTCGAACGCCGCCTTCAGCGCGCCCATGTCCTCGAAGTACAGTTCGACGATGCCGTCGTACTCGCTGTGTTCCGGGCTGTTCGGGACGCTGGTTACGTACTTCTTCGCGTTCGGGAGGTCCTTCGCGAGCGGCACGTGCTCCTCGTACCAGTACTCGACGAACTCGTCGTGGGTCAGGTCGTCCGCGCGAACCAGCAGGTTCACCAATTTAATCATGACAGTAAAACCGATGGGCGGCGGTGTCTTGGTTGTACCGGTGCGGCGGACTTCACGGGCCACTGCGGTGTACAAACGGCGGCCATCCCAGGCCGGTCAGGCGCGCTCGTACGACCCCGTGATTCGGGTCTGTGCGACCTGTGCAGTCTGGATGGCGCTGCGGACCTGCGAGGCTGGCGCGCCGCCCGGCACGTCCAGGTGACCGTCGCAGGCGTACAGGGTGAAACGGTAGGTGTGTGCTCCGTGGCCCGCAGGTGGGCAGGGACCGCGGTAGCCGACGGTGTCGAACCCATTCGTGCCCTGACGTGCGCCCCCGAGGGACGACACAGTCTCGCCGCGTGGGACGTTTTCGGGGAGCTGGACCGTGTCAGTCGGGACGTTCCACAGCAGCCAGTGGTCGAAGGTGCCCCCCGGCGCGTCCGGGTCGTCGACGACCAGTGCGAGCGTCTCGGCTTCCGATGGGACGCCCCCGACGGTCAATTCTGGTGAGACGTCCGCGCCGTCGCAGGTGAACCGGGATGGAATCGCCTCGCCGTCGGCGAACGCGGTGGCTTTGATCGCAAAATCGCTGGTAGCTTTGGATGACATAGCGTGATTCGTGGTTGTTGGCGTTCGGTCGGCTGTCCGCTGGGTCGGCGCTCGTGTCCCGACTTCCTCGCCGAGACACCCTGCGACGGCGGCGACGCCGACACCCAGTGTGTTGAGCGTCTCGCGTCTCGTCGCCATACCAGAGTTACGGTAGGTGTCGCCATGAGCGTAGGGGCTTATATATCTCGCACGGAAATTACAGGACATGACGAAGCTTCGCAAACCCACCGCCCGTAGCTGTGAACGATGTGGGCGGCAGGAAGCGTGGAACGACGACGTGGAGTCATGGCGAATCGTCGACGACGAGATCGGCAGCCCATGGTGCATCCACGAGTGGGACATCGACGGGACGTTCAACCCCATCGAGGAGTAGGGAGGAAGCCGACTGGAGCGTGAACCTCCGGCTGCCCCGGGCACACGACTGGTATCCTTTTTGAATCCGGGGTCGAACGTCCGAGCATGCCGACGGTCTACATCACGGCTCCACCGAACGAGGCGGGCACCCTCGCGAAGGCGCTCGTCGACGAGCGGCTCGCGGCCTGCGTCAACCGCGTCCGCTGTCGGTCGACGTACCGCTGGGAGGGCGAGGTCCACGAGGGCGACGAGGAGATACTGCTGGCGAAGACGACCGACGAGGGGTACGACGCGCTGGTCGAGCGAGTCGAGGAGTTACACCCCTACGACGTGCCGTGTGTCGAGCGGTTCGACGAGGCCGAGGTGTTGCCGTCGTTCGGCGCGTGGCGCGAGGAAGCGGTCGACGACGCGTGATACCGAGTCACGCAGGGAGAGACCGGGGAGACGGAAGCCAGATTTCCGCGCTGAAAGGTAAGGGTTAAAACCGGCGCGAAGGTTCTGTCACGTATGGCTGGAACTATCGAAGCGCTCGTCCCGGGCGGGCAGGCCAACCCTGGCCCGCCGCTCGGCCCCGAGCTCGGTCCGACACCTGTCGACGTGCAGGAAGTTGTCAACCAGATTAACGAACAGACCGCCGCGTTCGACGGGATGGAAGTCCCGGTAACGGTCGAATACGAGGACGACGGCAGCTTCACCATCGAGGTCGGTGTCCCGCCGACGGCCGCGCTCATCAAGGACGAGGCCGGATTCGAGACGGGCAGCGGCGAACCCCAGGAGAACTTCGTCGCCAACATGACCATCGACCAGGTCAAGAAGGTCGCCAAGCAGAAGCAGACGGACCTGCTCTCCTACGACCTCAAGAACGCCGCGAAGGAAGTCGTCGGGACCTGCACTTCGCTGGGTGTCACCATCGAAGGTGAGAACCCGCGAGAGTTCAAGGAGCGTCTCGACAGCGGCGAGTACGACGACCAGTTCGCCGAGGAATAAGCCGACGTTCTCTCCCCTTTCTCCGACCGACTAGCGGGTGCACTGTCCAGAAGACCGGGGCGAAGCGACGACTCTGTTCCGCGTTTAATCCAGACGACTGGCGAGAACGCTCCCAGCGAACGAGAGCGTCCCGGCGACGACGAGGGACAGCACGGCGAGGGTCACCACGGTGAGTCCCGTTCCTGACGCGGCGAACGCACCACCGCCGTGTCCCGGTTCGAGCGACGGGAGGACCTCCGGGGCCAGGGTCGCCACACCGAAGTAACTCAGGGTCAACAGTATCGCGATGGCACCAGTCCCAAGTCCGAGCATCGATGCAACGTCTTCGACGTTGAGGAGCCGATGTGCGGTCTGTTCGTCGATGTCGTCCCGTCGGAGACGGACCAGGGCGACAGCAGCCAATCCTGTCCCGGCAAGGACCTCGACACCGAGACCGAACAGTCCGAGCAACAGGACCTTCGGTGAGGCCAGTAAGGGGTGAGCGACCCCGACTTCCGGAGGGAACGCGAACGCCAACGGGAGGATAGCCCCCAACGAAGCGGAAATCACGCCCTGGTGAGTCAACTTGCGTGGGAGGGGCCCCGAGAAGAAGCTGTATCGACTGGCGCGAAGCCGTTCGTAGGTGGTCCCGTGTACTATCGCCTGCGTGATGTAATCGTCTATCGCATCGTTATTGTCTGTCATCTGTTACTGCTCACTCCGTGTGCTCATCCACGTGGGGGTTGTGGTCTGAAGACCACGCAAGAACAAAAATTCACTGGTCTCACGGATGATTCCTCGTTGACGCGTTCCTGTCTGTCGGTCTAGCCATCCGGCGAGACAGTCACGGAACCTACCAGATAGCGGACTGTTAGCTATGCCCGTAGGTTCCCTACGTGAGATGTAATGGCTCAAGTCGGAGCGGAATCACTCTGGTTGCTGATCGGTACCATCGGGATGACCATCGGGACACTCTACTTCATCGGCCGTGGCCGAGGTGTCACCGACAAGAAGATGCAGGAGTTCTACATCATCACCATCTTCATCACGGCCATCGCGGCCGCGATGTACTTCCTGATGTATACCGGATTCGGTGTCACCACCGTAACCGCGGGTGGAGAAGAACTCACCATCTACTGGGCGCGTTACGCCGACTGGTTGTTCACGACGCCGCTACTCCTGCTCGACCTCGCGCTCCTCGCGGGTGCGAGTCGGAACACCATCTTCACGCTCGTCGGCCTCGACGTGTTCATGATCGGGACCGGCCTCATCGCGGCCCTGGAGACCACGCCCGCCTACCGCATCGTGTGGTGGGGCATCAGCTCCGGTGCACTGCTCGTGTTGCTGTACTTCCTCGTTGGTACGCTCTCGAAGCAGGCACAGACGAAGTCGACCCAGGTCCAGACGCTGTTCAGCCAACTCCGGAACATCGTCATGGGTCTCTGGCTGCTGTACCCCGTCGTCTGGCTCATCGGGACCGAGGGTACCCTCGGCATCCTCCCGCTGTACTGGGAGACGGCGGCGTTCATGGTCCTCGACCTGAGCGCGAAGGTCGGTTTCGGGATGGTGCTACTCGGCAGCCGGACCATCCTCGAAGACGCCGCTGGTGTCACCCCGACGAAACCCGAAGCAGAGGTTGCGGACTGAGCGACGGTCACCACCGTCCGCGGACGAACGATTTTTTTCGGTGTGGTCACGACACGTCCTCCCACGGTACAGCCGTCAGGTGAGCGACACGCGTCGTTTCCCGGACCTCGCTGTGCGACCGCTTCGACGGCTTTAAGTTTCCACTGGGCTACCGTCCGGGTGAGACAGGCTTTTGCCTGTTTCACTGACCCGTAGAAGCACTACGCGTACTACGGAGGTGAACGATGGCAGACCAGGAAATAGTAGACGCAGTCTCTCGCGCTCTCGAGGATGCACCCGAGCGGAACTTCCGCGAAACGGTGGACCTCGCGATCAACCTGAGAGACCTCGACCTTAACGATCCGTCACAGCGTGTCGACGAGTCCGTCGTCCTGCCGTCCGGAACCGGCCAGGAGACCCAAATTGTGGTCTTCGCCGAAGGCGAAACCGGCCTTCGAGCGGAGGACGTCGCTGATGAGGTATTCAGCGGCTCCGAACTGGCCGATCTGGGCGACGACGACGACCGCGCGAAGGACCTCGCCGACGAGACAGACTTCTTCATCGCAGAGGAGAACATGATGCAAGACGTCGCTCGTCATCTCGGTACGATTCTGGGTCCCCGCGGTAAGATGCCGACCCCGCTCGGCCTCGACGAAGACGTCGTTGAGACGGTGAATCGCATGAAGAACACAGTGCAGCTCCGGAGTCGTGACCGGCGCACGTTCCACACTCGTGTCGGTGCAGAAGACATGAGTGCGGACGACATCGCCGACAACATCGACGTCATCATCCGTCGTCTGCACGCGAACCTCGAGAAGGGCCCGCTCAACGTGGACTCCATCTACGTGAAGACCACGATGGGCCCCTCGGTGGAGGTGAACGCCTGATGAGCGCAGAAGCCGAACGCAAGACCGAGAACCTTCCGCAGTGGAAGAAAGACGAAGTCGCCGAACTCGTGGACATCGTCGAGTCCTACGAGTCCGTCGGTATCGTCAACGTGGCTGGCATCCCGAGCCGCCAGCTGCAGGCCATGCGTGCGGACCTCTACCCCGATACGCAGCTGCGGATGAGCCGTAACACGCTGCTGACGCGTGCACTCGACGAGGTCGACGACGGCATCGAGGTGCTCACCGAGCACATCGAGGGCCAGGTCGGCCTCATCGGGACGGACGACAACCCGTTCGCACTGTTCAAGATCCTGGAGGAGTCGAAGACGCCCGCACCCATCAACGCCGGAGAGATCGCCCCGAATGACATCGTCATTCCGGAAGGCGACACCGGTGTCGACCCGGGTCCGTTCGTCGGCGAGCTCCAGCAGGTCGGTGCAGCAGCTCGCATCATGGATGGCTCCATCCACGTCACCGAGGACTCCAACGTCCTCAGCGCTGGAGAGGAAGTTTCCGAACAACTCTCCAACGTCCTGAGCGAACTCGGCATCGAGCCGAAGGAAGTGGGTCTCGACCTCCGCGCCGTCTATTCCGACGGCGTGGTGTTCGACCCCGCAGACCTCGACATCGACGTGGACGCCTACCGCAGCGACGTCCAGACCGCGGCCGCTCGTGCACGGAACCTGTCCGTGAACGCGGCGTACCCGACGGCTCAGACGGCATCTACCCTCATCGCGAAGGCGACGGGCGAAGCCAAGAGCCTCGGCCTGTACGCGGCAATCGAGAGCCCGGACCTCGCGGACGACCTTATCCGCAAGGCGGACGCGCAGCTTCGCGCGCTCGCGGCTAACATCGACGACGAGGAGGCACTCCCGGAGGAGCTCCGTGGCGTTTCCGCCCCGGCAGCCGCCATCGAGGAGGCCGACGCAGACGAATCGACTGACGACCAAGACACGACCGAGGCGGACACCGAAGCCGAAGCCGACGACGACGATGACGACGACGGCGAGGACGACGGTGCAGCCGGTCTCGGCAACATGTTCGGATAACAACAATGGAGTACGTTTACGCAGCACTCATCCTGAACGAATCGGGCGAGGAGATCAACGAAGACAACATCACCGCCGTGCTCGACGCCGCTGGCGTCGACGTGGAGGAGTCCCGTGTGAAGGCGCTCGTCGCCGCACTCGAGGACGTCGACATCGAGGAGGCCGTCGCAGAGGCCGCCGCCGTCCCCGCGGGCGGTGCGGCAGCTGGCGGCGCCGCTGGCGGTGCCGACGAGGGTGGCGACGAGAGCGAAGAGGAGGAAGTCTCCGACGTGCCGGACACGACGGAAGACGACGACGACGACGAGGAAGAGGAAGCCTCGGGCGAGGGCCTGGGCAACCTCTTCGGCTGAACTCGCGCACTCACGTCACACGACAGACCGCATTTTCTTTCGGACTCGCCGACCAGTGGCGACCGTGTGCTGACTGACCACCGTCCGCCCAGTGGCGACGCCGTCGAGCCCGGAGTTTACATCGGAGGCCGCGGCCAGAGTCGGCGATGGTCACCCCCGGAGCCGACCTGGTGCTGCTGGCGTCGGTCCTCGCGGGTATCGCGCTCGGGACGGCGAGTGGACTGACGCCGGGGCTGCACGCGAACAACTTCGCGATGTTGCTCGCAGCGGTAGCGCCGGCGGTCCCGGCCCCGCCCACGGTCGTGGTCGGCGCGATGCTCGCGGCGGGGGTGACACACACGTTCCTCGACGCGGTGCCGTCGCTGGCACTGGGTGTCCCGGACGCGGCGATGGCGACCGCGGCGTTGCCGGGGCACAAACTGGTGCTGGCCGGGCGCGGGCGGGAGGCACTGCGGCTCTCCGTTCTGGGGAGTGCCGGGGCGCTGGTGGTGTCGGTCCCGGTCGCGATTCCGGCGACGGCGGCGATGACGGCGGCGTATCCGACGATTCGGGCCCACCTCTCGCTCGTGCTGGCCGGTGTCGTCGTCCTCACGCTGGCGACCGAAGAGACGTGGCGCGCCCGGGTGGGTGGCGTGGTCGTGCTCGGGCTGGCGGGCGGGCTGGGTGTCGTCGCGTTACCGCTCGAACCGGTGGCGCCGTTGCCGACAAGTGTCCTGACGCCACTGTTCGCTGGCCTGTTCGGGGCACCGGTGTTGCTCGACGCACTCGACGGTGGGGGTGTCCCGCCACAGTCGGGGACCGGGCTGTTGCTCGCGCCCCGGACCGTCGCGCTGGCGACGGCCGCTGGTGCACTCGCCGGTGGCGCGGTCGGCTACCTGCCCGGGGTGTCGAGTGCCATCGCGGCCACCGCGGCACTCGCGGTACTGCCCGGGGACGCGGGGGACCGCGGCTACGTGGTCGCGACGAGCGGCGTGAACACGGCGAATAGCGTCTTCGCACTGTTCGCTCTCGTGGCGCTCGGGACGCCCCGGACGGGCGTACTGGTCGCGGTCGACGAGGTCGGGGGCGTCCCGACGCTCGGAACCGCACTGCTGGTCGTGGTGTTCGCGGGCGCGGTCGCGACAGGGCTCGTCCTGACCGTCGGGGACCGCTATCTCGACGTGGTCGGGGGGCTCGACCCGCGGCGGCTCTCGGTCGCAGCGCTCGGACTCCTCTGTGGCCTCTCGTGGTTGTTCGCCGGGTGGGTCGGGGTGCTCGTGTTCGCGGTTGCGACCGGTGTCGGTCTCGTGCCGACACGGCTCGGGACCCGCCGGGTGTACTGCATGGGTGTGTTACTCGTTCCCCTGGCGGTGTGAGCCGAAAGACAATCGTTAAAACCGGCCGGGCGGAAAGCCACGGTATGAGCGAATCCGAACAGCGTACTCGGCGCAAGTGCGTCTCCTGTGGGATCAACATCTCCGGGACGAACGCGGCTGCGTTCAAGTGCCCCGACTGTGGGACTCAGATTTACCGGTGCGCGAAGTGCCGAAAGCAGAGCAACCTGTACAACTGTCCGAACTGCCAGTTCGAGGGGCCGTAACCATGGGAAAAGTCGCCGCACGCATGAAGGTCATGCCGCAAAGCCCGGACGTCGACCTCGACGAACTGCAGGAGCGTCTCGAGAGCTCCCTGCCCGAGGGTGCAAAGATCAACCGCGTCGACCGTGAGGACGTCGCGTTCGGTCTCATCGCCCTCTTCCCGACCGTCATCATCCCCGACGACGCGGGAGGCACCGAAGCAGTCGAGGAGGCGTTCTCCGACGTCGACGGCGTCGAGAGCGTCGGCGTCGACGAAGTCGGCCGCATCTGAGCTGGCCGAACCACTCCTGCGTTTTTCACCCGTTACTGGCGAGACTCTGTCAGTGACTCGTGTATCCGTTCGATAGCAGCCGTGCCGGCGTCTGCGGTCCCACCGTGGTGACAGTGCGTCGTCTCGACGTCGAGCTCGGCGAGCCGACCCACGGATTCGATGGCCGTCTCCATATCCGGCGTGTACTCGGGTTTCGGCCCCACGAAGCCGTCGTCGTTGTTCAGGGCGTCACCCGCGAGCAGGAACCTGTGGTCGGGGAAGTACAGCGAGACGTGCCCGGGTGCGTGGCCGGGTGTCGAGACGACCGCCATGGGCCCGGCGGCCGTCCGGAAGGTTTCGCCACCGACGAGTTCGATGTCCACGGGGACTGGTGGATAGCGCTCTGCGTCGGCCGGTGATTTTATCGGGGGTTCGCGGCCGTCGACGAAGGGGGCTTCGTCCTCGTGCGTGATGACGAGGACGTCGGTCTCGGCTTCCAGTTCCGCGAGGCCACCGGCGTGGTCGCCGTCGTGGTGGGTGAGCAAGACTGCCGACACGTCGTCGAGGGCGACCCCGCAGTCGGCGAGTCGGTCCCGAAGCTGGGCAGTCGCGCCCGGCAGCCCCACGTCCACGAGGAGGACGCCGTGGTCAGTCTCGACCGCTGTCGGGTGGATGGTGAGGTCACGACCGCCGAGGGTGAACTGGAGAGCGAGCGGATGGACGCCATCGGGTGTCATGTGTCACCGTGGGGCGGCCAGTGGAAAAGTCGTTGTGTCGCGTGTCGACGCTCAGTCCGCAGTCGCCGTGTTGTCGATGTCGAGGAACTGCGCCTGGCTCGCCGTCAACAGTGCGACCCCCGGTGACGAGGGCCACCAGCCGACGAGTTTCGCGAACCGGCTCGAATCGAGCGACCGGTCCTGCGGACAGTCGCCGGTGGCCGGCTGGCCGGCGAGCATCTCCGTCTCGACGCCGAGCGTGTCGAGGGCTTCCCGGTGGAAATCGTAGTAACTCCGACGGGGGCCACCGAGGTGGACGACGCCGACGAACTCCGACTCCGCGAGGTCACAGATTCCCTCGGACGCCTCCCCCACCTCGACCGGGCTCCGGTAGACGTTCGTGTACCGGAGGTACCAGCGACTGCCACCGAGACGCTCGCGTGCGGTCCGGAGGCGGTCGTCAAGCCCGGTCGGTGCGAAGCCATAGAGGATACTCGGGCGGACGAGCACGTAGTCGGCGCAGTGCTCCTGGACGGCCTCCTCGAAGACGACGAGGCGACGGGCGTACCGGCTGACGGGCGAACGGGTTCCAGTCTCCGGATAGCGCCCGCCCGTGCCGTCGAAGACGGCGTCGCTGGAGACGTAGACGAGTCGCGTGCCAGTCCGGGCACAGGCGCGAGCGACCCGCGACGCGGCGACGGCGAAGTCGCCGTCGGTGAACCGGACGGGCTGGTCGCGTTCGACCCGTGCGGCGAACACGACCACGTCGGGGTCGTACTGGTCGAGCAGGACGACGAGGTCGTCCGCCCAGAAGTCGAACGACACCGCAGCGTGGACCTGACCGGGCGTCGTAGCGTTGCCGGTCCCGACGACCGTGTGGCCGCGTGCCCGCGCCTCCGCGGAGACGGTACTCCCCAGGTAGCCGCTGGCACCGACGACGAGATATCGCATGGCCGAACGTACGGGTTGCAGGTAATAAAACCACCGCAGAGAACGAATCTATAGAGAATACCGGGCGTTTGCCCATATATGTGGGAATAAATTGCTAGAACTGCCAGATGGGTCTGTGCAGCCTCACAGACCGGCCGCGTCGAACGCCTGCTCCAGGTCCGCCGTCAGGTCGTCGACGTGTTCGATGCCGACGGAGACGCGGATGAGACCGTCCGTGAGGCCGGCTTCGAGGCGCTCCTCGCGCGGGATGGCGGCGTGGGTCATCGCCGCTGGCTGCTCGATGAGGCTCTCGACGCCGCCGAGCGATTCGGCGAGCGTGAACACTTTCGTCTCGGAGACGACGGTGCTGGCCTGCTCGAGCGTCCCGTCGACCTCGAAGCTGAGCATCCCCCCGAAGTCGTCCATCTGTGCCGCCGCGACGTCGTGGCCCGGGTGCGATTCGAGACCGGGGTAGAACACCTCCGAGACCGCCGGGTGGTCGTCGAGCCACTGGGCGATGTCGCTGGCGTTCTCGCAGTGGCGGTCCATCCGGACGGGCAAGGTCTTGGTCCCGCGCAGGACGAGGAAGCAGTCGTGCGGGCCGGGCGTCGCGCCCACCGAGTTCTGGTAGAACCCGATGCGCTCGTCGAGGGCTGCGTCGTCTGTGATGAGCGCGCCGCCGACCACGTCGGAGTGGCCGCCGAGGTACTTCGTCAGCGAGTGACTCACGATGTCCGCACCGAGTTCGAGGGGGCGCTGGAGATACGGGGTCGCGAACGTGTTGTCGATGGCACAGAGCGCGTCGTTGTCGTGAGCGACCTCGGCGGCGCCCTCGATGTCGACGATGGACATGAGGGGGTTCGTCGGCGTCTCCAGCCAGAGGAGTTCGGTGTTCTCCTGCATCGCATCCGCGATGGCGTCGAGGTCGGTCATGTCCACGAACGAGAACTCGAGGTCGTACTGTTCGTACACCTGCGTGAAGATGCGGTGGGTCCCGCCGTAGACGTCCTCGCCGGTGACGACGTGGTCACCGGCTTCGAGCAGGTTGAGGACGGTGTTGATGGCACCCATGCCGGAGGAGAAACAGCGTCCGTACTCCCCGGATTCGAGGCTGGCGAGATTCGCTTCGAGGTCGGTTCGCGTCGGGTTGGCGGTCCGCGAGTACTCGTACCCGCGGTGCTCGCCAGGCCCGTCCTGCTTGTACGTCGAGTTCGCGTAGATGGGTGTCATGAGCGCACCCGTCTCTTCGTCCGGTTCCTGCCCTGCGTGAATCGAGCGCGTCTCGATGCGAAAGTCCTCGTATCGGGTCATGGTCGGGACGACGGCCGCCACCGGGGTTACTGTTGCGTTCCACTGCGGCAGTACCGGTCACCGACGGATGGGCGGGTCGCAGGTCACGGTCCCCACGATAGCTGGTCGCCGCTCACCACTTCGAGGATGACGACCTCGTCGGCCCCGGTCCGGCGGGCGACCGGTTCGCCCTGACGCAAGCGTGGACGTCGAACGACCGCAGCGACGAGCCGTAGTGGCAGACACATTCACTGAGGTGTCCGTGGTCACTGGTTCGAACCAGGCGAGTCGAACGGGGCGGTCGACTCCTCGGCGTCGGGGAGCGCCAGCCGCATCTCCAGTTCACCCGGACCGGACGGTTCTCCCTCGAACCCGAACGACCGGTAGAGGCCGATGGCCGGCTCGTTCTTGCGTTCGACGTACAGCCTGACTGCGGGGACGTCGCGACTGACCGCCATCGAGAGGACCTCGGTGAGGACCTGGGTTCCGATACCCGCCTTCCGGTAGTCCTGGTGAACGAAGATGGCGAGTTCGTGTGCGGCCTCCTCGGTCGGGACGAGGACCGCGTGACCGACGACACGCCCCCTGTACCGACAGAGTGCGTGGAAGCCAGCGGACAGCACGTCGAGCCAGTCACGAATCTGTGACTCACCGACGGGTGGGAGCCCGTGGGCGACCCCCGGTGGGTCGAACTCCACGTACATCTCGACGAGGTCGTCGACCTTCGCCGGTGACAGGGCCGGACACCGTTCGAGACGGATGGGACGCCCGAAGCGGTCACGGACGACGGATTCGCCGGCGTCCGCATCGAGGACCCACCTCCCAGACGAACCAGCACTCGGTATTGACGTATTACAATTAGATTCAGATTTTGAGTTACGAACATCCATTGTTTCTACCTGTTGCCAACTGTTCGTTTTCTCTTTAAAGCCTTTTCTGGGTAATGGACCCATTCTGTATTAGGTCTTCCCGGGGATTGGATGCCGTCGGGACCGTCGCCCGGACGTGGACGGCAGGCAGACGGTCCCGAAGCGCCACGAACGAACAACGTGCGTTTTATAATGGCGACGGGACAAGAGGGGCGTACGACTATGCCGAACTCGCACGGACCCCTCAAGAAGACACGGAACAAACTGAAGAACCACCCCCGAGAGCGCGGCACCTCCCCGCCCCAGCGTGCGATTCAGGAGTTCGAGGAGGGCCAGAAGGTCCACCTCAAGATCGACCCCTCGGTCGCGAAGGGCCGCTTCCACCCGCGCTTCTCCGGCCAGACCGGCGAAGTCGTCGGGAAGCAGGGCTCGGCGTTCCTCGTCGAGATCACCGACGGCGGCAAGAAGAAGAAGCTCGTCTCGGCCGCTGCACACCTGAAGGCGCAGAAGTAGACCCCATGACGATATTCAAGGAGAAGCTCGACGAGGAGTATCTCACCGTCTCCGAGACGAAAGAACTCCTCGCCGATATCGAAGCCGACCGGGCACTCGACGAGGACCGCGAGATGCGCTACGAGCTGGCGCGTGCCATCGAGCACGTCAACCGGTTCAGCGTGCTGAGCGTCGAGGACTCGCAGGCGCTCGTCGAGGACCTGCAGGAACTGGAGAACGTCGACGAGGCGATGTCCTACAAGATCACCAACCTCCTGCCCCAGGACCGCACCGAACTCCGGTCGCTGTACGCCCAGGAGCGCTACTCGCTCTCCGGCGACGAGCTCGACGAGATTCTCAACGTCGTCGCGAAGTACGTCTGAGTGCGACGCCCATCCTTTAAATACGCGGTCCCCCTATCATAGAACTAGAATGAGCGAATCCGAACGCGACGAGGAGCCGCCGGTCCAAGCCGTCGTTCTGGACATCTATCCGAACGGTCGGTCGAGTGGTGGGCGCGGCGGGTACGGGAACGACCCGCTCGCGTACGCCCTCGGGACGCGTGATTTCCGCCTGTTCGAGGTGACCTTCGAGTCCACGCCCGACGTCAGCATCGACGACTACGTCGCCGTGGACCCGCCAGCCGAGAACGTAAAGCGGATTCGAAACGTCGAGTACGACGACATCTCGAGCGGTGCAAAGTCCGAACTGGAGTACGTCGTGGCCGAAATCGTCGACGAGAACGAACAGCGGTTCGTCGACTTCTACAACGAGGCCCAGCCCATCACGCTTCGGCTGCACCAGTTGAACCTGCTGCCGGGTATCGGGAAGAAACTGCGCAACTCCATCCTCGACCAGCGCAAGCGCCAGCCGTTCCAGAGCTTCGAGGACCTCGAAGACCGCGTGGCCGGGTTGCACAACCCGAAGGAGGTCCTGGTCGAGCGCATCATCGAAGAACTCCGCGACGACGACCTCAAGTACAAGACGTTCGTCGGGCGACGAGACGAGTAGGCAGTTTTACCCCGTTCGGCCTCGTAGCCGCCGCTAATCGATGAGAGACCCCGACGGACTGCTGTCGCGCGCCGGCGTGCGAGGCGACCCGAACCGCGACCAGCACTTTCTCGTAGACGACCGCGTCCTCGACCGACTTCCCTCCTATCTCCCGGACGACGTGGACGCGAGTCACCTGCTGGAGATCGGTGCAGGGAACGGTGCGTTGACCGACAGACTGCTCGAGCGTGGCGAGCACGTGACCGCCATCGAACGCGACCACCACCTCGTCGAGTTCCTCACGGAGGAGTTCGCCGACGAGATAGTCGAGGGGCGTCTGGACGTGATAGACGGGGACGCCCTGCAGGTCGACCTCCCCGACTTCACGGCCTGTGTCTCGAACCTCCCGTACGGCGTGTCGAGTCAGATTACCTTCCGGCTGCTCCCCCTCGGCAAGCCACTGGTCCTGATGTTCCAGAAGGAGTTCGCCGAGCGGATGGTCGCCGAGGCCGGGAGCGACGACTACGGCCGGCTCTCCGTCTCGACCCAGCACTACGCCGACGTCGAGATCGTCGAGACCATCCCGAAGGAGGCGTTCTCGCCGCCGCCGGCGGTCGAGAGCGCGGTCGTTCGCTGCATCCCCCGCGACCCGGACTACGAGGTCGACGACGAGCAGTTCTTCCTCGACTTCGTGAAGGCGGTGTTCACCCAGCGTCGGAAGACGATGCGCAACGCGATCCGCAACACGGCCCACATCTCCGGGCTGGACGACGCGGACGCCGTGGTCGACGCGGCGGACGAGGAACTCATGAGCAAGCGCGCTGGGAACCTGTCTCCGGTGACGTTCGCGGAACTGGCGACACTGGCGGCCGACGTCGGCCGTGATGTTGACGATGGCTGACCCGGGCACCTGGGACGCACTGGCGAGGGACGTGAACTCGCTGTCGGGACTCGTCGACAGCACCCTGGTGAAGCTCGTACTGACGGTGGCCGCGGTCGCCCTGATGGCTGGCATCGGCTACGTCACGAATCGCGTGCAGGACCACCTCAGAGACGAGTTCGGCGACGCCGTCGCGGACGTGCTGACGGTGGTCGTCATCACGCTGACGTTCGTCGGGGCGGCGACCGTCGTGGTCGGGCTGTGGAGTTCTGCGGACGAGGTCGTCGCGTCGATGGCCGACCTCCCGGTGAACGAGAGCGATGGCCCCCGTATCGCCATCACGGTCGTCGTCGCACTGACGGTCCACATCCTCTCCCGGGTGTTGAAACGGGTCCTTGAGGACTTCCTCAAGTCGACCGAGACGCTGTCGGACCACCAGCGCCGGCTCATCTACCGGGTTACCCAGGTCGTCCTCTGGACCATCGGCTTCATCGTCATCCTCGGCGTCTGGCAGGTCGAACTGACCGGACTGCTCGTCGGTGCCGGGTTCGCCGGTATCGTGGTCGGGATGGCGGCCCGCCAGACCCTCGGTGCCGTGCTGGCCGGGTTCGTGCTGATGTTCGCCCGACCGTTCGAGATCGGGGACTGGGTCGAAATCGGCGACAGCGAGGGAATCGTGACCGACATCTCCATTTTCAACACGGCCATCCAGACGTTCGACGGCGAGTACGTGATGATACCCAACGACATCGTGAGCGGCGAACGGGTGGTGAACCGGTCCCGGAAGGGGCGACTGCGTCTGGAGGTCGAGGTCGGTATCGACTACGACGCGGCCGTCGACCACGCGGTCGACGTGGCCGAGGACGCACTGGGCGACCTCGACGAGGTGCTGACCGTGCCGACGCCACAGGTCGTCGTGAAGCGGTTCGCGGATTCCGCGGTCGTCCTCGGCGTCCGGTTCTGGATAGACAAGCCGAGTGCCCGGCGCAAGTGGCGGGCGAGGACTGCAGTCGTGACGGCCCTGAAGGACGCGTTCGAGGCGGAGGGAATCAAGATACCCTTCCCGCAGCGCGAACTCTCCGGACGGGCCGAGACCGGCGGGTTCCAGGTCGCTGGAGACGGACCCGAGGTGGGCGAAGTGGACCGTGCCAGCACGCCCGCCGCCGACGGCGGCGACGGCGACGTCGACGGCAACGGGGGTGACTCGTAGATGCCGAAGGACCTCGCGGAACGCCGCGGCGTCGAGACCGAGGTGTACCAGCCGGCAGAGGACTCGCACTTGCTGGCCGAGACGGCCGTCGCCGACATCGATGGCGGTCGCGTCCTGGAGGTCGGCACGGGCTCGGGCTACGTCGCCGAGCGCGTCGCCGCCGAGACCGGGGCCCAGGTGGTCGCCTCGGACCTGAATCCACACGCGTGTGAGCAGGCACGCGACCGGTCGGAACACGGCGTCTCCGTCGTCCAGGCGGACCTCGTCTCGCCGTTCCGCGACGGCGCGTTCGATGCGGTGCTGTTCAACCCACCGTACCTGCCCGAGGACGCGGCGGCCGCCCGCGACGACTGGATGGAGGTCGCCCTGACCGGCGGCGAGGACGGTCGTGCCGTCGTGGACCCCTTCCTCGACGCGGTCGGTCGAGTGCTCGACCCCGACGGTGCAGTGTACCTGCTGGTGTCGAGTCTGACCGGTGTCGATGCCGTGGTCGACCGGGCCGCAGCGAACGGCTTCAGCGCCGTTGCCCTGCGAGACGAGTCGTTTCCGTTCGAGACACTCACAGTTCTGAAGCTCGTCAGATAGCATCTAATTACTGCTGCGCATTTGCAGCCTTCGAAAATATTAAACTCCCGCATTTCCAAGCGACGGGTACGAATGACAGAACTCGTCTCTACGACACTGGGACTGTTCCCCCTCCCAGACTGGGCGAAAGCGGACCTCTCGGACCTCAAAGGCCACCAGAAGCACGACCTCATCTCCGGCGACGAGGGCGAGGAGATACAGGGCGTCTACCAGACGGCCCGTGAGGAGGTCGTCACGGCACAGGTCGACGCCGGGGTCGACCTCGTCGGTGAGGGCCAGCTCCGCTGGGACGACATGCTCGCGCACCCACTGACGGTCCACGACAGCGTCGAGACGCGTGGCATCGTCCGGTACTACGACAACAACAACTTCTACCGCGAGCCGGTCGTCCAGGACGAACTCACGTTCGACGGCGACGTGGCCGCCGAACTGGAAGCGACCGCCGAACTCGTCGACGACGGTCTCCAGGCCGTCCTCCCCGGCCCGTACTCGCTCGCCGACCTCGCGACCGACGAGTACTACAACGACGAGACGCAGTTCCTCCACGCCGTCGCGGACTTCCTCGCCGGCGAGGCCGACGCCTTCCCGGACGTGGAGACGCTGTTCCTGCTCGAACCCTCGCTCGTCGAGAACGCCCCCGGTGAGGGCCTCGACGCGGAGGTCCCCGATGCGGTGACGACCGTCGCGAACGCGGTCGACGCCGAGGTCGTCGTCCAGCCCTACTGGGGCGCACTGGAGGAGAAAGTCCACGCGCACCTGCTCGACGCCGAGGTCGACGCCATCGGCTACGACTTCGTCAGCGACCACGAACAGAACCTCTACAACCTGCAGGAGTACGGCACCAAAGACGACATCTCGCTCGGCCTGCTCGACGGCCAGAACACGCTGGTCGAAGAGCCCGAAGCCGTCCTCGAACGCGTCGACTGGGTACAGGACAACCTGCCCGTCGCCGAGTTCGACACCGCCTACGTGACGCCGAACACCGAACTGTTCTACCTGCCCTACGCGAAGTACGAAGACAAACTCGACGCCGTCGCCGAGGCCGTTGCCCTCGCCGACACGGAGGTGACAGCATGAGCCAGAACCCCAACAGAGACCAGTTCCGCCCGGAGGACCACCCGAACGACCACTTCATCCTGACGACCGTCGTCGGCTCTTACGCCAAGCCCAAGTGGCTCAACCGCGCCAAGGAGCAGTACGAGGACCCCGACTCGAAGTTCGACGAGGACGACTGGCAGGAGGCCAAGGACGACGCCTCCCGTCTCATCACCGACGAGCACGAACGCGCCGGCCTCGACGTCGTCGTCGACGGCGAGATGCGTCGCACCGAGATGGTCGAGTTCTTCGCCCACCGCATCGAGGGCTACGAGTTCAACGGCCCGGTGAAGGTCTGGGGCCACAACTACTTCGACAAGCCGTCGGTCGTCTCCGAGGTCGAGTACGACGAGTCCTGGCTGGTCGACGAGTACGAGTTCACCGCCGAGGTGTCCGACAAGCCGGTCAAGGTGCCAATCACCGGCCCGTACACCCTCGCGAACTGGTCGTTCAACGAGGCCTACGACGACGACGAGGCGCTTGCATACGACCTCGCCGACCTCGTGAACGAGGAGATCGAGAAGCTGGTCGACGCCGGTGCCCGCTACATCCAGATAGACGAACCCGCGCTCGCGACCACGCCGGACGACCACGCCATCGTCGGCGAGTGTCTGGAGCGCATCGCCGACGACATCCCGGACGACGTGCGCATCGGCCTGCACGTCTGCTACGGCGATTACTCGCGCATCTACCCCGAGATGCTCGACTACCCGGTCGAGGAGTACGACCTCGAACTCTGCAACGGCGACTACGACCAGCTCGACGTCTTCACCGGCGACGAGTTCACGAAGGACCTCGCCCTCGGCGTGGTCGACGCCCACGTCGCCGAGGTCGAGTCCGTCGAGGAGATAAAGCGTAACATCCGCAAGGGCCTCGAAGTGGTGCCCCCGGAGCGCCTCATCGTCTCGCCCGACTGCGGGCTGAAGCTCCTGCCCCGCGAGATCGCCTTCGGGAAGATGGAGAACCTCGTCAAGGCGACCCGCGAAATCGAGGCCGAACTCGACGCCGGCGAAATCGACGTGCCCGCGGTAGAGCCAGCAGCGAGCGCGGACGACTGAGCACTCGCGGACTTCTTTCGTCTACCCTTCTTTCCTCGCCTTCAACGAGAACGTCTGTGGCAGGTCCACGGGCACGTCGTCGGGGAGCCACCAGCGCCCGCAGTCGTCCTCGGTCATGCCCTCGAACCGTTGCCACGTGCACCACGGGAACTCGTGGAGGAACTCGATGCGGAGGCCGCGGGTGGCAAGGGCGGTCACGACCTCACCGAGCGAGTGTCCCCACTCGTACATCTCGGTGTGTTCGAACTCGGCGTCGAAGTCGGCGTAACTGCCCTGTTCGTCGAAGTGTTCGGGTTCGCCGTGGAAGTACGAGTACGCGAGGGTCGCGGTGTCGCCGTCGACGTGTTCGAACGTCCCGGCCAGCGGGTGGCCTTCGGCGATGTAGAAGACCCCGCCGGGGGCGAGGTGACGGGCGACGGTGTCGGCCCACGAATCGAGGTCGTCCAGCCAGCAGAGGACCCCGTACGAGGTGAACACCACGTCGAACTCGCGTCCCAGGTCGAGGTCGAGCACGTCCCCCTCGACGAACTCGGCACGGTCTGCCAGGTCCGCCTCGGTGGCGAGTTCGCGGGCCCGGCGGATGGCTTCCTCCGAGAAGTCGACGCCGACAACGTCGGCTCCGTCGCGAGCCCACGACAGCGTATCCATGCCGAAGTGACACTGGAGGTGCAAGAGCGTCGTCCCCGCCGAGATGTCCGAGCCGAGTTCGTCGCGTTCGAGGTCCCAGAGCGACGACTCGCCGTCGAGGAATCCCTCCACGTCGTAGTAGTCGGTGTCGGGGTGGTGGGTAGCGCGTTCGTCCCACATCCGCCGATTCGTCTCCCTGTGTTCGTCCATGTCTCTCCTCGAACCACGGAACAGTATATGTCTTCAGGGTGCGTGCGACCCGGTGGCCGGCCCCGACGGCACGTCTCCGGGATGGAACTCAACTCGCCCGCGGCAGGGTGATGCGGACCTCGGTCCCGCGCGGGTCGTTCTCGGCGAACGAGACGTAGCCGCCAGCGGAGCGAACGGTCCAGTTGACCAGCCAGAGCCCGAGCCCGGAGCCGTGTTCGAGCGGCGTTTCTTCTCCGCTTTCGAGGACGCGGCGTTCGTCCGGTGGGATGCCCGGGCCGGTGTCCGCGACCGTGATAGTCACCGACTGGCCAGACGTTTCCACCCCCACGGCCACCGACGGGAACGGTTCGTCGTTGTGTTCGACGCCGTTCTCGACGAGTTCGAACAGCGCCCACTCGAGGGTGGTGTGTGCGAGGACACGTTCGGTCGCCCGCGTCGGCGTGAACACCGCCGCGTCGGGATACCGCTCCTGGACGCGTTCTGCGGCCCGTTCGATGGTGCTCCCGACTTCGATGTCTCGGCGTTCGACCTCCACGTCGTCGAGCGCGCGTTCGACGTAGCGCGCCCGGTCCGACCAGTCCACGAGCTGGTCTGCCGCGTCGAGCATGGCGCTGAGGTGAGGGGCCCCGGCATCCGAGACGGTGGGCTCGATGAGGTCACCGTGGCCGAGGATGATGTTCGTCTCGTGGCGGACGTTGTGGCGGAGCACCCGGTTGAGCACGTTGAGCCGCTGCTCGCGGAGCACCCGGTCCGTCACGTCGTGGAGGGTGAGCAGTCGGCCGATGAGCAAGTCGCCCATGCGGTACAGCGGCTCGACTTCGACCGTGAAGTAGCGTTCGCGCCCGCCGTCGTCTTCGAGCAGGAGTTTCCGCGTCTCTTCGCTCTCGGCGACGGACGCCAGTTCCTCGTCGATGGCTGATAGCTGCTTGCCGACTGGCTCGGCAACGGCGAGCACCTCGTCTGCGGCCCGGTTGGTCTCGGTGATGCGTCCCTCCGCGTCGAGGACGATGACGCCCGCAGTCATCCGCGCGACCACCGCGTCGGCCGCGACCGTCGGCGAGACGGGGACGACCGCGAACAGCCGGTGGCCGAACAGGGCGACGCCGAAGGCGACCATCGAGACGGCGAACGCCAGCGGCCCGGTGTTCAACCCGGGAACGAACTGGAGGTCGAACAGCGTCGAGACGGTCCCGAGCCACGGCGCGGCGACGCCGACGAGCATCGCACTGGTGCGCCCGCGGTAGAGCTGTGGCGCGCCGACGGCGAGCCTGACGAGGACGGCCGACCCGACCAACACGACGAGGTACACGTAGCCGACGGTGACCCAGTAGGCGGCCCCGTGGGTGAGTTCCCAGGTCGCGAGCCCCGGCCCGGCCGGCTGGAAGAACTCGACGGTCCGGAACCAGCCGTGGACGTCGTTGGTGAAGACGACGAAGAGGGTGCTGATGGGCTGTACCGCGAGGACCGCGACTAGCTGGTACGAGATGCGTTCGCGCTGGCCCGTGTAGGCGAGGGTGAACAGCAACCAGGCGGGTGCGGCCAGCAAGATACCGAGCCACTCGACGTTCGCCAGCAGCGTGTACGTCTCGAGGGCGGTCGATGCGATTCGAAACGCGTGGGTCGCAGTCCAGATGGCGATGCCGGCCGTCAGCCCGGCGAACGGGAGCGCCCCGGGGACGACACGCTCGCGGAGGGCGTACGCCGCCAGTGCGAACATCGCGCCGGCGACGAGCAAGAGCGCCGCCGTGAATGGATTTGCGAGGAACATCGAATGTGGGCAAACAGGCCCAAGCTGTCGTCGTGTGGAACTATCGGTACGGCTACTTGGCTCTAATTGCCCATCAGGTGATAGCTCTGGCGAGTGCCCCGAACACCGGGAGGACGACCCCGAGTGCGATTGGCAAGACGGCGAGCGTGCCGAGTCCAGCGAAGCTGTCCAGCGCACCGCTCCAGGTGAGCTCGGCGAGGAACCCGCCCACCACGAGTACGGCGAAGCCGACACTCGCGGCGAACCCCCGACGTACGGAGCGTTGCGGGAGTGCCACCATCGCACCGGCGACCACGAGCCCGAGCCAGTGGACCCAGGCGAGCGCGAGGCCGACGACGACGGCCGCCAGCGTGACGAGTCGCCGCCGGCGGTCGTCCTCACGCAGGGACGCGAGCGAGTCCGAGGTATTCATTGGTCCACCTCCTCGAATCGCAGGTCGGTCCCGTCCGGGACGGTCCGCTCCATCGGTTTGTACTCGCCCTTGGCCCACATTCGAAGCTGGTCGTCGTAGCTATCCGAGAAGTAATCGCCCGAGTTCCCGCCGGGCAGGACCGCCCGGGACTCGCCGTCGAAGGTGGCGACCATCCGCCAGCTCGCGCCGGTGGACTCCTCGCTGTGGAAGTTCCGTACAGTCCCGGGAGAGCCCGCCGTGCGCAGGTTCGGGTAGTTCAGGAAGTCCTGGTCGAACGGATGGGTGAACCGGGCGCGGTTCCAGTCGCCGTAGTCCTCCCAGTCTTCGTCGATAATCTCCTCGGTCGCCCGTCGCATCGCGAGCGCGGCGGCGACCTGCAAACCGTCGTCTCCGTCGAACCACCGGCCGTCAGAACCGTTCAGTGAGAGTGTGCCGAGTACCCAGTCGTTCGGCTCCGGGAAGTCTTCGTGGAGACCGGCGTCGACCAGGTGCTCCTCGCCGAAGCGTCTCCGAAAGACGCGTAGCCACCGCTCGAAGACCAGTGCACCGACCGAATCCGGTGTCATCTCGCCGTCCCAGCCTGCCAGCACCTCGTAGGGGTCGTAGCCGAGGCGCGTGTAGTCTTTCCCGTCCATGCGCTTGCCAGCCTCGACGATTGGCCTGAACAGGTCCCATCGCGGGTCGTACGTGTCGAGTTGCACCTCGCGGACGAACTCGGAATCCATCGGCTGGTCGCTCTCGACGCGCTCGTCCAGCAGGTCGTAGATGCGCCCACCCCGGAACGGCGGGGCGTACCCTTCCGAGAGGTAGTGTTCGGGGTCGTTCGTGAGGCGCTGGTTCGCGGTGGCCAGATAGTCGGGGTTTTCGACGCCCGGCTTCTCATCGAAGGGGACGAACCCCTCCCACGAGGACGTTCCAAAGGGGGTGTAGCCGTCACCCCACTCGCCCTCCTTCGCGGAGCCATCGAAGATTCTCGTGCCCTGGACCACCTCGCCGTCGGTCGTTCGAATCGGAATCTGGCCGGTGACCCAGTAGTACGTGTTCCCGTCGCGGTCCGCGTAGACGAAGTTCTGCGTCGGCTCGTCGAACAGCCGGATGGCCGCCTTCGCGTCGTCCAACCCATCAGCGACGTTCAGCTGGCGGACCGCCTCGACGGTACGCGTCCCCGAGAGACCGGTCCAGGCGACCCCGAGTTCGTCGGCGACGGCCAGGTCGTCGCCGTCGGGGAACTGCGACAGGACCGCACCGTGGACCGACCGCTTCACCGTCACCTCACGGTCCTCGCCGTCTGCGACCTCGACGGTCTCGGTCCGCGAGTCGAACTGCCGTGTCTCGTCACCGTATCGGTACCCGCCGTTCTGGGTCGTCTCGTACGTGTAGAAGTCGATGACGTCCGCCCCGGTGTTGGTGAAGCCCCACGCGCCAGCGTGGTTCTGGCCGATGATGACGAACGGGACGCCCGGGAAACAGACCCCGCGAACGTCCAGCGGGTCCGGCCCGACGACGTGCTGTTCGTACCATACCGGCGGCACGGTCAGGTTCAGGTGCGGGTCGTTCGCCAGGATGGGGTCGCCCGAGTCGGTGTGCTCGCCCGAGACGACCCACGAGTTCGACCCGATACCCGGCTTCGTCTCGAAGTCCGCGAGCCACGAGACCATGCCGGGGGCCGGCACCGCCGCGTCCGTCGCTTCGGTGGATTCCGGCGGTTCGCCGCCCTGGATGATGGGGTCGTCGTGGTCCATGAGCCGCGGGTACAGCGACTCGGTCGCCTCGGCACCGAGTTTCTCACGGGCCAGCGCCGTCCGAAGCGTCCGGAAGGACCCCGTCAACCCCCACGAGATCTGCTTCGAGATGACGAGCGAGGCCTGTGGCGTCCACTCGTCCGGTTCGTACTCCAGCAACCGATATTCGAGCGGTTTCGACTCCTGCTCTCTGGCCGCGTTCACCCCGTCGACGTACGCCTGGAGTATCGCGCCCGTCTCGGTGTCTTTCGTCCGTTCCCAGGTGGCGTCCGCCGCCGCCGCGAAGTCCAGTTGCCGGTGGAAGACGTCAGAATCGACCGCAACGTCGCCGACGACCGCCGAGAGCCGTCCCTCCATCAACCGTCGATAGAGGTCCATCTGGAACAGGCGGTCCGCGCCGTGGCAGTAGCCGACCGCGAAGTACACCGCCCGCTCGGCGTCTGCCTCGACGTGTGGGACGTGATGGTCGTCGTAGCTGACGGTGGCCGGGCCGTACGGGCTCTCGACGGTCCCCTCGACCGCTGAATCCGCCGCCCCCCACACCGACCCCGAGCCCGGCGCGAACCGGTCGAGGTAGCTCCGCGCCTCCGTGAGCGTCATCCCCCCGACGCCCGCCCCGAGGACCGCAGTGAGGAGGGCACGGCGGGTCGTCTCTGTGTTCATTAAACACACACAAACGAGGTGAATATTTATAGTTTGTTTACACACCCCGCGGTCTACAGACGGCAGCGGAGCTACGCGGGGTGGAGAAAACGGAAGAACCGAACAGCTCTATTCGTAGAGCCAGGTCGCGTCGACCTTCTCGTAGTCCACGAGTTCCTCTTCGTCGAAGAAGAGGTCGATCTCGCGCTCGTTGGAGCCGGGGTCCTCGTGGTCGGAGCCGTGGATGACGTTCCGACCGAGGTCGAGACCGAAGTCACCGCGGATGGTGCCCGGCGCGGAGTCGGCCGGGTCGGTCTCGCCCATCATGCCGCGGACCTGCCGGATGGCGTCCTGGCCCTCCCAGACCATCGCCATCACGGGACCGGACGTGATGAAGTCGACGAGGCCGTCGAAGAAGGGCTTGTCCTTGTGCTCGCCGTAGTGCTCCTCGGCGAGCTCCTGGTCGATCTGCATGAACTTCGCACCGACGAGCTTCAGACCGCGGTCCTCGAAGCGAGAGATGATCTCGCCGGTGAGGCCGCGCTGGACGCCGTCGGGCTTGACCATGACGAACGTGCGCTCGTGGTCGTCGCTCATTCTTCGGATTCCTCCTCAGTTTTCTTCTCGGGGGCACCGCCTTCTTTCGTCCACTCCAGATCGCGGGGCTCGCGACCGAGCCCGGCGTTCTTCTCGCACTTCGCGGAGCAGTAGTGGACGGTCGTGCCGTCCACGTGGACGAACATCGTGCCCGTCCCGGGAACGATCTCGTCACCGCAGTATTCACAGTCGCGGGTTCGAACCATTATTGTCCTCCGATGGAGTCGGCCTCGCGGGCGGTCTCGCGCAGCTGCAAGACGTCGCCCTCACGAACGGGGCCGAGGCAGTTTCGCGTGATGATGCGACCCTGGTTTTCCCCCTCGCGGATGCGGCACTTGACCTGCATGGCTTCGCCGTGCATGCCGGTCTTACCGACGATCTCGATGACTTCCGCGGAGGTGGAGCCGTCTGTAGACTCTTCGGCACTCATGGATTACCTCTACAGGTCCTCGACCTTGGTGGCGATGTCCTCGACGTCGCTCGAGGCGTCACCAGCGTCGACGATGGCGGCGGCCGCGCTACCGACTTCGAGGCCGGCGGCGTGACCGACGTCGTCCTGCGTCTCGATGAAGACGACCGGGATGCCCTTCTCGTTGGCGAGCTCGGGAAGGTGCATGACGATCTCCTCCGGGGAGACGTCCTCTGCGACGTAGACGATCGAGGCGTTGCCGCGCTCGACGGCCTTCGTGGTCTCGTTGGTTCCTTTCTTTACGCTACCTGTGTCTCGTGCGACCTCGAGGGCCTCGAGGGCGTCCTCTTGGAGGTCGGCTGGGATCTCTTTGTTGACGTAGACTGGCATGGTTGTTCACCTACTCCCACGCGTGGGCTCGCGCTCCCCTGCCTTCGTGGGGGAAATCCCCACTGACCACCGGCTGGGTAGTCGGCGGCCGGATTCCTGTGCGGCTAGGAGCATCATCAACCCCGCGTAGGGCGTATCTCGTCTGTACTGGTCCACCCCTTATAAGGGTGTTCAAACGCTCTCAGGCGTGCGAAAACGCCGCATGCAGATTTCCCACAACCGTCACGCCACGGCGTAGACACACTGGCGAGCATCGACGTCGTGTGCACGCCATCGATACCCGAAAAGAAGCCCGTCAGCGTGCGAACGAGAACGGGTCCGGGATGATACCCATGGCGAACCACAGGTCGTTGTGACCGTAGCCGTCTATCTCGACGAGTTCGTCGTCCTCGAACCGGCCGGTGTAGACGAGTTCACACTGGAACCGGTCGCCGGTCGGCTCGAAGACGAGTTCCTCCCCCTCGATGGACAGTCGCCACTCGTTCTCGAAGGTCCCCGTGCGCGTCGTGCGGACGACGACGACGTCGCCGTCGACGTGGACGCTCTCGACCGTCTCGCTCACGTCGGGGACGGCCCGATGGAACCGGAGAATCCGGTCGGCCAGCTCGGCAGGTCCGAACCGCTTCGACGGGTCGGACATGAGGACGCAGTCGTTCGAGAAGTGGTCGTAGAAGACAGTCGGGTCTCCCCCATCGTGGCCCGCTTCGACGACACGGCGGACGATACGTTCGTATTCGGTGCTTTTCAGCTGTTCTTGCCCCCCAGGCATGGGTGAGAGTAGTCGCGCGTGAACTTATATTTGACCGGGTGGTGTCACTGGAGAGCAAGACTCCTCTCGGGCGGAACGACAACGCACTTCCTGTCGCCTCGCCAACGAGGAGGCATGGACGCAGTCGAGGTGGCGACCGCACTCCGTGCGGAAGCCCGGTCGGTGAACGAGCGACGAGTCCTCGTCCTGACAGGTGCTCGCGGGAACTGCGAGGCGGTCGTCCAGCAGGTCCTCGACGAGCTCGCGGTACCCATCACCGCCACCGCACTGGTGAGCGAGCACGACTTCCTGCGCTGCCCGCAGGTCGGCCCGCGTCAGGCGGGGTCGCTGCTCGGGACGACTCACGAGTGCATCGTCGTCGACGCCCACGACCAGTTGCGCCCGAACACACTCGGACAGGTCACCGGTGCAGTCGACGGCGGCGGTCTCCTTGTCCTGCTCACACCGCCACTCTCGGAGTGGCCGGACCGCCGCGACGACTTCGACGCGGGGATGGCCGTCCTCCCGTTCACCCAGGACGACGTGACCGGCCACTTCCGCTCGCGGTTCGTCGAGACGCTCAGGGCACATCGCGGTATCGCCATCTACGACGTCGATTCTGGGACCGTCGAGGACGACGGACTGACGCACCCTGCGCCCCGCCGTCCCGACCCACCGTTCTCACCACCCGCCGAGTTCGACTTCCCCGGGGCGGCCTACGAGGCGTGCCGGACGGCCGACCAGGTCGAGGCCGTCCACGACTTCGAGTTTCTGAAACACGCGAACCGCGCCCTGGTGCTGGAAGCCGACCGCGGCCGTGGGAAGTCGAGCGCCGCCGGCATCGCGGCCGGCGCGTTCGCCGCCGACGGGCAGGACGTGCTCGTCACCGCACCCAGCTACCGGAACGCGGCCGAGGCGTTCGACCGGGCGCGTGAACTGTTCGACGTGCTGGCGGTCGCTGGCGACCACCCCGACGAGAACACCCACCTCGTCACCACGACCGGCGGGGAAGTCAGGTACGAACCACCGCCACGGGCTGCCGAACAGGCCACCGAACCGGACATCCTCGTCGTGGACGAGGCCGCCGCCATCTCGGTCCGCCTGCTGGACGCTACGCTCGCCGCCGACCGCGTCGCCTACGCCTCGACCATCCACGGCTACGAAGGTGCAGGCAGGGGCTTCTCGGTCCGGTTCCGGGCCCACCTCGACGACAGCGACCACGAGGTCCGCGAAGCGCGCCTCACGACCCCCATCCGGTACGCCGCCGGTGACCCCGTGGAGGTGTGGTCGTTCAACGCCCTCGGCCTCGACGCCCGGCCGCCGGTCGACCAGCTGGTGGCTGCGGCGACCCCGGGGTCGGTCGAGTACGGGCAGCCGAGCGCCGAGGACCTGCTCGCGAACCCGACGCTCCTCCGGGAGACTTTCGGACTGCTCGTCCTCGCACACTACCAGACCCAGCCCGACGACCTCGCCCGGTTGCTCGACGCGCCGAACCTCACGGTGCGAACGCTCTCGCACGACGGTCACGTCGTCAGCGTGGCCCTGCTCGCACGCGAAGGCGGCCTCGACGAGGAGACACGCGCCCGCATCTACGAGGGCGGGCGCATCAACGGGAACATGATTCCCGACGTACTGACGAGCCAGTTACGCGACGAAGCCGCCGCCGGACCGGTCGGCCAGCGTGTGGTCCGCATCGCGACCCACCACGTCGCGCGTGGCCGGGGGCTCGGCTCGCACCTGCTCGCTCGCGTCCGCGAAGAGTACACGGACGACGTCGACTGGCTCGGCGTCGGCTACGGGGCGACTCCCGACCTCCTCCGGTTCTGGGACCGCAACGACTACCACACGGTCCACCTCTCGACCACCAGGAACGACGTCTCGGGCGAGTACTCCGCCGTGATGCTCTCCCCGTGTTCGCCCGCCGGCGAGGACCTCCACGACCGGCACGCGAACTGGTTCGCCCGTCGAATCGACGGCGTCCTGACCGACGCCCTGCGGGACATGGAGCCGGACGAGGTCCGGGCCGCTCTCCACGCCTGCGAGGTCGACGTGTCCCTTGACCTCGACGCGATGGCCTGGCGTGCCGTCGCAGGGACGGCCTACGGCCCCGGACTGTACGACGTCGCTCCCGGCCCGTTCCGGGCCCTCGTCGTGAAGCACCTGGTCGACCCGGACCCGGGAGCCACTGCCCTCGACGCCGAACACGAGCGCGTCCTCGTCGCTCGAATCCTGCAGGCACACGACGCCGACACCGTCGCCGACGAACTCGGGTACCACTCTGGTCGGATGGCGATGCGGGCCGTGGGCGACGGCCTTCGCCCCCTCGTCGACGACTACGGCGACGAAACGGCCAGGGAAGAACGCGACAGACACCGCGACGAAGAGACCTGAGGAGGACCAGGCACGACAGATAGTTTCGTTAGGCTGGGGGGAGAAGCCGGTCTATGCGCTGTTCGGAACCCGACTGTGACCGCGAGGCCGCCGTCAGGCTCCACGTCCCGTGGGCCGAGGACAGAAACGTCTGCGTCTCGCACGCTCGCGGACTCGGACAGCAAGACGGGGTCGTCACCGAACCCATCGACGGAAAAGAGAACGAGTGGCCCTGAGCGGTCACGAGTCGGTCAGAGCGACACCGCCATCATCACTTCGTCCACGTAGTCGTCGTCTATCTTGTAGTGGTGCTCCCGAACTGCTTCGGTCTCCCAGCCGTGCTTCTCGAGGAACTCGATGGCCCCCTCGTTCGTCGCCGGGACGCTGTTGTACAGTTTCTCGTAGCCGTTCTGTTTCGCCCAGTTGACGCCGCGTTCGAGCAGGTGGCTCCCGATGTCGTGTCCGCGGTACTCCGCGAGCACGCCCACGGTGAGTTCTGCGTTGTGACGGAGTTTCTCCATCTCCGGCACACGAATGTGGACCCAGCCCACCACGTCCTCGTCGACGGTCGCGACGAAGAACATCCGCGATTCGAGTTCGTTGTGCCGGAGCAGTACCTCCTCGTGGTCGAGGATGTCCGCGACCTCCTCGGCCTCGATGTAGGTGCCCTCGTCGGCGACGTGTCGGATGGCACCGATGAGGCCGGAGAGGTCGGACTGGTGGGCCTGCCGGATGACGAACTCGACCTCGTCACTGACGTGTTCCTCGGCTGCAGTCTCGTCCTCGAAGGCGACCCGCAGGACGCCGCCCTCGTCGGTCAGGTAGCCGTCGCGCTTCAGGATGGCGACGTGATGTCGTACCGCTCGTGGGTCCATCTTGAGCGCCTGTTCGACTTCCTTTCGCTTGACCGTCCCGTGGCTCTCGACGTACTCGTAGAGTTCCTGACGGTCCTCGTGGTCGAAGCTCAGTTTGTCAGTGAGTTTCATGAGTACTGTTACCACTGCCCGCTACTTAATGGTTGTTCGTGAAATTAGCCGGGGAGAAGCGGGAGCGAACGGCCGGGTACTGGCCTGTATATAGGTCCTGACCCTGTACCGTCCCGGGCTTTTCAGGGTGGACGAACTCGAATCGTCGTCGGGAAGACCGTCAAAACAGGAGACCACGAAAGCGGAACGGGACGGTCAGTGCCGCTCGGGCACCGTCGTCAACAACTGTGCCACGTCGACCGCACTGTGCGTCTCGATGAGCAACTCGGCCGCCGTCCGCAGCGGGAAGGTCGTGTTCAGGTCGACCCCGTAACAGCGCCCGTAGAGGTCGAGCCATCGGTTCAACACGGCTTCGAGTCGGCTGCATTGCTCGGCCGGCAGGTGTGGGCCACCGGTCCGACAGTCCACGTACAACACGACGGTCGGGCCGACTCCCTCGCGGCAGTACCGTCTGGCACGGTCGTCCGGGTCCGCGGGCGGGTCGAACGTCTGTTCGGCGCGCTCGACCTCGGCTTCGAGTTCGTCGATGCGCGCCCGGACGTTCATCCCTGTTTGTACTCGACGCCCTTCCCGCCGCGCGGGTGCTCCCAGGTGGTGTCGGCGACTACGGCACAGGTGCCACACTCGACGCAGGGCTGGGTGTCGAGGCTGACGAGTTTCTCCTCGGAGCCGTTCGTCTTGACCATCTCGGACCGGTAACAGCCCCCTCCGAAGCCCTCGGCGGACACCGGACAGGCTGTGACGGCGGTCCCGCTGGCCGCGAACGACTCGTCTTCGAGGGTGATGTGTGGATTCCCGATGTCGGTGTCGTAGGTCAGGTCGCCGATGCGCTCTTCGAGGCTCGGCGGCTCGACCGTGTTCTCGCCCTCGACCGGGACACCTTGCGTCTTCGCGAGCAGGGTCGGAATGGTGACGTAGGCCGGGCGGATGTCCGGCAGTATGGTCATCATCCGCGGTGAGTTGAACGCTCGCTTGACCACCGACTCGGTGACGCCGAGGCCGAGTGCGGCCTTGCCGACCGGGGACTTCGCGACCGTCTCCATGACGCCCGCGAGCGTCGAGTTCTCCGTGACGGGACTGGTCCACTCGTACGCCTTCGGGCGGAGTTTGCCCATCACGCCCTCGCGCTCGAGCATCTGGGTGTAGCGCTGGCCCGCCGTGATGCCCGAGCGACCCTTCGCGGTGACGAACGCGTCGGCCGCGAGGGCACCCGCCGTGACGGCGTGGTTCATCCCCTTGATGATGGGGCCCTGGGCCTGCATCTGTCCGGCGGCGTCGCCGACGACCAGCAGCCGGTCCCGGTGTGGGCGTTTCAGCGCGGCCTTCTTCGAGTCCGGCACGAGCTTCGCGGAGTACTCCAGTTCGACGTACTCGTCGGGCAACCACTGCCCGAGATGCGGGTGCGTCAACAGGGCGTCGAGCAGCTCCTGCGGTTCGGCGCGTTCGCTGGCGATGCTGTCGAGGTGGAACACGGTCCCGATGGAGAGCGTGTCCTCGTTGGTGTACATGAACCCGCCACCCCGGACGCCCTGGAACAGGTCGCCGGAGAACAGGCGGGCGACGCCCTCCTCCTCGCCGATGTCGAAAGCCTCCTCGACGTGGCCCTCCGGCAGGTCGACGACCGCCTTCACACCCTGGAAGTACTCGTCCGGGTCCTCCCAGTCCATCAGGCCCGCCTCCCGCGCGAGTTCGGAGTTCACGCCGTCGGCCGCGATGACGATGTCCGCCTCGATGTCGTCGAGTTCGTCGCAGGTGACACCGATTATCTCACCGTTCTCCCGGAGCAGGCCGTTGACACGGACCTCGGTCAGGAGGCCTCCACCGGTCTCGCGACACTTCTCGTGGACCCGCTCGGCGAGCCAGGAGTCCATCTTGCGCCGGAGCACCGCGTCACACCACAGCGTGTCGTTCTCGTGGAGCGACGTCAGGTCGTACGTCTTGACCTTTCCGTCCGCGAGATTGTCCATGTAGTAGTCGGTTATCTCGCGTTCTGCGGCCTCCTCGCGGAAGTCCGGGAACAGGTCGTCGATGGTGTACGGCGCGGAGCGTTCGGCGTAGATGAGCCCGCCGGAGACGTTCTTCGAACCGGCGTCGACGCCGCGTTCGAGCACCAGCGTCTCGACCCCGTGGTCGGCCAGCCGTGCCGCGGCAGCTGCCCCACCGGGACCGGCCCCGACGACGACCGCCTCGTAGTGCTCTCGCTCAGTCATCGTCGTCACCTCCGGCACCGGCGACGGCGGTGTTCGCGACTGCAGCACTCAGCTCCCCGGTCTTGGCGGCTTCGATGAGTCTCGGTAGCACGTCGAACAGGTCTCCTTCGATGAAGTAATCAGAGAAGTCCCGGATTCTGGCGTCCGGGTCCGTGTTGATGGCGATGATGGTGTCCGATTCGTCCATGCCGACCTTGTGCTGGACCGCGCCGGAGATGCCGGCGGCGATGTACAGCTTCGGCTCGACGACCTGCCCGGTCTCGCCGATCTGGCGCTCCTCGTGGGTGTACTGCTCGACGTGGCCGTCGAACTGGTACGAGCCAGTGACGATGCCACGGGTCACGCCGAGGTCGGCGTCCTCGAAGCAGTCGGCGAGTTCGAGGCCCAGTTCCATGCCGCGGGTCGGGTCGTCGCCGATACCGCGACCCATGGCCACGATGACCTCGTGGCCCGTGAGGTCGACGCCGCTGTCGAGCACGTCGGCGTCTTGCACCTCGACGCGGAACCAGTCGTCGGAGAGGTCGGTGTCGCGGTGGACGACTTCGCCCTCGCGGCTCTCGTCGGGCTCGGGTATCTCGAAGCTCCCCGGGATGACCGACCCACCCTGCGGGTGGAAGTCCCGGTGCGGGTTGTCGATACAGAGGATGGTCGAGTACTCGAAGCCCGAGAAGTCCGGGCGCTTCATGTGCAGGATGCGCTCGAACGTTCTGGTCGTCCCCGGCTTTCCAGTTTTGACCGGGTTCGAAATCTCGGCGCTCTCGATGTACAGGCCGGAACAGTCCGAGGCGAGCCCGGAGTCGAGTTCGCCCTGTACCAGCGCGGAGAGGTCGCGACCGTTGTTCGTCGCCGGGAAGAGCGCGTACCGGGGTTCGTCGTAGTCTCGCCAGTCGCTCTCCTCGGGGTTGCCGACGCCGGGGTCGCCGCCCCAGCGGGCCATGTCGCAGAATATCTCGGTGAACGCCTTGTGCCGGAACCGGTGCAGACGCTCGTCTTCCTTGTAGACGACCACGTCGGCCCCGAGCGCGATGCACTCGTCGGCGAGGCGTTCGACGTCGTCGCCGATGAGGACCGCGACGACGCGTTCGGCCTCGTCGTAGTCGTCGTTGTAGTCGTCCATCAACTGGCGTGCCTTCCCGAGCATCTCCCGGGAGACGTCGAGCAGTTCGCCGCGCTGGGTCTCACAGTACACCCACATGTCGCGGTAGGTGCCGTCCTCGATGGCCCGGACGTGACGCTTGTCCGCGGTCGGGTGGTCGAGTTCGGGGTACTTCTCCTCGGGTGGAAGGTCGGCTTCGACTTCGCCTTCTTCCTCCTCGCTCTCGGAGAGGTCGTCGATGCGCTTCTGGATGAGCTTCTTCGCGCTCGAACGGTCGTCGCCCGCCTCCTCGCGTTCGAGTAGCGATCGCAGCTGGTCGACGTCGTCGATGTCCCGGACGGCGTTCCCGACGTCCGCCGCGGACATCTCGGTCGGGTCGAGCGCGTCCGCGTCGACCTCCTCACCGTCGTCCTCGAACTTCTCGATGCGGCTCTCGATGAGCTTCTTCGCGCCGACGCGGTCCTGGCCCGCCTCCTCGGCGGCCAGTATCTCGCGCAGTTCCTCGACGTCCTCGATGTCTTTCAGTGCCGGGCCGAGTTCGGAGATGTCGTAGTCGTTGGGGTCCAGTTCAGGCATCGTCAATCACCCGCCACGAACGGCGTCAGCTCTTCCATCACCGATTCCATGCCCTCTTCGTCCTCTGGTGTGACCATCGTGGCCTCGCGCTCGGCGGGAGCCTTCGGGATGGGGTCGACAGAGGAGACGATCGTCGGCGAGCCGTCCAGACCGACGTAGTCCGGGTCGAGGTTCAACTCCTCGTGGTTCCACATCGTGAGGTGGTCCTTGAAGTTCTCCGCGCGTGCTTTCGTCTCGGCGCGCAGGTCCTTCAGCCGGAGCCGGTGGTCGGCGCGACGGTAGCTCGGCTCGAAGTCCGGGTCGGTCACGACGAAACACGGCATCGGCGCCTCGACCGTCTCTATCTCGTCTACGTCGCCCTCGACGAGTCGCCTGGCCCGGAGTTTCCCGGCCTCCTCGTCGATGTCGAGCGAGACGACGTGGGTCACGATGGGCCAGTCCAGACACCAGCAGGTCTGCGGGCCGGTGTGGCCCGTCTCCCCGTCCGCGGTCTTGAAGCCCGCGAACACGATGTCCGGCATGTCGTCCATGTGCTCCATGGCGGTCCCGAGCGTGATGGACGTCGCCCAGGTGTCGGCGGCCGCGAACTCGCGGTCCGACACCAGGACGAGGTCGTCGGCGTAGACGTCGCGCATCCCCTCTTCGAGGATGCCCTCGTAGCCGGGGGGGCCCATCGACAGCAGTGTCACGTTCCCGCCGTGGCGAACCTTCGTCTGCAAAGCGGCCCGGAGCGCGAACTTGTCGTTCGGATTCATCACCGTGGGTGTCTTCCCCCGTTCGAGGTGGCCGTCCTCGTCGAACGACACCTGCCCCTCGCGGAAGTCCGGCACCCCCTTCGTCATCACAGCGATGTTGAGCGTCATGTTCGCTTATGCTCGCCCCTGGCGGCCGGCGTCCACGTCGATGGCGTCGACCGGGCACACGTCGACACAGAGCATGCAGTCGATGCACTGCGCCTCGTTGGCCGGGTCGGCCTTTATCTCAGACTCCGGATGCCCCGGCGTGTCCACCCATTCGAACACGTCGACCGGGCAGTCTTCCAGACAGGCACCGTCGGCCAGACAGATGTCGAAGTCGACGGCGACGTGGGTCCCGTGGATGCCGAGCGTCTCGGGTTCGTCCACCGGGCCCCACACGTCGTGTCCGTTGTGTTCGTCGACGACTTCGCGGTTGTCCTCGAAGTTCGGGTCTATGGCCATTGTCACCTAGTGGCAACCCACGGCGGGAACTTAAATCTACGTCCATGAACAACCACGCTCGCCTGCGATTTTCGGTCGCGTGAGGTGACGGGCCGATTGCCGGTACGACCGGCCACACAGCCGAACGTGACGAATCGGTTGCATTCGACGGGTGACGTGGTGCTCAAGCCCGGCCGTCCTGGGAAAGAACCATCTCCCGGAAGCGAGTACTCGACGTATGGTTTCGACAGGTCTCGCCGACCCCGCGTTTCTGGTCGCGCTCGTCCTTCTCGTCATCGGGGTCGTCGGCAGCGCCGTCCCCTCGTTGCCCGGCCCACTCGTCTCCGTCGCGGCCGTCGCAGGCTACTGGTACGTGGGGGACGGACTGAGTACCCTCGCCGCGGTCGCGCTCGTCCTCGTCGGTCTGTTCGCAGTCGTGGCCGACCAGCTCGCGGACGTGGTCTCGACCCGCGCCAGCGGTGCCTCGTGGACGACCACCGCGCTCGCGGGACTCGTCGGGTTCGTCCTCCTGTTCGTCGTCGGCCCTCTCGGCATCATCCTCGGCGTCGCCGGGACCGTCTTCGCCGTCGAACTCTACCAGAAAGGCGACCACAACCACGCCGCGCGGGCCGCCGCGTACACCACGGTCGGCATCCTCGCCAGCATCGTCGTGCAGGTGCTCCTGACGGCTTCGATGCTCGTCGGGTTCCTCGTCGCGGTGTTGCTGTGAGATGGCCGGGGTGCAGGTGGTGTTCCCGATGGGGTTGTTCCCCCTCGGTGTCGCGTTCTTCCAGTACGGCGCGTCCCGACTCCGGCGCTGGCACTTCCTCTCGCGGGTCGAACGGACCAGAATCGCGACCCTCTCGCGGGGGACCGCGCTGGTCGCTGGGACGGTGACGGCAACCGAAGCACCGGACGGAGACGAGCGACTCTACCTCAGCGACGACACGGGGACCGCGGTCGTCGACCTCGCAGGTGCCAGTGTCGCCGGGGGCGACGAGAACCAACCGCAGAGACCCGACGAGGTCTTCGCCGTGGGCCACGCGAGCGAGACGACCGACCCCGACGCTGACTACGAACTCGGCCGTGCGCACGTGCTGGACGACTGTTACGTGGTCGAAGAACAGAATACCGACCCGCGAGCGGCGGCCAACGCGGTTCGGGGCGCGGTCGGACTGACCGTCGGCGTCGTCGCGGTCGTGGTCGCCGGCTGGCTGGCGCTCGGAATCGTCTGAGTGTCCAGAGTTTCGCTACTTGTGTGCGAAGTACGCGACGGACTTCTCGTCCTCGTGTGCGTCCACCCGGGCGAAGCCGACGCGCTCGAACTGCACCATCGCGTCGACGGGCTGGTCGCGGAAGCCGGGTTCGGCGTTGCCCTCTACGACCCCGTCCATGGTCCACAGCTCGACCGGGACGTTGTCCTCGGCTGGCACCCAGTGGATGACGTCGACGCCCTCCTCACGGACCGCGTCGATGTCGTCGCCGGTGTACTGCAGGGCGTCACGGGTGAACCGGAAGCAGCCCAGGCCCTTCAGCCAGATGCGCTCCTCGCGCTCGGGCAGGTCGTCGGGTTCGACGAGGACGGCCGAGCCGACCGGGATGTCGCGGTCGCCACGGTCCTCGTGGTCCGGGTGGACCGGCGGGTGGCCGGCCTCCGGCGCACCGCCGACGATACCGAGTTCGGTGCCGTCACGGACGAGGAACTGGCGGTCCGCCGTGTCGTCGATGTGGTCGCGATTCTTCGAGTACACCGTCGACATCGCGAGGTCGACGTCGCTCGTGGAGGTGCCGAGTTCGAGCATCGACTCCACGATGGCGTCGCCGCGGATGCCCCGGCGGCGCAGGCTCTGGATGGTCGGCGCGCGGGGGTCGTCCCAGCCGTCGAGTTTGCCCTCGTCGATGTACTGCTTGATGGTCGACGTGGACATCTTGATGTCGTAGGCGTCGACCTGGACGTGGCCCCAGTGGACGACCTCGGGGTACTCCCAGCCGAAGTAGTCGTAGAGGAAGCGCTGGCGCTTCGCGGAGTCCTGCAGGTCGATGCCGCGGATGATGTGGGTGATACCGACGAGATGGTCGTCGACGCCGGACTGGAAGTCGAGCATCGGCCAGCAGCGGTAGTCTTCGGCCACCTCGCGCGGGTGAGGCGTGTCTATCATCCGGAAGGCGACCCAGTCACGCAACGCCGGATTCTTGTGCTCGATGTCGGTCTTCACGCGCAGGACCATCTCGCCGGAGGAATACTCCCCGGCCACCATGTCTTCGAACTCCGCCATGGTCGTCTCCGTGTCCTTGTCTCGGTGCGGGCACGGCTTCCCGTCGTTCTTCAGCTCGGAGAACTCCTCGCCCGAGCACGAGCAAGTGTACGCCCCGCCCATCTCGATGAGTTCGCGGGCGTGGTCGTAGTAGGTCTCGACGCGGTCGCTCGCCTTGAACACGTCGTCGGGCTCGAACCCGAGATACTCCACGTCCTCCAGGATGGCGTCGTAGGCGTCGAGGTCCGGGCGTTTCGTCTCCGGGTCTGTGTCGTCGAAGCGGACGCAGAACCAGCCGTCGTACAGCTCCTTGTACGTCCCGATGACGGCGGGCATCCGGGCGTGGCCGAGGTGCCACGGCCCGTTCGGGTTCGGCGCACAGCGCATGCGGACCTGGTCGTACTCGTCGACGTTCGGGAGGTCGCCCAGCACGCGGTCGTCCTCCTCCTCCTCTGCGTCGAGTTCCTCGAGCATCTCTGGGGCGAGTTCGCCCAGTCGCTCTCGCTTGCCCGCGAGATCCAGGCCGTTGACCCGGCCACACACCTGCCCGACGATACCGGGAATCTCGTCGCCGTGCTGGCGGAACTCGGGGTTATCCCCCATGAGCGGGCCCATGACCGCCCCGACGTTCGCCTCGCTCTCGTGCTTGATGGCGTTGAACAGGGCGTGTTTCTCTGCCTCCTCTTCGACCTGCTCGCGGAGTGAATCGTCCATTACCCCCACGTACTCCGAGGGGCGTCAAAACAGTCGTGATGTCTCGCCGCGCCGCCGCCGAACCGAACCCACGGACCGCGTTCCACTATCGTTGCCGCCGTCGTTGCCTGTCGACCACTTCGGGATACGCCATGGTACGACACTGCACAGTGCCGACGCCAGTCGGCTCGCCACGGACACACCGGTCTTCGCCGGGACTACTGGGTCGCGCCCGCGGACTCCGGGAAGGTCCGCGTGTTGAACACCCGCTGAGCCACCAGCGAGTCCGACATGTCGCCGTTTCGCCATCGCTTCACCCACGACGCCTGAATCTGGTAGGAGGTCGCCTGTTCGGCGAACCGGTCCGCGATAGTCGCCCGAAGAACCTCAGACGGGCCGTCGTGTGCCACGATGAGGCCGTACGCCGAGATGACCGCACCGATCTCCTCGCGGGACTCCGCGCGGGAGGTCGCCTGTGAACTGTACTCCAGATCGACCCGGCCCTCACTGAACGTCATGCTCGTCACCTGCATCGCGTACTGCTCTTCGAGTATCCACCGCAACTCACCGAGACTGCCCTCGCCGTCGTCGTTCGGACGCTCGGGTTCTATCTGGGAATCGCCGCCGAGACACCCGGCCAGACCGAACGAGACTGCTGCCGCCCCACCGGCGAGCAGTCGTCGTCGCGTCGTTCTGGTGTTGTCCTGTGGCATACCTACCGGTACCGACGGAGAGCCACTAAAACCGCGCACGATTTCGAGCACCGAGTCAGCGCTCGACTCAGAATCTGAGTCGTGCCCAGAATCGGGAGAAAGCGGTCCGACAGCGGTCAGTAGCCGCGCTCGATGAGGTAGTCCGCGATGTCACACAGCAGGTCGCGTGCCTCGTTGTCCGGGAGGCACTCGAGACGGTCCTTGCCGCGCTCGACCAGTTCGCGGGCCTTGTCGTTGGCGTACGCGATACTGCCCGAGTCTTCGAGCGCCTGCACCGCCTCCTCTATCTCGGCCTCGGTCACGTCCTCGACGCTGTCGGTGTCGACCAGTCCGTCGACGTCGACGCCCTGTTCGCGGGCGTGGACCGTGATGAGCGTCTGTTTGTTCTCGACGAGGTCCGAGCCGCGTTGCTTGCCCAGCTGCTCCGACGGGACCGTCAGGTCGAGCACGTCGTCCTGAATCTGGAACGCACGCCCGATGTCGAGCCCGTAGCCGTAGAGCGCCTCGACGGTCTCGTCGTCGGCCGAGAGCAACTCCGCCGCGATGGCCGCCGAGGCGGCGTACAGCACTGCGGTCTTCTGTTCGACCATCTCGAGGTACTCCTCGGGGAGCACGTCTGCGCGCTCCTCGAAGGCGACGTCGAGGCTCTGTCCCTCGCAGATCTTCGTACAGGTCGAGGCGAGCGTATCCATCGCCGCGACCACCTGCGAACTCGGGGCATCCGCGTTGAGCATTATCTCGAACGCCGACGAGTAGAGCGTGTCACCGGCCAGGATGGCGGTGTCGAGGTCGAACTCCTTGTGGACCGCCGGCACGCCGCGCCGGAGGTCGTCGTCGTCCATGATGTCGTCGTGGATGAGCGTGAACGTCTGGATGACTTCCACGCTCACCGCCGCCGCCATCAGGTCGACTGGCTGGTCGGCCAGTGACGGGAACTCGCGGTAATCCGTCGACAGCGGTTCGACGTCCATCAGCGCCTCGCCGACCACCAGCAAGACGGTCGGACGGAGCCGTTTGCCACCCGCATCCAGCAGGTAGCGCGAGGCCTCCCAGAGGCGCTCCGGGCGCTTGATGGGCATCTCCTCGGTGATGCCCTGGTTGACGAGCTCGCGTCGCTCGCCGACCGCGTCGAGCACAGTCTGTTCTCGCGTCTCGGGGTCTGTCATCATTCGGTCAGTTGTATCATGTTCCCGTTCCGGGTCACGTGAAGGTCACGGCCCATCTTGTACCCCTCGCTCTCGGCGAGGTCGACGTAGCCGGAGAAGCCTTTCATGTCCTGGTGAGCCGGGATGATGTGCTGGGGCTGGAGCGCGTCGAGCATCTCGTAGTGGCCCTCGCTGTTCAGGTGACCGGAGACGTGGATGTCGTCGTAGATGCGTGCGCCCTGCATGCCCAGGAGCTTCTCGGCCTGGTAGCGCTGGCCCTCGTTCGTCGGCTCCGGGATGACCCGGGCCGAGAAGACGACCTTGTCACCGTCGTCCAGCTGGTACGGCGTCTCGCCGCGGGCCATCCGGGTGAGCATCGCACGCGGCTCGCCCTGGTGACCGGTGACGATGGGCAGGAAGTTGCCCTTGCCCTCCTTCATGACTCGCTTGAAGGTGCGGTCGACGGACTTCCGGTGACCGAACATCCCGAGGTCGCCCGGGAAGTCGACGAAGCCGAGGCGTTCGGCCGTCCCCGAATACTTCTCCATCGAGCGTCCGAGCAGCACCGGCTGGCGGCCGATGTCGCGGGCGAACTCGACGAGCGATTTCACGCGTGCGATGTGGCTGGAGAACGTCGTGGCGACGATGCCGCCCGTGTAGTCCTCCATGGAGTAGAGTACGTCCTTGAGGTGGCGTCGTGCGACGGCCTCGGAGGGCGTTCGGCCCTTCTTGTTCGCGTTGGTACAGTCCTCGATGTAACACAGCACACCGTTGCCCTCGCGCCCGATTTCGCGGAACCGGTCCATGTCGATGGGGTCGCCGATGACCGGCGTGTGGTCCATCCGCTTGTCGAGGCCGTAGACGACGGCACCCTCGGGCGTGTGGAGAACGGGGTTGATGGCGTCGATGATGGAGTGTGTGACGTTGACGAATTCGAGTTCGACCTGGCCGGAGTCCCCGATGGACATCGTCTCGCCGGCTTCCATCTTGATGAGGTCGTTCTCGACGCCGAACTTCTGCTCACCTTCGATCTGCTGTTTGACGAGTTCGATGGTGAACGGGGTCGCGACGACCGGCGCGTTGTAGCGGTGCGCCAGCTTCGAGATGGCCCCGATGTGGTCGAGGTGGCCGTGTGTGGGGACGATAGCCTGTACGTCGCCCTCCAGTTCGCTCATGACCCGGTCGTCCGGGATGGCCCCCATGTCGATGAGGTCCAGGCTGTGCATCTTCTCTGTCTCGACGTTGTCGTGGATGAGGACCTGGGACAGGTTGAGCCCCATGTCGAACACCACGACGTCGTCGCCCGCGCGGACGGCAGTCATCTGCCGCCCGACCTCTTCGTAGCCGCCGATGGTTGCGATTTCGACTTCCATTGTTGATAGCACCGAAATGCCGCGTCTCGGTATGTAAAGACCCGCGACTGGTCGGGACACTCGCCCCGGCGTCTTGCAGCGCGTCGGCGTGAATCCCGCTATGTGGTGGAGGAACTCGGTCAGGAAAGGACCGACGACACGTGCCGTGGCCCCCACCACACTTACCCGCGGGGTCTGTTGTTGCCCCATTCAAGCCCCGGGCTTAAAAACGCGTGGGTTGCAAGACGACCCGTCCTGTCGCCAGAACAGAGACAGGAGGGGCCGGTCGGAGTCGACCCGTGCCCACCCACGCACGCGACCGACGATGGCCCATCCAGTCACCAGAATCGTGGCCCATCGACCGAGAACCGGACCCATGACAGAGTGGTGCACAGACTTAATGTTCGGCAGGACTAGACACGGCTATGGGAGAGTGTGCGCACTGCGGAACAGAGCCGGAAGGCTTCCCGTACACCTGCAACGAGTGCGGTGACCGTCACTGCGGCACACACCGGCTGCCCGAACGACACGACTGCCAGGGTCTGGCGCGGGTCTCCGACCGGGCGGCCGAGGACCCCGTCTTCATCGGCCAGTCGTACAACCTGACCGACCGGGGCTCATCCCACGACGACGGGAACGTCCTCGCGAGCGCACTCGGTTCCCTCCTCGGCCCGTTCCGACGGTTTCGTCGCTAGGTGAGACGACCGACCGGGAGTGGACAGTTTTTCTCCTCAGGGCGACTAGAAGAGTCGACGATGTCTCGGGTCACCAGCTCCATCCTCACCGCCCTCGTCCTCTCACTCGCCCTCTTGCACCTGGGCGGTGTCGTCGACCTCGAGCGAGAGGCCACGGCGTTCGGCGATGGGTTCCTCGACCGGGCGACCGCGGACCGCAGCCCGCGGCTCGACCCGGGCACCGACACGCCGCGAGTCGACGATGCGACGGGCTCCGTCGACGCCGTCCTGCTCGAAGGACTCGTCCACGAAGCGGTCAACGACCGACGGGCGACGAGAGGGCTCTCCCCGCTCGGGGACGACCCGGCGCTGGCCGAAATCGCCCGCTACCACAGCCGCGACATGGCCCAGAACGACTACTTCGCCCACACCGCCCCCGACGGCGAGACGGTGGGCGACCGCTACGACGCCTTCGGGTACGACTGCCACATCCGGACGGGCTCGTTGACCTACGCGAACGGTGGCGAGAACATCTACTACACCAGCTTCGTCGGGACCGCCTACACGGAACACGAGCTCGCAGAACGAGCCGTCGACGGATGGATGGACTCGCCGAGCCACCGGGAGAACCTGCTCCGGCCGTACTGGAACGACGAGGGAATCGGTGTCTGGGTTCTCCAGGAGGGTGGACGGACCCACGTGTACGTCACGCAGAACTTCTGTTGAGGCCGTCTTCGCCAACTGTTCTCCGGGGGACTACTCGATGGTCGTCCCGGGCGACTCGCCCCCGAGGAAATCTGCGAGTGCGTCGAGTCCGAAGATAGACGCCGGCATCCCGAGCGCGAGCAGGGTCTTGACCTTCCCGGCCATGCCGCCGGAGACGTCCGTCGTGTCGGCACCGCCCAGCACGTCGGCCACGTCCTCGTACGCCTCGATGCGGGGAATCACGGCGTCTTCGGCGTCGAGCACGCCGGGAACGGTCGAGCAGAGGCCGACCCGCGAGGCGTCGAGCGCCGCCGCGAGTGACGTGACGATCTCGTCACCGGAGAGTACCGTCACCCCCTCGCCGGCGTGGGCGACGACGTCACCGTGGAGCACCGGGACGAACCCTTCGTCGAGCATCGTCTGGACCTGCTGGGCAGGAAGCGTCAACTCGCCCGCCTCGTCTCGGCTGGCGGCCGAGAACGGGTGGACCGGAACCGCCGGGACGTCCCGTTCGTGGAGTCGCCGGAGGACCATGCCGTTCAGCGCCTTCATCGCGTTGTGGATGTCGAGGACGCCGTCGACGTCGTGTGTGCCCTCGGTCGTGCTCACACCGTAGGCCTTCGCGTTGTGGTGCCCGAACGAGCCGCCGCCGTGGACGACGACGATGTCGTCGTGGCCCGCGACCGCGTCGGCAGCCCGGTCCAGTGCCGGACCGTCGACCGTCTCGGCGCGCTCTTTGTCCGTGATGACCGACCCGCCCAGTTTGAGAATCGTGGGGGCGGTCATTCGACACGCACCCCCTCGTGCGCGAGTGCCGCCCGGAACACCTCTTCACACGCCGCCTCGTACGAGAGCGCGGTCTCCGTCCCGTCGGTGCGGTCCAGTGCGACGATACACCCGCCGCCACCTGCACCCGTGAGTTTCGCGCCGTGTGACCCAGCTTCGCGGGCAGTCCACACCATGTCGTCGAGCGACCGTGAGGAGACGCCGAGGGCCTCCAGCAGGCCGTGGTCGAAGTCCATCAATCGGCCAAGTTCGGCGAGTACGGCCTCGTCCTCGGCCGCCCCGGCCTCGCTGGCTTCGAGCAGTTGTTCGCCCTCGCGGACCACGTCCCCGATGGCCGCCACCGTGTCAGCCGCGAACCCGTACTGGTCACGCAGGTCGCGGACACCCGCGACCAGTTTCCCGGTGTCCCCGCTCCCGCCGTCGTAGCCGATGACGAACGGCAGGTCCGGCGCGTCGAGCGTCCGGCAGTCGTCGCCCTCAACCCGGACCGCACCGCCCATCGCCGAACAGAACGTGTCCGCCCGCGACGCCTGCCCGTCCTGTACGTCGAGTTCGACCTGGTACGCCCGCTCGGCGATTTCACGGGGGTCCAGTTCGACGCCGAGCTCCCGCGTCGCCGCCGCGATGCCAGCGACGACCACCGCTGCAGACGACCCCAGCCCCGCACCGAGGGGAATATCACTCTCAACGGTCACGTCGAAGCCCGCTTCGGGCGCGTCCGCGGCGTCACGCGCCTGCGCGACGGCCCCGTCGACGTACTCCGTCGCGGCCTCCAGTATCGCCTTCGGGGCGTCGACAGCCGGCCCCGTCTCGCCGTACTCGACGGTGAACCCCTCGATGTGGAGGTCCTTGGCGTCCACCCGCAGTCGCCCATCCGACCGTTCCTCGACCGTCACCGTCGCCCGGCGTTCCACGGCGCAGGGAATCGCCGGTTCGCCGTAGACGACGGCGTGCTCCCCGAACAGGTACACCTTGCCGGGAGCGCTTGCCGTGTGCATACCCGTTCTCGCCGGGGGGAGACTAAGAGTGTTGTCGAATCGACGTGGGGATTCGTGGCTGATGGCGGGACTGAATTTCCGGGGGCGCGCGCTTTCGAGCGTGCTGAACGGCAGTGAAGCCGCGAGTCGAAAGCGCGCGAGGGACGACTGGAGCGGAGTGAAGTGAAACGAAACGGAGCGAAGGGAGTCGGCTGGGGAGGGTGTGGCTGTGGAGCTGTGCGGTGGGGGTCGGGTTTCCAGTTCCACCAGCGCGAGTCGACGACGGGTCGAACCACCCTCCACCCTCGACGATTACCGGCTGTGAATCCACTCCCGTGAACCGGAGTCGTCACTACCCAACCGATATCGACAGAAAACGAAGCGGAAACTGAAACCTCGAAAAGCCGCTTAAATCCCGCTCTCGAAGTCGTCGAGCGAGTAGCTCGGCTCGGCACCGCGGCGGTCGAGCGTCTCGTTGGCCAGCAGCCAGTAGACGACCGACAGGGCCTTGCGACCCTTGTTGTTCGTCGGGATGACGAGGTCGACGTTGCTGGTCTGGTTGTTCGAGTCACACATCGCGATGACCGGGATGCCGACCGTGATGGCCTCCTTGACGGCCTGGCTGTCACCGATGGGGTCGGTGACGACCACGACGTCCGGCTCGATGTAGCCGTCGTACTTCGGGTTCGTCAGCGTTCCCGGGATGAACCGGCCGGTGCGGGCGCGTGCCCCGATGGCGTCGGCGAACTTCTTCGCCGGGAAGCGACCGTACTGGCGCGACGAAGTGACGAGAATCTGCTCGGGGGCGTAGTTCGCGAGGAAGTCCGCAGCCGTGCGGATTCGCGAGTCCGTCTTGCCCACGTCGAGCACGTACAGCCCGTCCGTGCGGACACGGTGGATGAACCGTTCCATGTCCTTGGTCTTCTGCTGGGTACCGATGTGGACACCAGCGCCGAGGTAGTCCTCGACCGGGATGAGGAGGTCTGCCTCCTCGTCGGACATGACGTCCTCGTCGAGTGTCGGCTCTGCTTCTTCAGCCTCGGCCTCCGCGGCCTCGGCGTCCTCTGCGTCGACGGGCTCGGCATCCTCGACTTCGGCCGCCGGACCCGCGCCTTCGGCGGGTTCGGGGTCCACGTCGACGTCGGAGGCGTCGAGCCCTTCCTGTTCTTGCTCTTGCTCTGTCATAGTGCGTCGTCTGCGATTCGGATGAGTTCGTTGAGCTTTGCGGTTCGCTCGCCGCCGACCGCGCCCGTCTTGATGAACGGTGCGTCGGTCGCCACGGCGAGGTGTGCGATGGTCGTGTCCTCGGTCTCGCCCGACCGGTGAGAGATGACCGAGTCGTACCCGTTACGGGTGGCGAGTTCGACGGCGTCGAACGCGTCCGAAAGCGTCCCGATCTGGTTCGGCTTGATGAGGATGCTGTTGCCCGCACCCTGGTCGATGCCATCCTGGAGACGGTCCGTGTTCGTCACGAACAGGTCGTCCCCACAGATGAGCGTCTGGTCACCGACACGGTCGGTCAGCTCGGCGAACGCCTCGTAGTCGTTCTCGTCGAGCGGGTCCTCGACGTAGACGAGGTCGTACTCCTCGACGAGTTCTGCGACGTAGTCGATCTGCTCGGCCGTCGTCTTCTCCTCGTCACCGTAGCGGTAAACCTCGGCATCGGCGTCGTACAGTTCGGCACCGGCCATGTCGAGGCCGAAGCCGATCTCGAACCCGAACTCGTCGGCGACCTCGTCGGTCGCCTGCTCGACGATCTCGAACGCCTCGGCGTCGTCGATGGACGGTGCCCAGGCACCCTCGTCGCCCTTGCCGCAGGGCTCGTCGCGCTCGTCGAGGATGTCTGCAACCGTGCCGTGGACCGCCGCGTTGGCGAACACCGCGTCGGACACGCTCGGCGCGCCGACGGGCGCGGAGAGGAACTCCTGGATGTGGGTCGCGTCGGCGGCGTGTTCGCCACCACCGACCACGTTCCCGAGCGGTGTCGGGAAGTTCTCACCACGGAACGCGCCGCCGAGATGCTGGTACAGCGGTGCACCGAGCATGTCAGCGCCGGCCTTCGCGGCTGCCATCGAGATGGCGACCGCACTGTTCGCACCGATTTCCGAGAAGTCGTCGGTGCCGTCTGCGGCGTGCAGTGCCGCGTCGACCTCACGCTGGTTCCCCGCGTAGGCCGAGTTGACCAACCGAGGGACCGCGTGTTCGCGGGCCTTTGCGATGGCTTCGCCCGGCGGAAGCTCGATAGCTTCGTACTCGCCGGTGCTGGCACCCGACGGTGCTGCAGCACGACCGAACCCACCGCTCTCTGTGAGCACGTCGGCTTCGACCGTCGAGTTACCACGCGAGTCCAGCACGCGTCGTAGTCTGACGTCCGTGATGAGAGTCATGTGTCGTCATCACCGCGCTTGACCGTAAATGGTAGCACGTTCGCGTCGTACTCCTCGGCCGCGATGAGGATCGGTTCCGTCTGGTCGGTATCGATGAGGACTGGCGCCCCGTACGACACCTGCAGCGCTCGTGCGCCGAGGATGCGAGCCTTCTCGTACCGATTGTAACGTTGTCGTGGCATCACTGGTAGGGGGAGACGATGTCGACCAGGTCCTTGTGCGAGACGAGCATGCGCCGGCAGCAGTACCGGTCCACGCCGAGCTCGTCGAGCACCTCTTGCGGGTCTTCGTCGCCGTCGCGCGTTCGCGCTTTGAACTCCTCCCAGTGCTCACCGACGACCTTGCCGCACGTGAAACACCGGACTGGTACCATCATGGTTTGATCACCTTAGCGGTAGGACTTCTGGTAGCGGGCACGAGCGCCGGGACCGCCCCACTTCTTGGGCTCGGACTGGCGCACGTCGTTGACGAGCAGCGAACGGTCGAACTCCATGTACGCATCGCGGAGTTCGGCGTCGCCAGTGTGCTGGACGATACCACGTGCGATGGCGGTGCGGACGGCGTCTGCCTGTCCACTGATACCGCCACCGGAGACGCGGACGTCGACGTCCACGTCGTCACGGATGTCGTCGACGATGCGGAACGGTTCCAGCATCTTCAGACGCGAGATCTCCGGCTCGACGAGCTCGACCGGCTTGGAGTTGATTCGAACGCGACCTTTGCCGTCCTTGACGGTCGCGCGGGCGATTGCCGTCTTCTTCTTCCCGGACGTGTTGGTTACCATGTGACGTTAGCACCCAGTTTCTCGGAGACTTCGCCCAGCTGGACGAACTTGATGTTCGAGAGCCGGTCCAGTGACGTCCCGTCGAGGATCTCTGCGTCCTCGTCCTCGTACGGGTTTCCGACGTACACGCGGACACTCTCGAGCGCCTCACGACCGTAGGACTCCTTGTACGGGAGCATCCCGCGGATGGACCGCTTGAAGATGCGGTCCGGCCGCTTGGGGTAGTACGGTCCCTGGTCGGAGCCGACGTCGACCCGCTTCTCGTAGACGGACATGATGTCGTCTTTCGAGCCGGTGATGACGGTCTGCTCTGCGTTGACGACGGCGATGGATTCGCCGTCGAGCGCGCGCTCTGCGACCTGGGACGCGACGCGACCCATGATGCAGTCACGAGCGTCGATGACGACGTCAGCGTCGAATTCTGCGAGATTCATCGGATCACCCGGACGTTCGAGCCCTCGGGGTTCTGTTCGATTGCCTGTTCCAGTTCGAGCGTCTCGCCGACCTGTTCGATCTTGGTCTTCGCGGACGAGGAGAAGTCGACGGCGGCGACCGTCACCGACTTCTGCAGGGCACCGGACCCGAGGACCTTCCCCGGGACGATGACCGTCTCGTCTTCGCGTGCGTAGCGCTCGATACGCCCGAGATTGACCTCGGCGTGTGTCCGCCGTGGTTTCTCGAGTCGATCTGCGACGTCGCTCCAGACGTCAGCGTCTTCTGTACGAGACACCGACTTCAGCTCGGCGATGAGACTGCCGAGCCTCGGATTCGTCTTACTCATTGCTTTCCTCCTGATAGTTGTGAGAGAAGTGATGCAGGGAGCAGGATTTGAACCTGCGGACCCCTATGGGACAGCGCCCTGAACGCTGCGCCGTTGGCCAGACTTGGCTATCCCTGCTCGCACCCTTGCGGGTACTACTGATTATCGTGCCCCCCTTCAAACCACTTTCGATTATCGACCGCGTTCGCCCGACGCGAACGACTTCGCTCGCGCTGGTCACGGGACGGTGGCTGGAGCCGATGCTCCGGGAGCCAGCGCTCCGTGTCGGGCGTGCGGCCGTCAGGGTGTGGTTGGAACGGGTCACGTGTCTATTATAGCGTTACCGCGTCTTGCAGTTCCGTCGCCCGTGCCTCGATGGAGTCGATGGCGCGAGTGACGAGTTCCTCGACCGTCATGGAGCCGTCCGTCTCGACGTGGAAGACGAACGCCTTCTCGACGTCGGTGACTTCCAGCTCCTTGCCGGGGAACTTCTTGGTGAGGTCGTTGTCGAACGCCGCGGTGTTGACGAGTTCGCCGTCGATCTCGACGACACCACGGATGATGTTCGGCTCTTCCTCCTCGAACTCGGCCGCGTCACCGACGACCTCCACGTGCTGGAGGTGGCGGTAGCCGACCGAGACGCCGCCCTGGTGTTTGGCGTGTTCTTTACCGGTGTCGAGGACCGCGTCGGCTTCGAGTTCCAGGCGCTGGTCGTCCTTCAGGTCGATGATGGGGACGTTCTGGTCCGCCGGTTGGACCATCTCGTCGATACTGACCAGGTCACCAGAGTACGCCGTCGCCGGCCCCTCCACGTCCATGGAGAGGGTGATGACGTCGTCCTCGTCGAACTCGCCTTCGGGCGTCGTCAGCGGGACGAGCCCGAGTCGGTGTGCGATCTGTTCGTCGAACATCACCGAGGAGTTCTCGATGACACGAACTTCGTCGATCGACAGCGTCGGCACGTCCGCAATCATCGCACGGCGGATACCGTTAGCGAACGCGGGCGTCACGCCACGCACCAGGAACAGTGCTTCGCGTTCCCCGCGTTCGACGAACTCGACCTCGTAGTCCTCGTCCATGGCTTAGAACCCGCCTTTTCCTTTGGGTGCTCGGGAGCCGTCGTGCGGAATCGGCGTGACGTCCTCGATACGGCCGATTTCGAAGTCCTCGCGAGCGAGTGCGCGAATCGCGGCCTGCGCACCCGGGCCGGGGGACTTCTGCAGGTTGCCACCGGGGCCGCGAACGCGGACGTGCAGACCCTCGATGCCAGCTGCGCGGATCTCGTCCGCGATGGACTCGACCATCTGCATCGCCGCGTAGGGCGACGCCTCGTCGCGGTTCTGCTTGACAGCAGTCCCACCAGAGGACTTCGCGATGGTCTCCGCACCCGTGAGGTCGGTCACGGTCATGACGGTGTTGTTGAACGATGCGTGGACGTGGGCGACTCCCCACTTGTCGTTAGCTTCTTCTGCCATTTATTGACCCTCCGCACGTTCGGGGTGAAGTTCGTCTGCGAGCGGGCTGTTCTCGTCGAACGCGATGGAGTCCTCCTCGGACACGTCGACCGTGTAGGAGGGGACGCTCACGCGGGCACCGTCGACGGTGATGTGCCCGTGGACGATGAACTGACGCGCCTGCTGGGTCGTGTTCGCGAGACCCTTGCGGTACGCGACGGTCTGGAGCCGGCGCTCGAGGATGTCAGAGATTTCGAGCGCGAGGACGGCGTCCAGCTGGTCCTCCTCGCTGAGGATGCCGATGCGCTTGAGACGGCTGAGGAAGTCGACTGCGTTCTCCTCGGCCTCCTCGAGCGACTGGGACTGCCCGAGCAGGTCACGCGCCTCGCGGCGGTAGTCGCGCAGTTCGGACTGTGCTCGCCAGAGCTCCTCTTTGTTCTTCAGGCCGTAGCGGTCGACGAGGCCGTGTTCCTCGCTGATACGCTCGCCCTGGAAGGGGTGGTTCGGCGTCTCGTAGAGCTTGGTGTTGCTTCCGAGTGCCATTATTCGTCACCACCTTCTTCGGCTGCCTGTTCTTCGCGGATCTCCTCGACGTTGACGCCGATGGTACCCTCGGTACGTCCGGTGGACTTCGTGCGCTGACCGCGCACCTTCTGTCCCTTCTTGTGACGGACGCCCTTGTAGGAGTCGATCATCTTCATGCGGTTGATGTCGTGACGGCGGGACATGTCCAGGTCGTTACCGACCTTGTGGGTTGTCTCGCCGCTGTAGAACTCCTTCTGGCGGTTGGTGAGCCATTCGGGAACCTCGTCGGCGTAGTTCTCGACGGTTTCGACGACGGCGTCGATCTCGTCGTCGTCGAGCAGCCCGAACGTGGCCTTTCGGTCCACGCCGGCCTCCTCGGCGACGATTCGTGCCGTGCGTCGGCCGATGCCGTTCATCTCGATGAGCGAACGTTCGACCGTCTTCGTCCCATCGAGGTCTGTCTGCCCGATGCGGACGAAGTACCGAAGGTCCTCGTCCTCTTGTTCGCCCTGTGGTTCTTCTGCACTCATGTGTGGTATGTGGAGGAAGTGCTCGATGCACTTCCGATCTTGTTGGAAGACTCACACCGTGCCCAATTGCCGGTGTGAAAGGTCCGACGTTGTGGCGGGGATTCGAACCCCGGAGGCTTGACGCCACAGAGTTAGCAACCCTGCGCCTTGGGCCAGGCTTGGCTACCACAACTCGATTGTCTATCTTCGCCCTCTCGGACTCGGGACGCGGCGCCCCTGCAGCGTATTGCGTTCACACGTATTCCCGTACAGTACTTAAGGGCAACGGAACGCATTTCGGATGGTACGCCGTGACATCACGGTAGACTCTCCCCGACCGAGCGGGCCCACCTCTCGTAATCGGTACCGCCTGCTCGCGCACACGCGGGAAGTCTAATACCAGTAACAGGAATCACGAACAGGAACCACGAGCCCGGACGTGTCGTCGAACCACCGGATAATCGGCCGGCGACTCAGTCCGAAGTCTGTGGCGGCGCGTCGATGTACTCGTCGTTCACTTCCCACTCGCCCTCACCGTTGCGGACCATGTACTCGCCGTAGTATGGAACACGCTCGGTGACCGTCTTCCGGAAGGCCTCTCGTATCTCGGGTTTCGACATCTCCCCCATCGGTTTGAGGTCGTCGTTGCGGTTCAGACAGCCCTTGAGGTAGCCGTCGTGGGTGACCCGGACACGGTGGCAGTTCGCACAGAACGTCGGGTTCTCGACGGGGTCGACGATCTCGACCATCCCGCCCTCACCCGACGCCTTCGTGCCGCCGATCCAGTACCGTCGTCGGTCGTGCATCTCGCGGTGCTCTATCTCGGTTGCCTGCTCGGCCAGCCAGTCGTGGACACGCTGGATGTCGATGGCCCAGTCGGGGTTCCCGGTGAGTTCGGGCATGTACTCGATGAGCTGGAGCTGGAGCCCGCGGTTCTCGGCGACGTGGTCGACCATGTCGGGGACGTACCCCGCGGTTCGCTCGAAGACGACCATGTTGAGCTTGACGGGGTCGAGACCTGCGTCGAGGGCGGCTTCCACGCCCTCCATCACGCGGTCGTAGGCACCGGATTTGGTCACTTCGGCGAACGCTTCGGGGTCCATCGCGTCCTGTGAGACGTTCACGCGTTCGAGCCCGGCGTCGACGAGGTCCTCGGCGCGACCGGGCAGGAACGTCCCGTTGGTCGTCATCGAGACTTCCATCGAATCGGGCGTGCGTCGGATTATCTCTTCCAGGTCCTGGCGGAGCATCGGCTCGCCGCCGGTGAACTTCACGCTGTCCACGCCGAACTCCGCGACGACTTCGAGAAAGCGGACCACGTCGTCGGCGCTCATCTCGCCGTCCTGCGGGTCCATCGGCCCCCGGGTGTCACCCAGCCCCTCGTTGTGACAGTAGACGCAATCGAAGTTGCACCGGTCCGTGAGGGAGACCCGGACACCGGTGACCTCGCGACCGAACTCGTCTGTCAGCATGTACCAACCCTTGTGAGTCTGTGTTATTAAATTCGGTGTCCAGAAACGGCAGATTGTAACCGAAATGGGTTACGTTATCGGGGCGGGGTAGTCAGTTAGGCCATCCCGGGGATGGTCTCCAGTTCGCCGGCCTGCACACCCCAGAGGTCGGCGTAGGTACCGCCCTCGTCGAGCAGTTCCTCGTGCGTACCGCGTTCCGCTACGGCACCGTCTTCGAGTACGAGTATCTGGTCGGCGTCTTTCACCGTCGAGAGCCGGTGGGCGATGGCGATAACGGTCCGGTCCGCGACCAGGTTCTCGATGCTCTCCTGGATGCGGAGTTCGGTCTCGGTGTCGACGTCCGAGGTCGCCTCGTCGAGCAGCAGGATGTCGGGGTCGCGCAGGAGCACCCGGGCGATGCCGATACGCTGGCGCTGCCCGCCCGAGAGTTTCACTCCGCGCTCGCCGACCTCGGTGTCGTAGCCGTCCTCGAAGTCGGAGATGAACTCGTGGGCGTCGGCGGCCTTCGCGGCCTCGCGAATCTCCTCGTCGGTGGCGTCGAACTTCCCGTAGGCGATGTTGTCGCGGACACTCCCGTAGAACAGGTAGGTGTCCTGACTCACGTACCCGACGGCGTCGCGCAGGCTCCGGGGTGTGACCTCGCGGACGTCCTGACCGTCGATACGGATGGAACCGTCGTCTACGTCGTAGAGCCGGAGCAACAGCTTGAGGACTGTGGACTTGCCGGCCCCGGTCGGGCCGACGAGTGCGAGCATCTCGCCGCCGGAGACGTCGAACGAGACGTCGTCGAGAACGGTCTCGTCGTCGTCGTAGCCGAAGGTGACGTGGTCGTACTCGACCGTCCCTTCCTCGACGCAGAGCGCCGGAAGGTCCTCGTCACCGCCGAGGGTGCTCGGTTCGTCCATCAGGCCGAAGATGCGCTCGGCCGAGGCGCGGGCGTTCTGGTAGAGGTTGACCAGTTCACCGAACTGGCTCATCGGCCAGATGAAGCGCTGGCCGAGGTAGACGAACGCGACGAACGTCCCCGGTCGGAGCGTCCCGCTCATGAACGGCGGTGCCTGCCCCGTCAGCACCCAGTGTCCGCCGACGGCGAACGTCAGGACGAACCCGATGCCGGCGGTGAATCGCAGGCCGGGGAAGAACTTCACGCGCGTGGTGATAGCGTTCCAGTTCTTGTCGTAGTACTCCTGGGAGGCGTCGGTGACGCGGTCGGCTTCGAAGTCCTCCGTGGTACTGGCCTTGATGACCTCGATACCGCCGAGGTTGTTCTCGAGCCGGGAGTTGAGCTTGCCGACGGTCGACCGGACCTCGGAGTACATCGGCTGAATCGTCTGGACGAACTTGTACGTGAACAGCCCGATGAGCGGCACCGTAATCATCGTCAACAGGGCCAGTTGCCACTGCAGGTAGGCGAGCAACACGGCGGTCACGCCCACGTTCACGAGCAGCATCGTGGCGATGAATATCCCGCCATTGAGGAACTGCTCCAGCCGGTTCACGTCGTTGTTCAGGACGCTCATGAGTTCGCCGGTCTGCTTGTCGGCGAAGAACTCGTAGTCGAGTCGCTGCATGGCGTCGTAGCTGTCCGAGCGTACGTTGTGCTGGACCGACTGGGCGAAGGAGTTCAGCCCCAGGCCCATCAGCCAGGTGAACACGGTCGAACTCAGGTAGGTCAGTCCGACCAGTCCGACGGAGAACCAGAACTGGTCGGTCCGGCCGGCCGGGACGACCCACTGCGGGACCAGCGGGAGCGAGTACTGCGGCTTGTTCTGTAGGAAGACCGCGTCGATGGTCTCGGCGAGGACGTACGTCGGCAACAGCGCCATGGTGTGAGCGGCGATTCCCATGAGGATGCCGCCGACGATGGCCAGCCAGTGTGCGCGGCCGTACTCGCGGAACAGGCGGACCATGGGACGGTCCACCCGCTCTCGCTGTTCCTCGAACGTGTCGTCTTCTTCGTCGTCTGTCGGTGTCGTTTCTGTCATCGTCGTGTAGCGTTTCCTGTCATGTCGTGGGACAGGGTGGTCGGTCGGCAGTCGATGCTATCTGCTGGGCGGTATGAACGTGCTCGTGGGCGGTGGTTTCGCTGAGATAGCCGCGGTGCTGCGGCTATTGCCACGGTGGGTGAGACCCGTGCCGCCCGGACTGGGCGGCCGGGAGAATCAGGCGAGTGCGAAGTGGAGGGTACGCATCTTTCTGCCTCTATCTGGTCGTATCACCCATTTCACATCAAACTATCTGAGATATGTTGACATGCCCCACATCCGGCAGTCATTTCACGCCCCGGGAACTACGCCGACTCATGCCAGACGACGGGGCGAGCGACGCCTTCCAGGTGCTCGGCAACGAGATTCGGATGACGGTGCTCGCCGAACTCGTCACCGACGACGGCCCCACCACCCGGAGCTTCTCGGAGCTGTTCGAGGCGACCGACGCCGACACCTCGGCGGGGTTCGCCTACCACCTCCGCCAGCTCGTCGGTCGGTACGTCCGCAAGCGCGAGGACGACCGCTACGAGCTGACCTACGCCGGATTGCAGGTGGCTCGCGCCATCGCCGCCGGAGAGTTCACCGACAGCGTCGACCGGGACCCGGTCTCCCTTCCGGACCCCTGCCCGTTCTGCGGCGAGACCGCACTCACGGCCCGGGTCGTCGACAACGTGACCACAGTCGGCTGTACCGACTGCGACCGCGACCTCCTCGAACTGCCGTTTCCGCCCGCGGGCTACGCGACCCGGAAGGACGAGGACCTCCCGACCGCGTTCGACCGGTACCACCGCCACCGCATCGCGACCTTCGCGGACGGCATCTGCCCGACCTGTGGCGGCGCGGTCTTCGGACGGGTCGAGCGCGTCGACGATGCGGCACCAGAGACGGACATCCCCGTCGTCACCGCCCGCTTCGACTGCGACGTGTGCAGCGACCACCTCGGCTGTCCGGTCGCGCTGACGGTGCTCGACCACCCGGACGTGGTCGCGTTCTATCACGACCACGGCGAGGGCGTACAGGACAGGCCGGTGTGGAACGTCGGTGCGGAGTGGCGTGAGACGGTCCTCTCGACCGACCCGCTGGCCGTCCGCGTCACGACCCGGCTCGCCGACGAAGAACTCGCCCTGTTCGTGGGGCGGGACCTGACCGTGGTCGAGTCACAGCGCGTGGCGGTCGATGGAGAGCCGGAGGCCGACGCCGTCTCCGGCTGACCTGGCGTCAGCCACGCACGGTGACTCGACCCAGCTTTCTCACGTCAGGTAGCCACCCGGGTCGACCGACCGGTATCCGGCCGCATCCATCACCGCGAGCCCGACCGACTCGGGCGCGAGGTCGTCCTCGGTACTGGCTGCGAGTGCGTCGAGGGCGAGCGACACGCCGTCCTCGGTGCTGAGCCCCGCGACCCACTCGTCTTCGAGCAATTCCTGTGCTCGGCCCGAACCGCCGCCGATGGCGGTTGCGCGCCACTCGTACGGCGTCCCCGAGGGGTCCGTCTCGAACAGGCGCGGCCTGGCCGTCTCGTTTTCCGTGCCAGCGTCGGCCGGGACCCCGCCGACCAGCAGTGCCGTCCCGAAGGGTCGGGTCCCGCCGGTCTGGGTCGACTCCTGGACGTGGTCGGCGATGGCCTTCGCCGTGGTCTCGACGCCCGGGGCCTGCCCATAGCGCAGGCGCTCTTGCTGGGCGAACCGGCGCGCGAAGTCGACGAGTCGACGCGCGTCGGCGACGTGGCCCGCCGAGGCGAGGCCGAGCCGACCGTCCACGTCGTGCAGCTTCTCGATGCTCTCGGGTTCGAGCAGGTCGGAACGTCGCCGACCGTAGGAGGCGAACACCACACTGTCCGCAGTTCTGACGCCGACGGTCGCACTACCACGTCGGACCGCCTCCCGGGCGTACTCGACCTGGTAGAGCCGGCCGTCGGGCGAGAAGATGGTGCTCCCGCGGTCGTACGCCTGCTGGTTGGTAGAACCCTGCATTCAGACCACCTCCGCAGCGTCGGCGAAGGTGTCCAGTTCGACACCGTCAGTCGAGATTTCGGCGACGGTCACACCGTTTCCGCTGGCAGTGTCGCGCTCGCTGGCGGCTGCGACCGCCTGTCCCGCGAGGTCGCGTGCCTCTGCGACACTCTCGACCGTCTCAGCCTCGCCTTCCAGCATCCCGTAGGCGACCTGCATCCCACTGCCGCCAGCGGCATACTGGGTCCCCATGACCGCGCCACCGCCGTCGAGTTCGTAGACTGCGGGGCCGTCCACGTCGACGCCGCCGAGGATGACCTGACCGGGCACGCCGCGAATCAGGTTCCCGCCGACGGTGGCGAGCGCTTCCAGTGACAGGTCCTCGCCGCGGCGGGCGCTGTACAGGCTGGCCTCGGCGCGCAGGGTCTCGGCGAACGACTGCAGCGCCCCGACCGAGCCCGAGAGCGCGATGACACCCTGTGGGTGGACCTGTTCGACCTTCTGGACGTCCTTGTTCGCGACGAAGCGACCACCGAGACTGGCTCGCTGGTCGGCTGCGACGACGACCGTCTCAGGAGCCGAGACGGCGACGATGGTCGTCCCGGTCTCGACGACCGGGCCGTCCGTTTCCGGGTGCGATACCTCGAATTCGGTCAGTGATTCGTTCATACCAGTCGGTCGGGCCCGGCCGACCAAATATGTTAGCTAAAATATATTTTAGCTGGCGCGGTGACCGGTCCGGCCCCCGCATCCGCGAAACACTGTAACACAATCCTTTTCGCTCGCTCGCCCCGACACCCGGCCATGGACGCAGACGCGATTCTCGACCGGCTCCGGCAGGTCGAGGACCCGGCATTGGGAGACGACATCGTCTCGCTCGGACTGGTGAACGAGGTGGAGGTCGTGGGTGAGACGGTGCACATCTCGCTCGCACTCGGCGCACCGTACTCGCCCGTCGAGACGAACCTGGCCAACGAGGTCCGTGCGGCCCTCGCCGATACCGGCCTCGACATCGACCTCTCCGCGAAGGTCGACACTGGCCTCTCGGGCGACGAGCAGGTGTTCCCGAACGTGGAGAACGTCATCGCGGTCGCCTCCGGCAAGGGCGGCGTCGGCAAGTCGACGATGGCCGTGAACATCGCGGCCGGCCTCTCGGACATGGGTGCCTCCGTCGGCCTGTTCGACGCCGACGTGTACGGTCCGAACGTCCCGCGGATGGTCGACGCCGACGAGCCGCCGGGCGCGACGAAGGACGAGAAGCTCGTTCCCCCCGAGAAGTACGGGATGAAGCTCATGTCGATGGCGTTCCTCGTCGGCGAGGACGACCCCGTCATCTGGCGCGGCCCGATGGTCCACAAGGTCCTCACCCAGCTCTGGGAGGACGTGGAGTGGGGCCACCTCGACTACATGGTCATCGACCTGCCGCCGGGTACCGGCGACACCCAGCTGACGCTCCTCCAGACGGTTCCGGTCACCGGGAGTGTCATCGTCACGACCCCGCAGGAGGTCGCCCTCGACGACGCCCGGAAGGGCCTGGAGATGTTCGGCAAGCACGACACCGTCGTCCTCGGCATCGCGGAGAACATGGGCTCGTTCAGGTGTCCCGACTGCGGCGGCGAGCACGCTATCTTCGGCGAGGGCGGCGGCCAGAAGTTCGCCGACGCCCACGACATGCCGTTCCTCGGGTCGGTCCCGCTCGACCCCGCCGTCAGAACGGGGGGTGACGAGGGCAAGCCCGTGGTCCTCGACCACGACAACGAGACCGGACAGGCGTTCCGCGACATCACGGAAGCCGTCGCGGACAACGTCGGGTTCGTGAAGCGACAGCAGCACATCAACAGCCGATGAGTGACGACGGCGACGACGCAGAGGGCGAAACCGCCGAGGCAACTTCGGCCGACGACGCCGGGCGCGAGTTCGCGCCCGACCCCGAAAAGGTGCGATACCTCCGCGAGATAGCGGACGAGATTCGCGCCGAGACCACCGAGTCCGACCAGCTCGCGAACATCCTCTATCGGACGAGCGACCTCTACGACGAGAACGAGGACACGTCCCCCGAGGAGATTCTGCGGAACGTGAAGTTCATCCTCGACGTCATCGAGCGCGGCGGCCTCGGGCGCTGACTAGCGTTCTTACACCAGTTCTCGAAGCCGTTCGATTCGCGCCGCTGTGGGCGGATGCGACGACGGGAATACTCTGGGACTGACCAGCGTCTTCTCCTCGGTCATCTCGGACGACAGCGGCACGATGTAGAGTGCACTCTCGCCGCCATCGAGTTCGCGGAGGTCACGCTCCGGGGCCCGCTCCATCCCGTCCTCGATGGTCGTCAGGGCGCTCACGAGGGCAGCCGGGTTCCCGGTCGCCTCGGCGGCCGCCCTGTCCGCGGCGTACTCCCGGTAGCGCGAGAGCAGCCGGTAGCTCAGGAAGCCAGCGGCCCAGAAGACGACCGCGAGGACACCCATGAGCAGCAGTGAGGCGAGAATCGCCGCGATGGCGACGAGAAAGCCGCCCGAATCGTCGTCGCCCGGGATGACCCAGAAGTGACCCAGACCGTTGAACACCCCGCTCACGAGTTTCGCGACGAAGAACGCGACCGTGGGAACGAGGAAGGCGACACTCATCAGCGCAGCGTCTCGGTTTCGGACGTGTGCGAGTTCGTGGGCGACCGCCGCATCGAGTTCCTCGTCGTCGAGCGCGTCGAGCAGTCCCTCGGTCACCGCGATAGTGGCGTTCGAAGGGGTCCGCCCGACCGCGAAGGCGTTCGGCGCACTGGCGTCGACGACCCGGACGTCCGGCTTCGGGATGTCGAGTTGCTGGGCGCTTCGGCCGACGGCAGCGTGGAGTCGGGGATACTCGTCCTCGTCGGCGGGCCGAGCGTGTCCCAGCCGCAGGGCCAGCGACGGGCCGACGAGGTACTGAATCACGAGTGCGGCTGCGGCGACACCGACCACGACCAGCGGAGAGATGGCCGGGACGACCGCACCCTGATGTCGGCCGAGCAGTGACAGCACCGCGAACGGGACCGTCAGGAGGCCGTAGAGGAACACCACCGGGAGCGCGGCGACGACCGCGAGGGTGAGGACCATCCGGACGACGAGGCCGTGGTCGGTGCTCGTCGCAGTACTCATCGATCGGACACCTCCAGCTGGACGCCACTGACCAGTGTGAAGCGGGTCGCTTCCCGGGGGAGAGAGTATCGCATGGCTCTCCCGAAAAGTTGGCATCTCCCCGACATAAGCCTTCCGTGCTCCCGGCGACTGCGCACCCTCGGCTCCGAAGCGCTTACCCTCGCACCGACCCTCGCCACCGACGTGGACGCAAATCAGGACGACCTCGCCAACCCGTTCGGGATGGACGAGGACTGCGAGAACTGCGACCTCTGTGAGTCACGCGAACGCGTCGTCCACGGCTACGGCGACGTGGGCGCGGACTTCCTCTTCGTGGGTGAGCGACCGTCGGCCGCGGCCGAGCGGGCCGGGGTCCCGTTCGCCCGCGACGAGACCTTCCTCTCCATCCTCCGGCGGCTCATGCTGTGTCGCGCCGGCGGCGACCCGGACGAACCCGAACTCGCGAACGCCTTCGTGACCTCCCTCACGCGATGTCGCGACCCGGAACGGGAGCCGACCGACGAGGAGATAGCGACCTGTGAACCGTTCCTCAACGCGGAGATTCGGATGATAAACCCGGAGGTCATCGTTCCGGTCGGCGAGCGCGCCCTGGCCGAAATCACGACCGAGTACACGACCACCCCCGCGGAGACGTTCGACGTGCGAGCGGACCACGGCGAGCGGTTCCGCGGCCGCGGGTTCGAACTCGTCCCGATGATAGCCCCAGACGAGCAGACCGAGGACGAGACGCAGACGTTCGTCGAGCAGTTCGCCAAGCTGATGGCCTCTGACTACCGCCAGACGAAGGGTCGGAGAAGTCGCTGAACCGCCGTCTCACCAGTACGTGTTTGCGCGCCACTCTTTCGAGCCGGCACCGAGGACCGACACCCCGCCCATCACGAGCACGACGATGGCCAGTCCGGCCGCGATGGCCGGCAGACCGACGACGTCGGTGAGGTCGCTCAGGTTCGTTCCGAAGGTCGCGAGCGCGCCGAGGCCAGCCGCCAGGATACCCAGTGGGACGAGCACGCCGAGAACTTTCAACCAGTTCATGTGTCACGCGTCGCGCTGGTCCCACATAAGTTCGCACGGTCAGCCGCGGCGTCACGGACCTGCTCGTCCCGAAGCGGCGGGTTCAAGGCGCCCGCGACGTCAGTGTCGGGCATGACACTCGTGGTCGTCCTCGCCGACCCCCCACGCGAGGGCCTCGTGCTGCCCCGACTCGCCGAGGAGACGCCCCTGTCGGCCGCCGAGGCCGCCGACTGTTACCGGGCGATGCTCGCCGACACGATGTACGCCGCCGCCGAGAGCGGAGGTGAACTCCTCGTGAACTACCGCGACGAGGACCTCCTGCCGGACGAGTTCTCGAAGGCGGACGGCGAGGCGGAAGCCGAGGTCCGCGCCGTCGCCGCCGACGCGCTCGGCAGTGCCGACGAGACCCGCTTCGAGGTGCAGGTCGGCTCGACCTACGACGCCCGCGTCGGCAACACCGTCACGCATCTCCTCGACCGCGAGGACCACGCCTCAGTGCTCGTCCTCGACGGGACCGCGCCCCTGGCCGGCCGGAAGGACATCGACAACGCCTCGATGAAGCTCCGGCGGTCCAACGTGGTTCTCGGCCCTGCAACCGACGGGCGCGTCTGGGGATGCTCGTTCACCGACCCGATTGACTTCGACGGCGCGTTCGCCCGGCCGACGGTCGAGACGCTCACGGACCGCGCCCGCGACGCGGACCTCGAAGTCGACTTCCTCCCGAGCTACGAGACGGTCGAAACCGGCGACGACCTCTGTTCGGTCGTCTCGCTGCTGCGCGCTCGACAACGTGCCGGTCGCATCGTCCCACCCCACACCACCCACTTCGTCGACGAGCTAGGGCTGTCCGTGGTCGTGGACGACGGTGAACCGACTCTCGTCCGGAAATAGACCGACAGGTCTTAGAACACCCCGGCGGTAGGACCGACCGTGGTGGGATGGCGGAGTGGACTAACGCGCCTGCCTTGAAAGCAGGTGGCCTTCGGCCTCCTGGGTTCGAATCCCAGTCCCACCGCATTTGCTCCGAGCGTTACCGCGAGGAGCAATGCGTAGATTCTGGCGATTCGAATCAGGGAGCGAAGCGAACGAAGTGAGCGGAGAGACCGTGGTTCCGATTCTATCAGAATCGGAAGCCTGTGACTGCGAAGCCGACACAGTGGTTCGAATCCCAGTCCCACCGCATTTCTGAGGTGAACGGACGTGACGAAGAATGCGGAGATGTCTGGATTCGCGCAGCGTACAGCGTTGCTGTGAGTGAGGACGAGCCAGGGTTCTGAGAGACGGCGGTCGGAGCGAACCGATTCGGGGTGCAGAAGGGTAATTTATCTTTTGATTTGGCGTGAATGGCCGATAGCCATACCAGCAAAATGCCCGAGGATGGCCATCTGAGGCTGATTCAGGGTGATTCTCCCTGCAAGCAGTTTATAGTCGCCTATCCGGTACATATGCATATAGTAATGAGTTGGGTCAGGAAGGACGATGAGCTGTTACTGCAGTACACCACCGACATCGTCACCGTCGTCGGTTCGGACGGGGTCATCGAGTACCAGAGCCCTTCCATCGAACGTATCCTCGGCTTCGACAGGGAGGCACTGCTCGGGGACACCGCGCTGTCGTACGTCCACCCGGAAGACCGGGAAGCGGTCCGAGACTGGTTGCAACGTGCGCTGGCGGACCCCGGGACGGTAGACCCCCTCGAGTATCGGTTCCGAGATGCCGACGGCACGTGGCGCTGGATGGAGTCGGTCTGCGTCGAACGGCTCGACAGTCGACAGAAGGACGAACTGGTCGTCAGCTCGCGAGAGGTGACCGAGCGGAAGCACCAGGAAAAGCGGCTCGAGGCTGTCGTCTCGAACGCACACGAGGCCATCTACGTCAAAGACGTCGACGGGAAGTACCTCTTCATCAACGAGTACGGTGCGTCCTTCTTCGATATGGAGCCGGAGGACATCATCGGCGAGACGGACTACGCCCTCTTCGATGCAGAGAGCGCACGGCACATTCGCGAGATGGACGAGCAGGTGATGGCCGGGAGCGAGAACCGAATCGCCGAGGCCACCCAGTTCGTCGACGGCGAGGAGTACGTCTTTCTGGACAACAAGTTCCCGTACTTCGACGAGGAGGGGCAGGTCAAAGGGCTCGTCGGGTTCAGTACGGACATCACGCACCGGAAGCGACAGCAACGGGAACTCGAAGAGCTCAAAGAGGAGTTCGAGACCGTGTTCACGAACGCCCAGGCGGGACTCGCACTCATCGACGTCGATAGCGGGAAGACGTTCCGGTTCCAGCGGCTCAACCCGGTCGTCGAGGCGATGTTGAGCACGACGACCGAGGCTGCCTGCGGAAAGACGCCCCGGGAGGTGCTCGGCCCGGCGACCGGGTCAGCCGTCGAGACCAACTACCGGGAGTGCTTCGACCGGCAAGAACCCCTGTCGTTCGAGGAGACGCTCGACCTCCCCGGTGGGACACAGACCTACCAGACGAAACTCGCGCCGGTCGTCGTCGACGGCGAGGTCACACACATCGTGGCGTCGAAACTCGACGTGACCGAGCGAGAACGACGGGCCGAGCAGGTCGAAGCGTTACACGGGGCGACCCGGCGCCTGCTGGAGGCCAAAGACGAGCAGGAGATCGCCGAGATCACCGTCGACGCCGCAGAGCGACTGCTCGGCTATCGGATGCCGACCGTCTGGTACGTGAACGACGAGGGAACTGGCCTCGAACTGGCCGCAGAGACACCCGAACATCGGGAGCTCCTCCAGGAGGTCGGTGTGGAGACGCCCGTCCATCCGCGGGGTGACTGGTTCTGGGAGCTGTTCGAAGCAAACGAGACCAGAACGTTCGGCTCTCTCGACCGGGAACGCCTCGCCGCAGACATCCCCATCGAGTCCTCCATCATCGTCCCGCTCGCGGACTTCGGCGTCCTCTCCTGTGGAGCCACAGCGGAGCGGGAATTCGACGACTCGGACATCGCACTCGTCACCATCCTCGGGCAGAGCGTCGCCACGGCGCTCAAGGAACGGGCGAACCAGCGCGAACTCGAACGGAAGAACAAACACCTCGAACAGTTCGCGAGCGTCGTCAGTCACGACCTCCGGAACCCGCTCACCGTCGCCGCCTTGCACACGGAACTCGCGGGTGACGAGTGTGACAGCGAGCACCTGGCCGCGGTCGAACGCGCCCACGACCGCATGGAGACGCTCATCGACGACCTGCTCACGCTCGCACGGCAGGGCCAGACCATCGACGAACCCGACGAGGTCGACCTGGAGGTCCTCGCAAAGCGGTGCTGGCAGAACCTGAGCGTGAGCACGGAGGAAGCGACCCTCGTCGTCGAAACCGACCAGACGATCCGTGCGGACGAGGCGCGACTGGGCCAACTGTTCGAGAACCTGTTCCGAAACTCGGTAGAGCACGGGTTGCGAGGCGAGGACGACGACGCAGAGAACGTGCGTATCCGCGTCGGTGCGCTCGAGGGCGGGTTCTTCGTGGAGGATACCGGCAGCGGCATCCCGCCGGAGGAGCGAGACCACGTGTTCGAATCGGGCTATTCGACGGCCGATTCGGGGACCGGGTTCGGCCTCACCATCGTCCAGAACGTCGCCGAGGCACACGGTTGGGACGTCACCGTGACGGACGGTCGCGACGGTGGCGCACGCTTCGAGTTCACGGGTGTCGAGAGCACGTAACCAGCATCGACCGGGGTCGACCAGCCATAGAGATTTATCCACGCCAGACGACTAGTCACGTATGACAGACACGTCCGCACCTCACCCGGCGGTCCGGCGGACCGAGATGGTCGCCACGCTGCTCGACGACGCGTTCCGCGTCCCCGGCACGAACATCAGAATCGGTCTCGACCCGCTGGTCGGGCTACTCCCGGGCGCAGGTGACGCAGCCAGCGCCGCGATATCGCTGTACATCGTTGCCGAGGCGTACAGAGCAGGCGTCCCGAAGCGGACGCTGCTTCGGATGCTCGGAAACGTGGGCGTCGACGCCGGCGTCGGCGCGATACCGCTCGTCGGCGACGCCTTCGACGCGATGTGGAAGGGGAACCGGAGAAACGTGGAGTTGCTCCGGAGGGAATTGGAGTAGCGACTACACTAGTTCCACGACGTATCGACAGTCAGCGCCCGCTCCAGCAGGGCGTCGTCGTACAGCTCCTTCGTCTGTGCAGGGTGTGCCTCGTCTATCCCGCGAACCGTCTCGACGGTGTTCACGAAGTTCTTGAACGTCGCCTCGTCGACCATCTGGCCGTCGACCGTCACGGCCCCGGTGCCGCCGGCTTTCGCCTCCTGGAACTGCTCTATCTTGTGGACGTTCCGTTCCAGTTCGTCGGAGGTGGGCATGTGGATGCGGTTCGCCTGGGCCGTCTGTTTGGGGTACAGTGACCACGAGCCGTCGAGTCCCAGCTGGGCCTCGTGTTCGACCTGGTCGGCGTAGCCGTCGGCGTTGTAGAACGTGATGCCGGCGCGCTCTTTGAACAGGTGGTCGAAGGGGCCGCCGATGGCGACGAGGTCGTTCGCGCTCGCTTCGTTCGACATGGCTTCGAGCAGGCCGTCCCAGCGCGGGCGGCCAGAGCCGATGTCGCGCCCGCCCAGTTCGGCGGTGTAGTCGACCGGGCCGAAGACGAGGCCGGTCAGGCGTGAGTCGTTCCCGAACAGGGATATCTCGCGCAGGTCCGAGCGCGCCTGGGCCGTCTCGATGATGACAGAGAGCCCGATTGCCCCGTCCTCGAAGCCGAACTCGCGCTCGGCCTCGGCGACGACCCCGGCGGCCTCTTTCACGTCATCCAGCCGGCCGACCTTCGGGACGACCACGCCGTCGATGTGTTCGCCGACCTCGTCGACGAGGCGGCGAATCTCTTCACGGCCCTGTTCGCGGGCAGTCACGTCGTCGTAGGCCCACTGGACGCGGGGCCATATCTCGCCGGGGAACTCGTCGGCGTGTGCGGGGAGCCGGTCGATGACGTTCTCTAGCGCCTCGGCTTTCATGTCCGGTGCGGTGCCGTCTTCGAGGTCTGGCACGAGCCAGTCGGGAGCTTCGAAGCCCTCCGCGCCGAGCGCGGAGTCGAGATACTTCGCCGTGTTGTCGCGGGGGACGGCGGCCGGTGCGGTCTGGAACGTGCGTGCGAGTCCTGCCATTGTTAGTTCCTCGTCTGGATGCGGGCGCGGCGGGTTCCCGAGTAGACGGGTTCGTCGCGCTGGTTGAAAGCGATGTGTTCGAACGTGACGGTGCCAGCAGTCGCGTCGGATTCGCCGGTGTCGAGGACGCGGGTGAAGCCGTAGACGGTGTCGCCGGGCGTGACGAACGTGTGGAAGCGCTCGTCGTCACAGCCGATTTCTCGATACGTGGCCTCGTCCGAGCGGGCGTGCCCGAGCGCGACCGACCGTGTCACGTCCCCGTAGGCGACGATGTCGCCAGAGGGCGAGTCGGCCATCACGTCGACGTTGTGGTGTTGCTTGGCCGTGTTCAGGGTCATAAGCGGGAGCGTGGCGACCATCACGTCGTCCATGGTCCGCCCGCGCTCGTGCCGGTAGGCGACCGCGGCGTCGCGGTCGTCGGCCTCCTCCAGGGCCGCCTGAAAGTCCTCGAAGTACGGGCCCTCTGGGGTGATGAACTCGCTGGGGGTGTGGTCGCTCGCTTCGTCGTGTTCACCTTCCATGGACCCGCCATCGGTCGCCATCGGCTCCCGGCGGGGAATCATGTTCGTGCGCTCGTAGGTGAGCAGGGTCTCGCCGGTCTCGGCGTCGGTTCCCTCGGTCTCCCACGTCACGATGCCGTATTCGGGCCGGGAGGACGAGGACTTCTTCCCCTGCACCGTCGAGGAAACCCGGAGTTCGGTCCCCGGGGCAACGCCCTGCTCGTGGTAGCGCAGGTTCGTGCGCCCGAGGAAGTAGCCGCCCTTCTCGGAGAGGTCCTCGACGGTGGGGCCCATCACGGCCGCCACGAGGTAGTCCGGGTGGACCGGCGGTTCCTCGAAGCCAACCTCGCGGGCGGCGTCGGTCCGCCAGTAGATGGGGTCGTGGTTGAGCGTCTGGCTCGCCCACAGTTCGTTCGCGTAGTTCGAGAGGGTGAGGCCGGGGGCGTGTTCGATGGTCTGCCCCTCGGTGAAGTCCTCGAAGCAGTTGCCCTTCTCTCGTGTCTCCGTCTGTTCGAGTATCGTCTGGAACGTCTCTGTGTCCGTGTAATCCATTGTCGTCTGCGTCTGCTGCAATTTCGAAGTCCTCAGTCGTCCGCCGGTGCCTCGGGTGTGGGCTGCATCCGGGCGAGTGCCCGGCGCATCTCGTTGGTCACGACCATGAAGCCCTCGTCGAAGCCCATTCCGGGCTTGGCGAGGGTCTGGGCCGCGTCGGTCGCCAGGGCGACGTGGGCGCAGGCGCGCGCCGAGGTCACCGTCTCGTTGCAGGTGCCGCCGAGGTACGCCCGGGTGTCGGTTCCCTCGCAGTATCGCACCGCCTGCCCGGAGCGCTGGATTCCACCCAGGTCGGGCGTCTTGACCTGCACGAGGTCGGCCGCGCCAGCGTCGACGAACGCGCGAACGTCCTCGAACGTGTTGCACCACTCGTCGGCGACGATGTCGACGCCGACACTCGAATCCCGCAGGCCGTCTCTGAGCTCGGCCATGGCGTGAATCTGCGCGCGGCGGCTCCCCTCGTCCATCGGCCCCTCGACCTGTAAATCGAATGGGCCGGCGGCGTCTTCGAGGGTCGCGAAGTACTCGGCGATGCCGAACCGGTCGTAGGGCGGCTCGAACACCTCGCCGAGGATGCCGTACACGTCGACGTGGATGGTCGGGTCGTAGTCGTCGGGGCCGAGTTCCGGTGCCCGGGTAGCCAGCCACGCGATGTACTCGCGCAGGCGCTCGCCGGACTCGCCGACCTTCTCGACGGAGTTGAACAGGCCGTGGGGAAGCACGGGAACGCCCTTTATCATCATCTTCTCGGCGTTCACCCGGCGGTCGTCGCCGGACTGCCCGAAGACGGGAATCGGTTCTGTGGCCGGGGTGGTACCCAGCGTGTCGGCCATGACCTCTGTCATCGTCTCTCCGCGGGCGCGGGCCGCCGCGTCGAGCAGGGCCTGCGAGACGCCGTATCTGACTGCCGTGTGGAGCTGGTCGCCGTCGGATTCGGCCCCGGGCAGCGCCTCGATGGCGGCCGCGTTGGGCCCGAACTCGCTCGGGTCGCGCCCTCGCAACTCGCGGGCGACGGTTCCCTCGACGACCTCGCGGTAGGTCTCGGCCCGGAACAGCGGGTCGCGCCCGCCGGCCCCGGAGTACTGGACCGCACAGCAGTCGCCGGTGGCGACGGTGCCGTCGGAGAGTTCGAGTTCGACCACGAGCGCCTCGCCGGCCTCGCGTATCGCGTCGAACCCCGGGGTCACTGGCTCGCCGATGTAGGCGAAGCCGTCGTGTTCGGCTCCCTGCTTGATGGCGCGCTGGTCGTCGAAGTAGAACCCCGAGACGGCCGGAATCGCGCGAACCCGTTCAATCTGCACGGGTCCCACCTCCGTTCTGGCCGCCACCGTCACGGCCCTTCCCGGTGCCCGGCCGCCCGATGAGCTTCCCGTCACTGATGGCGTCGACGTCGTCGGCGACCATCCGGAACGACTGCTTTCGCCCTTCGGTCTCGGCCCGGGTGTCGAGCCGGGCCGCGTGTATCTCCTTGATGTCGTCCTCGATGGCGAGGTTGCCCCACTCGAAGATTCTCACTCGGCCGTCGTCGTCTCGGGCCGGGAGGACCGCGCTGTGGGCCGCGTCACTGGGGGCGAAGGGCACGTCCAGTGCGCCCGTCGAGAACGCCTCGACGGTGCCCTGGGCGACGTCGCCGTCGCCGTGTTCCTCGATGGCCGCGAGGAGCTGGCGCGTCTCGCGCTCGATGAGGGCCTGTTCCTCGTCGACGCCGTCGAGGACGAGGTCCTGTTCGACGACCATGTCGATGAGCTGACGTGTGGTGCGCAGGCCGGCCGCGTTAGCCTCCTTGGTCGGGACGCCCTGGAACTCCTGTGGCGACTTCGTGATGACCTTGTCCGGCTGCGCGATTGCGGCCGTGGTCCCGCCGAGGCCGATGACGCCGTTCGCGCGGGCCTCGTCCGGCGGGAAGCCGCCCATCCACTCGTGGAAGACGGTCGTGACCGTCACGTCGTCGGGCAAGTACTCGTTGCCGAGCTTGCGGAGGGCACGGAGGGCGGCGACGTCCTGGACGACGTTGCCGACCTGGCCGTACCCCAGCGTGAGGCTCTTGACGCCCTGGGTCGCCGCGAGCTTGCCCTCGACCAGTCCGATGGCGATGGCGATGCTCGGCGGGACGAGCGTCCCGGTCAGTGGGCCGAACGGTTCGCGGTTGATGGTGACCCCGCGTTCGGTGTACGCGCCGGCGAGCCGGTCGACGTACTGCCAGTGTTCGATCGTCTCGGCGAGGTCGCGCTCCTTGGTGTAGGGGATGTTGTACGAGATGGGGCCGCCCTCGAAGCTCTGGAAGCCACCCGCGAAGGTGACGGCCGCGAGCAGGCGGGCGTCGGGTGTCCCGTGGCGGACCTCGATGGGGGCGTCGACGCGCTCGATGAGTTCGCGACACCCCTCGACCCCGTGGTTGACCGCGGGGAACCCGTTGAGGGTGTCCTGGTCCGTCTCGCGGGCCTTCTCCAGCCCCTCCTCGGCTTTCCCGTACTCGTTGTCGCGGGTGTAGGAGTCGATGGTCGTCGGGAGCAGGTCGGCCGCGCCCTCCTCGTGGAGGTGACACAGCAGGTTGACCTGGTCGTCGATGCGCGGGACCCCCGCCCGCGGCTGGAGCAAGGGTCGGTCCGCAGATTCGAGGACCGTCGCGAACCGCTTGTGTCTGGGCAGGCGCTCGTGGTAGGCGATTGCCTCCTCGAAGTCGACCGCTTGCCCGGTCGGCCAGTCCTCGCGGATGCGGTCGTCGATGCGTTGCAACTGCTCGGCCGGGATGCGTTCGTCGCGTAACATCTGGCTCAGGCTTGAACCGTGTCGACCTCGCGGTCGCGTGTTGTGAACGTCAGGTCTCGTTCGAGCGCGCGGATGGCCTCTTCGGGCGTCGTCTCCGAGTCGAAGACGCGGTCGAAGCCGAGTGCGCGGAACGTCTCGCGGGTTTGCGCGAAGTCGTCCTGCCCGACGGCGAGGTTGCCACCGATGTACGTGGTGGCGTCGATGCCCTCGCGGGCGAGCAGCTCGTGGAATCCCTGGCAGTCCTGCTCGGCGTGTCCGTAGAGCGAGGAGACGAGTACAGCGTCGGCGTCGTGCGTTTTCGCGGCTGCGGCGAACTCCTCCTGGGAGGTCTGGACGCCGAGGTTCTCGACCTCGAACCCCGCTGCGGAGAGGGCCTGCTCGAGGATTGTGATACCGACGACGTGTGCGTCGGAGCCGATGACACCGAGTATGACTGTCGGGGGCATGTCGTACTTCGAGAATTGCATGAACGATAGTTAAAGATAATGGTTTTTCATGATAATATTCCTTATACACCTCTTACATCTCTCAGGAGTATGGCCACACCTTCATGATTTATCCGGAAGGTTTTAGCCCGGAGACACGGACGTGACGGCCATGGGCGCGCTTTCGGACCTCCGAATCGTCGATTGCACACAGGTCCTCGCCGGGCCGTACTGTACCATGCTCCTCGCCGATATGGGCGCGGACGTGGTGAAGATAGAACGACCCGGCGGGGACCTCATCCGGTCGAACCCGCCGTTCGTCGGCGGCCCGGACGAGGAAGCCTACGGCGGCTACTTCCAGTCCGTGAACCGCGGCAAGCGCTCGCTCGAACTCGACTTCGGTGACGAGCGCGACCGCGAGGACTTCCTCTCCCTCGTCGAGGAGGCGGACGTGGTCGTCGAGAACTATCGCGCGGGCACGATGGAAAAGTACGGGCTGGGATACGAGACGCTCAAAGAACGCAACTCCGAACTCGTCTACTCCTCCATCCGCGGCTTCGGCGACCCTCGGACCGGGAAGACCGACCGCCAGGGCCAGCCGAGCTTCGACCTCATCGCGCAGGCGCTCGGCGGCGTGATGGAGATAACCGGCCAGGAGGACGGCCCACCGACGAAGGTCGGCCCGGGTATCGGCGACCTCTTCACCGCCGTCCTCAACGCGGTCGGCATCCTCGCGGCGGTCCACCACCGCGAGCGCACCGGCGAGGGCCAGTACGTCGACACCGCGATGTACGACGCGATGGTGTCGATGTGCGAGCGCACCGTCTACTACTACTCCTACACCGACGAGGTGCTGACCAGACAGGGGAACTCCCACCCGACGCTGTTCCCCTACAACTCGTTCGAGGCGGCCGACGGGCACGTCGTGATTGCGGCGTTCTCGGACGGCCACTGGCGCGCGCTCTGTGACGCCATTGACCGCCCGGACCTCGTCGCCGACTTCCCTGATGCGGCCGCCCGCCTCCGCAACCGCGACAGTCTCAGGGCGGAAATCGCTGAGTGGACCCGACAGCACACCGAGGCCGACATCGTCGCGGCCCTCGAGGGCCGAGTTCCCGTCGCACCCGTGCAGGACACCGCCGACATCTTCGACGACCCGCACATCCACGCGAGAGAGATGCTCGCAGACGTGGAACAGCCCGGCGCTGGGCGAGACGTGACCGTCGCCGGCTGTCCCATCAAGTTCTCCGAGACGCCGACCGGCCCGCAAGGGCGCGCACCCCTGCTGGACGAACACCGCGAGGAACTGCTCGGTGGGAACGGCGAGAACGGCGACGGGACCGCCACGGTCAGCGGCGACGACTGACCACAGGGATAACCCGTCTCGCTGACCTGTCTTCTCGTATGGGATTCTCGGGAGCCCCACGGACTGTTTCATCCGGAGCCATCACACTGTTGCTCGTCCTCGTTCTGCTGACAGCCTGCCTCGGCGCTCCGAGCAGCGACTCGACGCCCTCGACCGGCGACCGGAACTTCACGGTGGGAGTCACCGGCGATTCGAACGCCAGCGTCTACGTGAACGTCTACCTGCTTACGGAACCGGACAGGCCAATCGAGGTCGAGTACCTGAACGGGAGCACCGAAACGCGCGAGTTTCCCTCCCGGAACCGCTCGGTCTCCTACGGCCCCGAGTCGTCGGTGAAATCGGTCACCGTCCCCGACCGCGACCACCAGGTCGACCGGGTCGTCTTCGAGGGCGAACCGGAGTGGTCGGTCGAAGCGGCCGACATCGCCCCCGCCCGCGCGGCTGTCTACGTGGTCCGCATCGACGGGGGTGACCGGGTCGCGTCCTGGGGTATCGTCGTCTGTGGCCACCACGTCCGGCGGCTCGACGTCGAGACGAACGGGTCGGCCGTCACCGGGACCGGCGTCAGCTGCGAGGGCTGACACCGACGACCACATCAGAAATCCTTTTGCGGGTTCCGTTCTCAGCACCGGGTATGAGCAACCAGTGGCCGTTCGACCCCGACGGCGAAGAGGGCAGCGAAGGTGGGCGCAAGTACGGCATGGCCATCCTCGCGAAGAAACTCGACGAGGACGAGGACTTCCCCCTGCAGACGGCCGACTTCGTCGCCGAACACGGCGACGAGCCGATTCGGCTGAACTACAGGCGGGTCGTCAGCGTCGCCGACATCTTCGAGCACGTCACCGAGGACGAGTTCGAGGACATCCTCTCGTTCCACAAGGCCGTCGGCAAGGCGATGCGCTCCGGTGGCTTCTGGGAGTTCCACCCCAAAGCTGGCGAGTCGAACATCAAGCACGCCTGAGCAGGCCAGTACGCCGGACCAACCGCGAACCCCGGTCGTCCGGTTCAGATTCACTTATACGCTCGCGCTCGCTAGGACCGTCCAACAGTGACGAACACGCAGGTCAGTCTCATCCAGATCGACAACTACGGGCCGTGGACGGTGACGCCGGAACCCCGGCGCGAGGTCGACCTCCAGACGCTGCAATCGCGCCTGTACGCCGACCTCTCCCAGCTCGTCGGGAACCGCGACGGCTACGTCTTCTTTACGCGCTTCGACAACATGGTCGCGGTCACGAACGGCCTCGACATGGACGACCACGCGCTCATCCAGGAGTCCGTGAGCAACCGCTACCCCGTCAGCATCAGCTTCGCCGTGGCGACCGGGACGAACCCCGCACAGGCGCTCGCCGACGCGACGGAACTCCTGCAGGACGCCGGGAGCGCCCAGGACAAGTCCCGCCGCGAGATTCTGAAGGGGCGCGCCATCGAGGAGGAGTTCCGCACCGACGACGACGTCCAGATAGCCCACTTCGACGTCATCGACGCGACCGGGAAGTACACCGACGAACACCACGCGTTCGACTCGTTCATCCACATCGAGCAGGCGTACGCCTCGTTGATGCGCTACATGCGCACTGCCCACGACTCGCTCTCGTTCTTCGTCGGCGGGGACAACATCATCGCGACCTGTCCCGACCTCGGCGAAGCCGAGTACCGCGACGCCATCGACCACGTGCTCGAAGAGACCGGCGTCGACCTGCAGGTCGGCGTGGGGACCGGTCGGCACGCCCACGACGCCGGGTTCGCGGCCAAGCACGCGCTCGAAGAGTGCCGCGCAAACGGCACCAGCGTCGAGTTCGACTGACCGGAGAAATTCGCTCGGCGGGGGGATAAACGTAGCGGGGGTAGATTTTATACGCACAGTGCCAACCATTCACACATGGAACGTGACGTGTCGATTCGTGACGTAACGACGCGTGAATACGTCGGCGTCAGCGAGTCCGACACCGTCCTCAGTACGGTTCGACTCATGCGCGACGAAGGGGTGGGGAGCGTGCTCGTGATGCGGGGGAGCGACCCCGTCGGCATCATGACCGAACGCGACGTACTGGAGATGGTCGCGGAGAACCTGGACCCGGAGACGACGACGGTGGACCACCTGATGTCCCAGCCCGTGGTGTCCATCGATGCGGACCAGTCGCTCGCGGCGGCCGCCGACCGAATGTCCCGCGAGGAGATACGGAACCTGCTGGTCACCGACAGCGACGACATCCTCGGCGTCCTGAGCGAACGCGACGTCATCGACGCCGCGGGACCCCTGCAGGAGTCGCGCACCCTCGACGCTGCAACGGGGACGACTGCGACCGAGGCCACGGTCGCCGCGAACGGCGGCGATACCGACGAGTACGGCTCACAGGGCGTCTGTGAACTGTGTGGGTCACTCGCCGAGTCACTCTACGACGCAAACGGACAGCTCGTCTGCCAGAACTGTCGACAGGTGTAATCGTTCGGTCATCGGTGCCCCCTCTCGTGGTCCGCGGCGTCAGACAGCGGGGGGTATATTTATAACACAGTAGTAAGTACACCGCTACCATGGCACGGAATATCCAACGACGGGATGTGCTGAAGGGCGCCGGTCTCGCTGGGATGGCGGGACTCGCAGGTTGTATCGGTGGCCTCGGCGGCGGTGGCGGCGGAAGCCGTGAAATCAAGTATGGTGTGCTGATGCCGGTCACGGGCGACCTGTCTTCGGTCGGTCGACCGATTCGTGACGGGGCGACCCTCCCCGGCAAGCAGCTGAACAACAACGACGACTTCGAGACGACCATCGACTTCCAGGTCGAGGACACCGCGACGTCTCCACAGACCGGTATCAACGCGGCGAACACACTCGTGAACGCTGGCTACCCGGGTATCTGTGGTCCCGCGTCCTCCGGTGTGAACATCCAGGTGTCGAACCAGGTGTTCATCCCGAACGAGGTCGTCGGCTGCTCGCCGTCGTCCACCTCGCCGAGCGTCACGGACCTCGACGACAACGGCTACGTCTTCCGGACGGCACCGAGTGACGCACTGCAGGGCAAGGTCATGGCACAGGTCGGTGCCGACTCCGTCGGCGCGTCCACGGCCGCGACGATGTACGTCAACAACGACTACGGTCAGTTGCTCTCGCAGTCCTTCGCGGACGCCTTCAAGAGCAACGGCGGCACGGTCCAGAAGCAGGTCGCCTTCGAGAAGGAGCAGTCCTCCTACAGCTCGAAGCTCCGGCAGGCACTCACGAACAGCCCGGACCTCCTGGTCGTCATCGGCTACCCGGCGTCCGGTGTCCAGCTGTTCAAGGACTACTACGCTGACTTCAGCGGCGACGGCGGGACCCAGATCCTCGTGACGGACGGCCTCCAGGACCCCGCCATGCAGCAGAAGATCGGGAACCCGATGGAGAACGTCACCGGGACGGCACCGCAGCCGTCCGGTCCGGCCGCAGACGCCTTCGCCAGTATCTACGAGGAGGAGTACGGCCGCGCACCCGGTATCTTCAACGCACACGCCTACGACGCGTCCGCGACGCTCATCCTCGCGAACGCGGCAGGCGGCGAGAACACCGGTTCGGTCGTCCGCGACAACATGCAGAAGGTCGCCAACCCCGGCGGCATGGAGGTCACCGCGAGCAACCTCGCGGAGGGTGTCCAGGCCGCGATGGACGGCGACGACGTGAACTACGCCGGCGCATCCAGCGCCGTCGACTACGACGACAACGGCGACATGAAGGCCGTGACCTACTCCGTCTGGAAGTTCGCACCCGACTCGGACTCCGGCATCGAAGTCACCGACACGGTCAACTTCAGCGCCTGAGCAAACGTTCCACGATTTTTTCGCGGTGCTACGTCGCTAGTGACAACGCGACCTCACGGCGGGCACCGTCGATACCCGCTCGAAGCTTGCAGTTGGCTGTCTCACTCGACACATCGACGAGGTACCCTCGACGTGAGCTGTCGTGTACCTCGACAATCGCGGTTCAGCGCGTCTGCACTCGTTCCTTCACGAGAGGAAACCTGTCCTGAAGTTCCCGGTACAGGCTCTCGTCCCCGATATACGGGCCAGCTTCGTCGATGAAATATTCCATCTTTTCGACCTGATTCTGCTGCAGTTCCTCCGAGTCCGCCAGACCGTAGTACTCACTGTTGTCCAGGATATCGGCGGCCTTGACGGCTACCGCACTTCTTCCCAGTTCGAAACATCGTCGATAGATGTCGTAGTGTCTCTCGAGATAGTCGTCGATGGTCTCGTCGAAACTGGTGGCGGCCACGATATCTGCAACGTCGGCTCCGAACGTCGCACGGATCTCCTCGACGGTCACAGCAGTATCCTCCACCAGGTCGTGGAGGAAGCCAGCGATGACGATGGGCGTCTCGTATCCTCTGTCGTAGAGGTCCATCCCCACTCGTGTACTGTGGAGTATCACTGGTTTCGGGTTGTCTCACGAGGACTCGAACGAATTCACCAGGTATCGAATCGCTCGCTCGATCTCTTCGTCTTCTTCGAGGTCTCTCATACCGATGGGCACAGGACGGAGACACAATTTCGTTCTGTTCGAAACGAACTGCCCGAAACGCATCCATCGAGCGACACGACGTCCAGGTTCACTCCGAATCACTGAACACAAAGAAACCGCGAATGCAGACCGACCGGCCTCAGCCGCCGAGGAACTGCTGGCGGACGTCGTCGTCGTTCAGCAGCACGTCGCCGTCGTCCATGTAGCGGTTCTGGCCCTGGACGAGGACGTAGCCACGGTCACACCGGCGCAGCGCCTCCTTGGCGTTCTGCTCGACCATGAGGATGGCCGTGCCGGCGTCGTTGATGTCGTCGATGCGGTCGAACATGTCGTCGACGAGGTCGGGTGCGAGACCCGCGGATGGCTCGTCGAGCATGAGCAGGTCCGGTTCGAGCATCAGCGCCCGACCCATCGCCAGCATCTGCTGCTGGCCACCGGACATCGTCCCTGCCTTCTGTTCCTTGCGCTCTTCGAGGATGGGGAAGCGGTCGTACACCGCTCGCATCGCGTCCTGTGGCACCTCGTCGAGGATGTACGCACCCATCTCGAGGTTCTCCTCGACGGTGAGGTTCGCGAACACGTTGTCGTTCTGGGGGACGTAGCCGAGTCCGTGGTGGATGATCTCCTCGGGGTTCAGCCCGGAGATGTCCTCACCTGCGAAGTCGATGGTGCCGCCCATGTACGTGGTGAGCCCGAAGACGGACTTCATCACGGTCGACTTGCCGGCCCCGTTCGGGCCGACGATAGTGACGTACTCGCCGTCTTCGACGAACATGTCCACGTCCGTGAGAATCTGGAGGTCACCGTACCCTGCGTCGAGCCCAGCGACGTTCAGCAGGTTCGACATCAGACGTCACCTCCGAGGTAGGCCTCGATGACCTGCTCGTTCGAGCGAATCTCGTCCGGCGTGCCGTCGGCGAGCACGCGCCCCTGGTGGAGCACGATGACGCGCTTACAGTTCTCCATGATGAGGTCCATGTCGTGTTCGACGAGCAGGAACGTGTAGCCCTGTTCACGCAACTCGTGGATGTGCGTCAACAGCCGGTTCTCGAGGGAGGGGTTGACCCCGGCGAACGGCTCGTCCAGCAGGAGCATATCCGGGTCGGTCATGAGGGCACGCGCCATCTCCAGCAGTTTTCGCTGGCCACCGGAGAGGTTGCCCGCGTACTCGTTGGCGAGGTGTTCGATCTCGAAGAAGTCGAGCATCTCCCACGCGCGTTCGAGCACGTCCTGTTCGTTCTGCATGGTCTCGCTGCGACGGAAGACGGACCGCCACAACGTCTCACCGTACTGGTGTTGTGGCCCGAGCATCATGTTCTCGAGGACGGTCATGTCCGAGAGTTCACGGGCGATCTGGAACGTCCGGACCAGACCGCGGTCTGCGAGTTCGTGCGGCGCGACGCCCGTGACGTCCTCACCGTTGAACGTGACCGTCCCGGCGTCGGGTTTGATGAACCCCGTGATGAGGTTGAACGTGGTCGACTTCCCGGCACCGTTCGGTCCGATGAGGCCGGTCAGCGTTCCCTTCTCGACGTCGAACGTGGCCCCGTTGACCGCGTTGATGCCACCGAAGGACTTCTGCAGGCCGTCGATGCGAAGCGGCAGGTCCGCGAAGTCGTCACCGACGTCCTTGTCGAGGCCCAGACTCTTCTGGTCGGGCTTCGTGTCGGACTTGCTCATTCGTCATCACCTTCTTCGACGCCACCGTCCGTGGTGGCGACACCGCTCGGCGGGCGGGTGACGCTCCGTGGGTCCAGCGAGGTCGCCAGCTCCTTGCGGTCCCCGAGCAACCCGTCGGGTTTGTTCTGCATGAACCAGATGAGGACCGCCCCCATCAGGACCAGACGCAACGGCTCGATGTTCGCCATGATGTACTCGAAGAGGGGCATTATCTGTCCCTGCAGGACGAGTGCGAAGGCGTCGACGATGGTCCCGGGGCCACTGCCCTGGATACCGAACGCCTCCTTGGCGATGCCGACGAAGGTGATGGGCCCCTGATAGAGCGTCCCGATGAACAGGACGCCGCCCATGACCGAGCCGGTCGTCGACCCGGAGCCACCGATGATGAGCGCGATCCAGATGAAGAACGTCGTCTTCGGCTTGAACGGCTCCGTGTTGATGAAGCCGGCGTTGGCCCACCAGAGGATGCCGACGAGGCCCATGAGGGCACAGCCGACGACGAACGCCTTTATCTTGAAGTTGCGCGTGTCCTTCCCGAGTGCGTTCGCCACGTCCTCGTCCTCGCGGATGGCCTTCAGCACGCGACCGAACGGCGAGAAGCCGATGCGGACGAGCAGCCAGTAGAAGCCGACCACGACGAGGATGAGGAAGCCGGTGTACAGCCACGAGACCATGACGGACCGGTTGACGCCGATGGACGTCCCGACCGAGATGAAAGCGTCTACCAGTGCGCCAAGACCCGGAATCGCGCCGATGCCGTCTGTGATGAGCACCCTGGACGGTGGTTTGTCCACGCTGATACCCCCGGCACCACCGGTCCCCATCTTCGCACCGAAGATGGTGAACTGCGAGAGTGCCTTGGATTTCAGGCCGAACCGGATAATCTCGGACAGCGCGATGGTCACGATGGCGAGGTAGTCAGCACGCAGTCGTAGCGCCGGGAGCGCGGCGATGAAGCCGACGATACCCGAGACGACCACGGCGAGGACGATACCGACGAAGAACGGGAGCCCGAGACCGGGGATGTCGGACGCGTTCGCGGGGTTCGGTGACGCCGTCGCGATGGCGAACGTGTACGCCCCGACGGCCATGAAGCCCGCGATACCGATGTTGAACAGGCCAGTATACCCCCAGTGGAGGTTGAGCGCCAGCGAGAGCATCACGTACACCGCGATGAGGAACGTGAGCTGCTGGAGCGCGTTGAAGTGGCCGTTGATGTCGTTCCCGAGCACGATACCGAAGACGAGGAAGATGGCGTACAGCGACAGCACCGTCGTCACGACCATCATCAGGTCGGAGTCGAAGTGCTTGTCGAAGATGTTGCCAGCTTCGCGGTTCTCTTCGGCCTGTGCAGCTTCCTCCGTCGTCATCGAGTCGGGATGCGTATTGTCGTCGCTCATGCGGTCGACCTCCCCGAGAACAGACCCTGCGGCCGGTACAGCAGGATCAGGATCATCAGGACGAACGCGGCCGCCCGAGAGAGGTCACTCAGTTCCGCGCCCAGCCAGATGAGCGACATCTTCTCGGTCAGGCCGATGATGAGGCCGCCGAAGATGGCCCCGTACGTCGAGCCGATGCCACCGAGGATGACCGCGGCGAAGATGAACAGGAGCAGCGTCCAGCCGCGGGTGTACACGAGCGTCGTGGATTCGAGCGTGAGCAAGAACCCGGCCATCCCGGCCAGTGCCGCACCGATAATCCAGGTGAACTTGACGACCCGCTCGGTCGGGATACCGGTGACACGGGCGAGGTCCTCGTTGTCGGACATCGCACGCATCGCCTTCCCGAGCTTCGTGCTCTGGAGCAGGTAGTGGACGATGAGCATGAGGATGACTGCGGCCACCACGAGGACGATTTCGTGGTAGTTCGCGTTGATGGTGCCACCGGGAACGGCGACGGCGATCTTACCCGGCGTGTTGCTCGCCACGGAGAGGTTGGCCTCACCGAAGACGAACAGGAGCAGGTTGCGGAGCGCGAACGCCACACCCACGCTCGCGATGAGTAGTGCGATTCCTTCCTGCCCACGCATCGGCTTGTAGACGACCCGGTCGATGACCAGCGCCAGCGCGACCGTCAGCAGGCCGGCGAACACCAGCCCGACGAGAATCGCGAGCGGCGTCTGGACGATGTCGATGCCGATTTGCGTCCCGGGAATCCGGTTCGCACCCACGAGGACGAGGTCGCCGAAGGCGTGACTGCCGAGGCCCGCGACGACGAACGTCGCGGCCCACCCACCGAACGCCCCACTCGTGATGTAGTCACCGTGTGCGAAGTTGGCGAAGTTCAAGATACTGTACGTCATGGAGAGGCCGATGCCGGCGAGGCCGTACACCAGCCCGATCACGATGCCCTGCCAGACGAACGTCAGGAACAGCGCGATGGTCACGTCGTCACCCGCGGTGACGAGCTTCATCACCAGGTCCACGAACAGGAGGACCCCGAACAGCAGCGCAATCATGGCTGCCGGACGGTCGGCGATGAAACGCCACCCGCGGGTTACGTTTGAGTTAGACTCGGTCATTGATACCCCTCAACACGCTAAAGAGGCTCTCCCAGTAGCTATTAAACTTTCCCACCGCCGTCTATCGATTCGTAGGACGACACGCCTGACCTCAGAGTCGCCGCAGTCGGGCGATATTGCTGGTTCCGACCTGTGTGGCAAATGTTAGTACGAACCATAAATAGAGTCGCGGCTTCGGGCGACAAAGAAAACTCTTTCACTGGCCCCCGCACATCCCGAAACATGCCGGTAGGGACCCTCGATGACCTCACGGTCGCCGACCGTCGGGTCGGGGTACGGGTCGACATCAACAGTCCGCTGTCAGACGGTGGCCTCGCCGACGACGCTCGGTTGCAGGCACACGAGGAGACGCTATCTGAGCTCCTTGAGCGCGGTGCCCGTCTGGCCATCCTCGCCCACCAGGGCCGTCCTGGCGGCGACGACTTCGAGACGCTCTCGGCACACGCCGAGCGCCTCGACGAGATGCTCGATTACCCCGTCTCGTACGTCGACGCGACCTTCTCGACGGCCGCTCGCGACGCCGTGAACGCCCTCGCCTCGGGAGAGGCCGTGGTCCTCGAGAACACGCGTTTCTACGCCGAGGAGTACATGGAGTTCGACCCTGTAACCGCGAGCCAGACCCACCTCGTCGAGGGTCTCGTCCCCGTTCTCGACGCCTACGTCAACGACGCGTTCGCGGCTGCACACCGCTCACAGCCGTCGCTCGTCGGCTTCCCGGAACGCCTCCCGAGCTACGCCGGTCGCGTGATGGAACGAGAACTCTCAGTCCTCGGTGATATCGAATCCACCGGTCGCCCGCGCGTCTACGTCCTTGGTGGAGCCAAGGTACCCGACTCCATCGACGTCGCCTGGTCGGTGCTGGAGAACGACCTCGCCGACACCGTCCTCACGGCCGGTGTGGTCGGTAACGTCTTCCTGGCCGCCGACGGGGTCGATCTGGGCGACGCCAGCATGGAGTTCATCATGGACCAGGGCTACTGGGACGAGATCGACCGCGCCAGCGACCTGCTCGACGCTCACGGCGACCGAATCCGCTTCCCGCAGGACGTCGCCGTCGAACGTGACGGTGACCGGCGCGAAATCGGGATGAACGCGCTACCCGGTCGAAAAGGTGAAGCCGCCATGGACATCGGCGAAGAGACGCTCAAGGTGTACCGGTCCATCCTCGCCGACGCCGAGACGGTCATCCTCAACGGGCCGGCCGGCGTTTTCGAAGAGCCACAGTTCGAAACCGGAACCCGCGAACTCTACGCGGCCGCTGCGGGCGTGCCAGAGAGCATCGTCGGTGGCGGTGACACCGCCGCGGCCATCCGAAAGTTCGGCCTCGAAGACGGCTTCGGACACTTCTCGACCGGCGGCGGTGCGTGCCTCCGGATGCTCACGGACGGTGACCTCCCCGCCGTCGAAGCCCTCCGGAACGCACATGCCGATTGAACCGGCGACGCTCGCAGACCTCGACACCCTCGCCGACCAGTGGGTCGCCCTCGCATACGAGCAACGGCCCCACGGCAGCGCCATCCTCCCCGACGAGAACCGCGACCTCCTCTCACAGCACTTCGCACACCACATCGTCGACGGCGACGTGCTGGTGGACCGCGTCGACGACCGCATCGTCGGCTTCGTCATGTTCGAGCGCCGCGACACCGACCTCACCGTCGACGTGACCCGCGGCGTCGTCCACAACATCTACGTCGCACCCGAATACCGAGGAGCAGGCCGTGGCACCGCGTTGCTCGAAGCGGCGGAAGAGACCCTCCGCGAGCGGGGCGCCGACGCCATCCAGCTCGAAGTGATGGCCAGGAACGCCGAGGCTCGCCAATTCTACGAGCGAGCGGGGTATCACGAACATCGGGTCGTCCTCGAAAAGCGAGTCGGAGTCGAAAGTGATACTAACCCGAAGGGCCACGACTGACGTACGGAAAGCGCGCCAGGGGAGCATGGGCGGTTCATGCACTCGACTTGTAATCGAGACTTCGTGGGTTCGAATCCCACCCCTGGCTCTTCTGCCTGACCGGGAGTGAAGACGAGAACCCGACAGTGAATTCGAACCGGAGAGTGTAGCGTCCGCGGGGCGGCTGTGGTCTGAATCTCCCCGGTTCCGGAATCGGTGTGACTATCGGAGAAATTCGACCGCTCACACAACCTTTTGAAAGTTGTCGTCGAATGCAACTCTATGCCACACGGACAGGACCCAATCGAACGCGTCATCGGCCACAGTCACGACCTCTACGACATCGCGACGTGGGACGAGCGCACGGTGCTCGACACCGCCTCGGTTCGACTCACCGGAGTGCTGACGGCGAGTTCCCGGCTACTGCTGGTCTTCGCGGCGATTCTCGTCATCGTCGCACAGTTCGCCCTCACGGGATTCGCCGTCGTCCGAAATCCGCTTCTCGGTGGACTGACACTACTTTCGGTCGTTCCGGCGGCGCTGCTCGTTGGCTACATCTGGTACGGCGACCCGACGCTGCGGCAGTCACTCGGCTCGCTCGTGATGACGTTCGTCCTCGCGGTGTTGTTTGCCGGCTTCGCGGCGGTCGTCAACACGGCGTTCAGTGGGCTCTTCGGACTCGTCCCGGTCGTCGGACTCGCACTGTACTTCTTCCTCGTGGTTGGGCCGGTCGAGGAACTGGTCAAGTGGCTCGCCATTAGATTGTACGCCTACCGGAGCGACGAGTTTCACGCGGTCATCGACGGGGCCATCTACGGGGCAGTCGCCGGCCTCGGGTTCGCGACCATCGAGAACGCCATATACATCACTCGGGTGTATCTGGAGGTCGCCCAGGTCGGGGTGAACGTCGTTCCGTCGACGATCGGCATCGCGAGCGTCCGATTACTCGCGGGACCGGGGCACGTCATCTACTCGGCGTTCGCCGGGTACTACCTCGGGCTGGCGAAGTTCAACCCCGAGAACCGGGGCCCCATCGTGGTCAAGGGGCTGCTCATCGCCGCCCTCGTCCACGGGCTGTACAACACGCTGGTGTCGTACCTTCCCGAAGTTATCCCGTTCGGGCTTCCCGTCTTCCTCGGGTTCGTCCTGGTGTACGACGGGATTCTCCTTGCAGTGCTCTTCCGGAAGCTCTCGCGGTATCAGGACGCGTATCACGAGGCGCTTCGGAGCACGGTCGAGAACACGAACAGTGCCTGACGAGGCTCGAGGACCGCGTCGACGGTACCGTGTTGGTCGGCACACGAAGCGGCGACGTCTGGGCGCTCGCAGGTGACTGCGGTCGGTTCCTCTGGGAGACGTTCCGTGGGGACAGCGACCGGAGTCTGGGGACGGACGCCGAGAACTAGACACGCGCCCCGAACGCGTACGCCGCCCGGACGTATATCTCCGCGTTCGCCTGCAGCGCTTCGACCGTGGTGAACTCGTCGATCCCGTGGACCGTGTCGGTTCCGAGGGCGAACTCCAGGGTCGGGATGCCCGCGTTCCGGAGCTTCTTCGCGTCCCCGCCACCGGTCGCCGAGCGTCGGAACACGCGCTCGCCGGTCACGTCGGCCGCAGTCTCGACCACGGCCGGGACGAGTGGGTCGGTCGTGGGCGTAAAGCTGCCGACGCTCCAGTCGCACTCGGCGACGACGACACCCTCGTGATGGTCGAGTCGCTCTCGAATCGTCTCGATGACGGCGGTGGTATCGACACCGGGTGAAAGTCGCACGTCGAGTTCGGCCCGGGCGTGCTCGGGGACCGTGTTGATGGCTTCGCCACCCTCGATGGTGCCGAGGTTGCAGGTCGGGTGGGAAAACAGGTTCGCGGCGGTGTCGGCGCCGAGGCTGGGCGCGTAGTACTCGACGGATTCCTCGACCACGTCGGCGACGGCGGGGTCCGTCTCGAAGGTAACCGTACAGAGATAGCTTCGCAGGTCGGTGATGGCGCTGTACAGCCGGTCGATGGCGTTGGTGCCGAACATCGGGCGGGACCCGTGGGCGGACTCGCCGGTCCCGTCGAGCGTGAGCCAGATGCTGCCTTTGTCCGCGACCGTGACGGAGTGGCGGCCGTTCTCACAGGTGGTCTCACCGATGACACAGCCGTCGGCGGCGATGGCGTCCCGTTCGACCATGGCGCGGACGCCGGCGTGCCCACCCGTCTCCTCGTCGCTGACGACTGCGAAGCAAAGCGAAACCGGTGGGTCACCGTCGGCCTCCGCGAATGCGCTGGCCGTCTCCAGCATGGCCGCCAGTGGGCCCTTCATGTCTGTCGCGCCACGCCCGTAAATTCGCCCGTCGCCCTCGTCGTACTCGCCAAGGGGGTCACGGGTCCAGTCGTCTCGGTCGTAGGGGACCGTATCGACGTGGCCCATGTAACACAGCGTCGTGTCGGTCGCGCCGGGGAGGGTGGCGAGCAGGTTCGGTTTCGCAGGGTCGGCGACGACCCGCTCGGTTCGATAGCCGAGGCCGTCGAAGAAGTCCGCGAGGTGGTCGACCAGTGTCGCGGTCTCGCCCGGGGGATTCTGTGTCTCGTATGAGAGCAGGTCGAGCGTCCGGGCGACCAGTCGCTCCTGGTCGGTCGCTATCTCGACCACGTCGGCGGCGTTTGCGTCGGTGGCGTCCGCATCGGCGTGTGCTGTCATGCCACACCACCCTTGTGTCGTCGAACCATATGCGGAGAGACGACCGGCGGGCGCAAAAGTATTGCCCAAATCAGGCACAACCAGTTGTGTGAAAACAGTATTTTTGGGCCATATTCAGAAATCGGTTGTGTAGTATTGTCCATAATCTCCAAAACCGTTTTGTACTCCCCCCTCGTATCCCAGTACGTAATGTCGAACACGGACGAACTCGATGAGATTCGCGAGGCCAAGCGTGAGGAACTCCTGACTGACGAAGCGAGCGCCGAGACCCCCGACGAACCGGTGCAGGTCGACGGACCGGGACACTTCGAGGAGCTCGTCGCGAAGTACGACGTCGCACTCGTCGACTTCTACGCAGACTGGTGTGGCCCGTGTATCGCACTCGGGGAGTTCATCGGCGAGGTCGCCGCGGAGACCGACGCTGCGGTTCTCAAGGTCAACGTAGACGAACAGCAACAACTCGCCGGCAAGTTCGGCGTCCAGAGCATCCCCAACATGCTCGTCTTCAAAGACGGTGAACCCGTCCAGCGGCTCGTCGGCCTGAAGGACAAGAGCGAACTCGTCGCGGCCGTCGAAGCCGTCGCGTGAGAGACGGACGGTACTCGAAACGGCATCTCCCCCATCAGTAGCCAGACTGGTAGTCGAACGCTTCTTCGTATTCGTGGGCTCCGCGCTGCCCGTCGCTCGACTGTTCGACGTAGTACGTCACCAGGTACGTCTGGGTGAACGCGCCGATGAGGACGGTCGAGGCGACGCTGGCGAGCGCGAGGGGCACGAACGTCTCGACCGGCATCCCGGCGTAGACAGAACTGACCGCGAACGCGTAGTCGGTCGCGGCCGAAGCCGAAACGAAGCTCTCACCACTCACGCGCTGGGCGTACCGGAGGAACAGAAACACACCGACCGCACTTCCGGCGAACAGTCCCGGGACACCCTTGACGATGCTGAAGCCGACGACGCTGGCGAGGTTGTCCGTCGCGAACCGGTAGCTCCGTTCGAACGACTCACCGATGCCGGCGTCGTCGACGACGATGGCGGGCGCGTAGAACTGCAACAGCATGGAGAGTGCGACGATGGCGAGGACGAACACGAGGAAAGCCACGCCGAAGACGCCGACTCCGACGGGACCTGCACCGCCTGCTGCGGCGCCCAGACCGACCACGAACACGCCGAGCACGAGCACCGCGAAGAGGCCGGCGATGACGACGGCGACGAAGATGGCCGAAAGCAAGAGCGTCGAGAGAAGGAGCGTGAGGTAGTTCTCTTTCGCGCCCTCGACGAACGTGTCCAGCGAGGTACTGCCGTCTACCCCTTCGTGTGCCATCGAGAAGACGCCACCCAGAACGAACGGTGAGACGAGCGTCATCGCGAGCACGTACATCGACGCCGCGATATCGAGTCCACTGTACTGGAGTACCTGTCGTGGTGCCTGCACGAGGGCGAGACCCAGCGTCCCGACGAAGATGACGGGGTTCCGGACGAGTGACTGGCCGGCGTGTTTCGCCGCCGATATCGCACCCATGCCCAGGAGTTTGAAAGAAAACAGATAAACCTAGCGATAGTTCGGCATCGGTGTCACGTCGACGTGTTCCGAAACAGTCGTAACCGTTCACGTCACCGTCTCGAGTATGCGAGTAAGCGTCATCGGTGGGAGTTCCGTCTCCGACGAATCGTACGACATCGCCGAGGAGGTCGGCTACCTCCTCGGGAAACGGGACCACACCGTCATCTGCGGTGGCCTGACCGGTGTGATGCGTGCCGTGGCGGAAGGCGCCAACAACGGCGGCGGCACGACCATCGGCATCCTCCCCGGCGAGAACTACGACGGGGCGAACGCGTACATCGACATCCCCATCGCGACCGGCATGGGACACGCCCGGAACACGCTCGTCACGATGAACGGTGACGCCGTCATCGCCATCGACGGTGAGTGGGGCACCCTCTCTGAAATCGCCCTCTCAAAGGTGTACGACCGGCCCATCGTCGGCCTGCGCACACACGACGTGGCGGGCGTAGAACAGGTCGAGACCGCAGAAGAAGCCGTCGAATACGTGGAATCGAACCGGTAGCCGGAGTCGCTCTCACTGCGTTGGCCTCCCGGCATCCTACCCGTTCCATACGCCCCTGTCTTCGGTCGCGCTACTGCTCGGTCTCGTGTTGCTCGGCCTCGAACACTTCTGCGTGGAGGGAGTCTGCGACGACGTCCATCAGCGTCTGCAGGTTCCGGGTGTCGTCGCGGTTGTACTCGACGAGCGTGTCGAGTGCGTCCTGACTCCCGCGTTCGTACTCCCGCCAGAGTCTGACCGCGTCGCGTCCGGAGATGTCCGGCCCCTCACGGGCGATACCGACGTCCTTCTCGATGGCTTTCAATCCGCCGTCGAGCCCGATGCGTTTGCACGGGTACATGAGGTCGATGTGGGGCAGGTCGAGGTCCACGTCGAACGAGGTCTCGAGGAAGGGAACGTCGAACCGGGCCCCGTTGAACGTCGCCATCAGCGCTGCGTCGGCGAACTGCTCGTCGATAGTCTCGGCGGTGAGGTCGTCGCCCTGGACGAGCGTGGTCGTCTCTCCACCCGTGTGGAAAGAGACGGTCGTCACCGTGTCACGTTCTTTCGACAGCCCCGTGGTCTCGATGTCGAAAAAGCAGGTCCGGTCACGGAAGTTCTCGTAGAGCCGCCAGCGCTCCTGGTTTGGGAACACCTCACCGAAAAAGTGCGTGTCTCCGTCGTCGAGGCGGTCCTTTGCCTCCTGGATGAACGCCTCGATTCGGTCTGCCGTGGTCGGGCCGACGACCGACCCGTCGAAGTCGTCCCAGTGGGTCACTCCCGACCGCCACAGCTTTCGCTCCGTCTGTTCACCCACACCCCGCACCGGGATGAAACTGTTCTCGATGCGCACAGCCGAACCTCGCAACGGGCACCCGAAAACCTGTCGTTCCGTTCGTTCAGGGCGGGCGGGCCAGAGTGTTCCGGGGCTTCAGAGCCCTTCGAATTCTCGAACCCGCTGTTTCCACTCCTCGGGGAGCGCACGCGGTTCCCCTGCCTCGGCGTCGTAGGCGACCTGGACCGTCGTCGCAGTCGCTGCGACCTCGCCAGACGCGCGAACCTCGTACTCGAAGTGGAGCGTCGAGTTACCGACGTCGGTGATAGCGATGGCGACCGAGACGTCGTCTTCGAGTGTTATCGGCCGATGATAGTCGATCTCCAGGTTGGCGATGACGCCGTCAAGCGCGTCGGTGTCGCCGAGTACTTCGGGGAGGTATTCGACCCGTGCCTCTTCGAGATAACTCACGTATACCGCGTTGTTCACGTGGCCGAGCAGGTCCACGTCGTTGTACCGCAGGTCGATATCGACGATGAAGGGGTCCTCGCGCATACCGGCTCTCGGCCGGCAGGGTACCTCGGCCTTTCGGAACCGGCCTCGTACACGGGGTTCGAAAAGAGACTCAGTCGTCGCCGGCGGTCAGATACAGGGTCCGGTCGACGATCTGTATCATCGCATCGACCCACGTGTCGAGCGTTTCGGCGGTCGCACCGGGAATCTCGAGTACCAGGTCGGCACCGTCGACCAGCACCTCCGCGTGGCTCGTCTCCGCGTCGTCGAGGTAGTTCCGAAGCTGGTACCGAAGGAGCCGTTCCCGTGCGCCGCTCAGGTCCAGTTCCTCGACGGGGGTGAACCGCAAGGTCGCGACCTCCTGTTCCGCCGTAGCCGTGACGTCGAACGACTGGCCTGAGAGCGGGAAGTCGTAGCTGGTGTCGTCGAGTTCGGTCGTCGCCTGTCGCAGGCTCATCTCACTGACATCTGGCGCGAGGCTGGTCCCACCGACCTGCTGGGTCAGCGAGTTCAGCTCCTGGTTGACGAGGTCGGCGATGCCCTGCTCACCGTCGTCGCCTGCCCCGTCGTCGCCTGCCCCGTCGTCGCCTGCCCCGTCGTCGCCTGCCCCGTCGTCGTCGTCCAGCTCCCCATCTAGCTCCTCGTCGTCCAGCTCACCGTCGGCAATCTCACCGGCAGTATCCACCGCGTCGGACGTTTCCAGCACCTCGTCATCACTGGCCGAGGCATCGGGGGTGTCTGGCTCCACCGCTTCGTCGTCGAGGGCCGACAGCACACTCGCCGCGGCGGCCTCGACCGCGTCGACCTCAGCAGCGGTGTCGGCGGGTGCTGCGGTGGCGGCCAGGGTGCCACCGTCGGAGGACGTCCGGGCATCGTCGGGCGTCGACTCGTCCACCTGTGGACCATCGCCGGCAGGCTCCCGTTCGATGGTCGGCTCCGGCTGGTCCGTGGCAACACCGTCCCGGTCGAGGGCCGTCTGATACCACGGTTCCTCGTCCTCGGCCAGAGTCTCGTCGGCGAAACGTCCCACGTTCGCGGATGCGTCCCTCGTCGCTGGTGCTGCGTGGGTAGACTCGGTATCCTCGTCCTGTCCGTCGTCCGGGTCGCCTCCGGTCTCCTCGGCCGCCGACCCGTCGTCGCTTCCGGGGCCCGGGTCGCTGGTCCGCATGGGCGAGAACCCGCGGTTCGTCTGTGCGTCGTGACCGAAGTTCTGGACCGCCTGGGCTGCCGAGCGGTCGGGCTCGAGTTCCTCGTACGCTGAATCGTCGTTGGACTGGTCGGCCTTCTCGTTGAACTGGTCGGCTTTCTCGTTGAACTGGTCGGCCTTCTCGTTGAACTGGTCGGGTTCTTCGTTCGACTGGTCGTCGGCGGTGGTGTCCTCCTCGTCCTCCGCTGCGTTCGGCGACACACCGTCGGACTCGGTCTCGGTGACAGTCTGGTCGTCCCCGTCAGTGACGGTCCCATCGGCCGGGTCGGCGTCGGCCACGGCTGACGAGTCCGGCACGACCTCGCCGTCCCCGTCCACACTCTCGGCAGGGTCGTGCTCTACTGGGGAGTCCCCGGACTCCGAACCATCCTCGCCAACTGCTTCGTCATCGTCCCCGCCGTCACCGGTCTCGACGCTGTCCTCTGACGCCTCGTCGTCGGCCGATTCATCGCCAGTCGCGTCTCCCGCTCCCGTCTCGTCGGGGTCTGGCGAGGAGGCGTCCACGTCATCGTCTTCGTCGTCTCCGTCGAACTCGTGGTCGCTCGTGTCCTCCGATGACGACACGACAGCCACCTCGGCAGCGTCGACACCGCGAGAATCCGCTTCCTTGTGCTCTCTGGAACGGTCCGTCATCTGGAAGCCCCCGATACTGGTGTCCGGAGACCACCGCTGGTTTCCGGTTCGACCGACCGACGTCCCGACGGGCCGCCTTCCGGGCGAACCGACACCGACGGCGGGCGTCGGTGCGCTGTGAGTCGTCGGTCGACCGGGTGCAGGGGCGTCGGGTGCCCCGTACGGGGATTGCGGGTTCATCGCTCGGCCGTGGGGTTGAGCCTGTCGCCCATCGGTGCCGTGCCGGTCCCCCTGCTGGTACTCGGCCTGTGCGTTCCGGGCCCCCTCGAACCGCTGCTGGTGTGCTGCGGCGAGCTCGCTCATCCGGTCGTGAATTCGGGTGAGGGTCCCGTCCACCTCTCCGAGGTCCTCGTCGACGTCGTCCTCGAGTGAATCGATCTTCTCGGCCACGTCGCGTAGTGCCAGGGCGATATCCCAGGCTACGACGACGCCGAGAAACACCAACATGAGGAGGACGGTGACGGCGATACTCGCCAGCAACTCCACCGTGACTTCGACCATAGGTACTTCGTATCACGCGTACGAGGATTCTTCATATAGTGGTTCGCTCGATATCGAGCCCTGAAACGTACATAAATGACCCGCTCGAACGGTCGTGCGGCCCCACCGACACCCCGAGAAACGATTAAACCGCGACTCGTCCTACGAGGGACTATGAGCGATTCTGACGGCCGCGACGACGTTCAGGCGGACGACACCGAGAAATCGAGCGAAGGGACGACGCAGTCGACACCGGTCCACGTCGAGAGCGAAGCCCACCTGCAGGAACTCGTCGCCGACAACGACGTGGTCCTCGTCGACTTCTACGCGGACTGGTGTGGCCCCTGCCAGATGCTCGAACCGGTCGTCGCGGAGGTCGCCGAAGAGACGACCGCCGTCGTCGCGAAGGTCGATATCGACGAACTGCAGGCACTCGCACAGCAAGAGGGTATCCGCGGTGTTCCGACGCTCTTGCTCTACGTGGGGGGCGAGCTCACCGAGCGACTCGTCGGCGTCCAGCAGAAATCGACACTGGTCGACCTCGTCGAATCGAACGCCTGAGCGACGGGGGAGACGAAGGAGTGACGAAGACGGGGTGAGAGTTACACTCGGCCGGTCGACTGCCGCTCAGAGCGGAATCCAGCCGCTATCGGCGTCACGGTCCCGGAGATGCCACCGTTGTTCGAGCGTGTCTGTATCGTCGGCACGCCGAACTTCGACGACCGCGTCGAACAGGGGTTCGAGCAACCTGACGTAGTCGCTGTCGCGGTCGAGTGGCAGGTGGAAGTGGCCCATCCCCTGTTCCTGCCTGATTCTGGAGGTGATCATGTGGAGGAGACGGAAGACGTTCTGGGACTTGTGCTCGCGAAGAAGCGGGGTGACCGAATCGAAACAGAGCCGGAACTCGGCTGGGGCGACGTCGTCAGATGTCAGCTCCGCAATCGCGTCGATGACCTCGGTCCCGAGCGTGCTCAAGAGCTCCGGGCCGACGACGGCTTCCTCGACGTCGTCGCTCGTTGGGCCGGCCGAGTCACCGTCTTCGTCGGCCTGACTGACTATCTTCGTGAGACCGCCGTCAGCCTGTTCCGGGCCGTGGCCACAGTTCTCGTTGCCGACCGTGTACACGTAGAGACGCTGACGGGACTCGTCACCGTCGGCCCCCATGAGCCGCTTGCAGGCCCCCTTGTGCGCCTGCGAACTGGTCCGGCCGACCAGCAGGATGCTGCTCCCGTCCTCTTTGAGTGCCGACAGCGTCTGGGCGAACGCGGTAGACTCTGGAACGCCCCCGCCGTGCTCGGTCCTCATTCTTTCACAAAAGACGAAATAGTATATAATAAATATTGTGGCTGGCAGTTTAGTATAATAACCCGTCGTGGCCGTCGAAACTACGATTTCAGACGGCGTGCGCTTTTTCAGTAATGTCGCTTCGCTGTTTAGTTCGGTCGTTCGGGCCTCGATTCGGGTCGGACCGGCCACGATCCAGGTCGGACCGGCTACGACTCGGCAACGGGTTCGTCTCGAACCGGTCCGAGTTCACCCGCTCCCAGTCTCGCACGTGTGCTATCCCAGTCCACCTGTCGTGTAGTTTTTGTCGCCTACGCGAGAACGGGAGGGTATGAGCGATTCCCAGGACGACCGCGAGTTGGCCGACGACGCCGCCGAACTCGCCCGAGAACTCCGCAAGTTGCGTGAAGAGCTCGACCGGCGCGGCCCTCGGCCACCCCGCGGCCCACTCGGTCTCCCGCGCCCCCCGACACCGCGAGAGTTCGTGGAGTTCGCGGACGAAGTCGCAATCCCCGCCACCATCGCCATCCTGGAGACCAACATCAAACTCCTCGAAGCACTCCAGCGGGCGATTCGCCTCGCCGAAGGCGGCCGTCGCGCCAGCGAACGTGGCCGGCAGGCCGGTGGGTCTGCGAGGTCTCGCGCGGAGTCCGTGAGCCGTGAGACCCTGAGCAGGGTCAGTGACGCGCTGACCGACCTTCAGTCCGTCCTCGAAGGGACGGAACTGCCCGAGAACGAGACCGCCGCCGGCATCCTCGAAGAGGCCCGGTCGCTTCGCGAAGAGATACAGCGGGAGATCGGCGCAGCGCGTCGGAAAGACCACTCACTGGACGAGTTCGAGTCACGTTCGGGCGAATCGGGGTCGACCGACGCCGCAGACGTGCACGACGGGACCGACGGACGTAACGGAAGCGACGTGGCCGGGGCGGACTCGGCCGACGAGGAGGACGACGAACCCGTCGAGATAGACGTCGACGCAGAACTCGAGACGCTGAAAGAGCGATACGGAAACGACGAGGACGAAGCGAGCGCGAACGGGAGCGAAGAAGCCGACGAATCGGGAGACGGGTCGGTCGGGGCACGGGATACCGGCGGGCGTGAGGACGACGAGTCGGACGACGAGGAGCCACAATCCCCCTGACGTCGGTTGAAGCCCCCGACACTGAGTTCGTGACCACGGGCGGTCTGCTCATCCGGGCGTGACGGGACGGTACCGAACGCTTCTTGCGTGATTCATCTGGTCGGCACGAAACTCTTCTCAGTCGGGGACGAGACCCTCGACAGGCCCGCACGGTACCCTCGACAGGCCCACACGAGACCATTAGCAAGCCCGCACAACTCAGATACCCGAGCGACTCCTCTATTCTCCTATGCAACCAGCAGAGACGACGGTTCTCGTCGCCGGAGCGAGTGGCCGAACCGGGCGAGAGCTTCTCGACGTGCTCCTCGACGCAGGTATCACGGTCCGTGCGCTCACCAGTTCACCCCGCAAGGTCGAGACGCTTCGCATCCAGGGTGCCGACGAGGTCGTCGTCGGCGACCTGCTGTACCCGGACGACGCCGCGATGGCCGTCGAGGACGTCGACGCGGTCGTCTGTGCGGTCGGGAGTTCGCCGGGGCCGAAGATGGTGCTCGGTGACGACCTCGTCGACGGCACCGGCGTCATCAATCTCGTCGACGCCGCGGTGAAGGCTGGCGTCGACCGGTTCGTCTACGAGTCGTCCATCGGGGTTGGAGACTCGAAGTCGAAGATGCCACTCCCGTTCCGGCTGCTCCTCGGTCGCGTGTTGGATGCCAAACAGCGGTCGGAGAACCACCTGCGACAGTCGGGACTGACGTACACCATCTTCCGCCCCGGCGGACTGACCAACGGCCCAGCGACCGGCGACGCACTCGTCGGCGAGGGCGGTGACACCGTCTCCGGGACGATTCCGCGCGCCGACGTGGCGAGACTCATGGCCGCGGCGCTGTTCACGCCAGCGAGCGAGAATCGAACCTTCGAAGTCGTGAGTCGCGAGGGAGCACGCGGGAGGTCGACCGGACTGGTCGACATCGAGTGGCAGGTGCCGGAACCGACGTTCGCGAAGGAAAAGAAGTAACCGCTCGACGGTCAGAGACGGCTCAGACCGGCTCGAACCGGTACCCGTCCCAGTCCTGACTCGCCGGTTCGCGGATACCCGCGTCCGGGTCGCGGAGGTCGTCCGCGTACACTGGCTCGACCGTGTCGCCGGTCTCGACCTCGTCTGTCGTCAACTGGCCGATGGCGCGGACTGATTCGCCGTCGACGTCGAACTCGACGATTGCGAGGGGGTTCGGTGCGCGGACGCCGACCGGCGTCGCCGCGCTGACGGTCCACGTGACGATCTCGGCGGTGTACTCGCTCAGGTCGACGGTGTCGACCGGCTTCTGGTCGTTCGGCCCGATCGGATGACCGGGGTACTGAATCGTGCCGTCCTCGTAAACGGTCGCTTCCATCGTCATTGTGCTGCCTCCATGATGGTGGTGATGACGCAGTTCCCGAAGCCGCCGACGTTACACGCCAGCGCCACGTCGGCGTCGTCGATCTGTCGCTCGCCGGCGTCGCCGACGACCTGTTTGTATATCTCGTAGCCCTGTGCGACGCCACTGGCACCGAGCGGGTGGCCCTTCGACTTGAGGCCCCCGGAGGTGTTGATGGGGAGTTCGCCGTCCATCTGGGTGTAGCCCTCCTCCACGAGTTCCCACGCTTCGCCCGGTTCGGCGAAGCCCAGGCCCTCCATCTGGAGGAACTCGAGGATGGTGAACATGTCGTGGAGCTCGGCCACGTCGACGTCGTCAGGCGTGAGCCCGGCCATCTCGAACGCCTGCTTCCCGCTCTCGACGACGCCGCCCATCACGGTCGGGTCCTCGCGCTGGTGGACGACGTGGGTGTCAGTCGCGCCCGCGACGCCCGAGACGATGGCGTAGTCGTCGGTGTACTCACGGGCGACCGACTCCGGACAGAACATCAGGGCAGCACTCCCGTCCGTGATGGGACAGAAGTCGTACAGTCGGAGCGGGTCGGCGACGATGGGCGATTCCATGACGGTGTCGAGGTCGACCTCTTTCTGGAACTGGGCGTGCGGGTTCTTCACGCCGTTCTTGTGGTTCTTCACGGCGACCTTCGCGAGCGACTCGCGGGGCGCGTCGTACCGTTCCAGGTAGTGACGCGCAGTCAGGCCGGCGAAGCTCGGCAGGGTGACCCCGTGTTTGTACTCGACCGGGTGCGTGATGGAAGCGATGATATCGGTCGTTTCACCGGTCGTCTTGTGGGTCATCTTCTCCCCACCGACGAGCAGTGTCATGTCGGACGCCCCAGAGGCGACGGACTGCCACGCGGCGTACATGCCGGCACCGCCAGAGGACGATGTCTGGTCCACTCGCTGTGTGTATGCCCCGAGCATGTCGAGGTCCTGTGCGAGGGCGTTCATGACGCCCGTCATCCCCTCGAACTCCCCGCTGGCCATGTTCGAGACGAGGAGGTGGTCCACGTCGTCGGGCTCGACACCCGCGTCGTCGAGGCACTCCTCGCCCGCTTGCGCGAGCAACTCCTGTATCCACGCGTCACGCTTCCCGAACTGGGTCATCGACGCGCCGATGACTGCTACGCGTTCCATGTTCGGTCTGTCTCGGGGCTACGATTTAGTGCTTTGCCACGCCCGGATTTCTGCCCCCGACAGAGGGAACATGATAGTCACAGGTGTCGCGTTCTGTCACACCTGAACGGGGCTCAGACCGGGAGACATCGCTCCCCTGAACAGGGAGGCTGCACTCCCCTGAACTGGGCAGACTCACTCCCCCGAACTGGGCAGACTCACTACCCCGAACTGGGCAGACTCACTACCCCGAACTGGGCAGACTCACTACCCCGAACTGGGCAGACTCACTACCCGGAATCGGGCGGCTTCGCTACCGACACACACCACCGTTGCAAGTGAACGGTCGATCCTCCGATACACTGGAGAACGGTGCGCTCGCCGGTTACCGACCGAGGTGATCGGAGACGAAGCGTCGACGGTCACCAGGCCACCCTTCAGTCGGCTTCACCTTCCGTGCCACCCACCCCGCACCACCCACCACCGATACACGTGAACGTCTGAAGCGTTTCCGCCTCGATACCGCCTGCTACCACCCACACACCACTATTGCAAGTGAACTGCCCCGCTGCCAGTGGACGGACTCACAGCCGTCGCTGGAGTGGTTACGATCAGCCATTCTGTGCCGTTCCCTCGCTGACACAGTGTCCTGTCTGGGTATCCTACAGTGTCCCGCTCGGGAGTTCTCACAGTGTCCCGTCTGGGTGTCCTCACAGGAGCAGCCTTTCCACACCGACGAGACGGTCGTCGACTGTCGTCAACCGCCTGTCGCCGGTCATGACCCACGACCGCCATCTGCACGACTCCCATCCTCACTCCGGATACCCCAGTTGTTGCTACCCTCGCTACTGCCACCCCCACCACCGTTGCAAGTGACGGCCAGCTCTGTCGGTCTATCGGCAACAGGAATGGGAGAGAGACACCACTGTTGCAAGTGAACCGCGACCACTCGGGGGTGAGGGTGCTCACGACACCGCTTCTTCGGACACCCCCACCACCGTTGCAAGTGAACGGTTCCCGACAGTCTGCGTGCTGGTGGAGACACACAGACACCACTATTGCAAGTGAAACACGGCGAACGAGGGGGTGGGGAGGGGTGAGGATGGATTGGGTTGTGAAAGGCCCTCACAGTTCACCCCCCGACGTGGGCGATTTCAGTTCGTTCCGCGAGCGATACAGACCCTGGGGACCCGCAAATCAGGCCATTTCACATGCAATGGTGGTGTGTGTTATGGCTACATAATCCGTCCAATTCGCAGTCCAGTCCGACGGACAAGTCTCCTCTGTGACAGGACTTCCGACCGGGTCGAACCCGATGGACGTGACAGCCCGAACCGTTCTCCCTGGATTCAGCCAAGAGCAGGGACAGTGACTGCGTCCATGGAACATCCTCTGTTCCTTCCGCCTCCTTCACTTGAAATCCTCCCGGAGTTCGTCTGAACTCACCTCAGAGCCGGTATCGCCGGGAAGAACCTCCAACTGGGGGCACCACCGGTTCGTGTCGTCGCTTCACGAGAAACGGTGGTGTGTTGTTTCTCTCTAGACTCTCTCACTCTAGCTTCACATGAAAAAGTGGTGTCTGTGTGTCCCTGTGTTGTGCTAGCATCCCGGTCAGTGACGACCGTGTAAATTCACATGAAACACTTGAATCACTTGCAATGGAGGTTCTTTTATACCCGGAGTGACACCCGACTGTTATGCGCCGGTTTGAGCGCAAGCGCGCCATCTTCGCGAACAAAGATGCCCTTCGGGAGAGCTACCAGCCCGACCGTATCGAAGAGCGTGACGAAGAGATAGAGGCGTACATGGACGCGCTCCAACCGGTCATCGACGGGTGGGAACCGAACAACATCTTCCTCTACGGGAACACAGGTGTCGGCAAGACCGCCGTCACCGAGTACCTGATGAGCCTACTGCAGGAGGACGCCGAGGGGTACGAGGACATCGACCTCTCGGTCATCAACCTCAACTGCAAACCGCTCTCGTCGTCGTACCAGGTCGCGGTCGAACTCGTCAACGAACTCCGCCCCGACGGCGCGGAGATATCGACGACGGGGTACCCCCAGCAGACCGTCTTCAACAAACTCTACGACGAACTGGACGAGCTGGGCGGGACCATCCTCCTCATCTTCGACGAGATAGATTCCATCGGCGAGCGCGACGAACTCCTGTACGAACTCCCCCGAGCACGTTCCAAGGGCGACCTCACCGAGGCCAAAGTCGGCATCATCGGCATCTCGAACGACTTCAAGTTCCGCGACCAGCTCGACCCCCGGGTGCAGGACACGCTCTGTGAGCGAGAACTCCAGTTCCCGCCGTACAACGCCCAGGAACTGAACAACATCCTCTCCTCGCGTGCGGACATCGCCCTGCGCGACGGGACCTACGACGACGCGGTCATCAGGTTGTGTGCCGCACTCGCCGCGAAGGACCGCGGCTCGGCCCGACAGGCGCTCGACCTCCTGCTCCTCGCAGCCGAACAGGCCGAGAACGCTGACGACGACACGGTCACCGAGACCCACGTCGAGGAGGCTCGCCACGTCCTCGAGCGCGAGCGCGTCGAAGAGGGCATCCGCCAGCTCACCCAGCACGGCCACCTGACTCTCCTCGCGGTGGTCTCCATCGCCGCCGAGGGCGACACACCCGAACGCTCACGGGCCATCTACAACCGGTACCTCGACATCTGCGACGGCTACGGGGTCGACAGTCTCGCCCAGCGGTCGGTCCACAACCACCTCTCGGACCTGCGGATGCTCGGCATCCTCACCGCGCGCGAGAACCGCTCCGGGTCGCGCGGGAACTTCTACTCGTACGAACTCGACGTCCCTCTCGAGTCCGCCCTCACCGCCCTGGAGGACGAACTCGACATGAAAGAGCGATTCTCGGACCTCCGGACGGTCGCAAACCTGAACGGGATCCGGTGAGACGGGGCAGTCGACAGGTGAGAGTGGCCCTTCTGGCGATTGTCCGTCGAAGTTTCGAACGCCCGTCGAAGCTATAGCGTCGCTCACCGTGGTGCAGGCATGAATCGCCGACGGTTCCTCGCGCTGGCAGCGGTGACGAGCGTCGCAGGCTGTACTGGTGACGACACCGGCGACTCCGAAGCGCCGACTGGTCGCGCGACGACCGCGAGCACCGCACCGACCTCGACCGGAACCACACCCACCGCGACCGACGCTCCCCCCGAGACTGACGCGCCGGACGACGACGGTGCAGACGACCAGCCGACCAGCGCCGGCCTTTCACTCGACCGGACGAACTACGGCGTCGCGCTCTCACCCCGGAGCTACGGTGGGGAGGACTTCACCGAGTTCTTCGAGCGCGCCGCCGAGGCCGGGACCGTCGTTCGGTCGGGGAATCCGTGGGCAGCACTCGGCCACCCCGACAGCGGCGGGACCGCGGTCGCGAGGCTCGCCGACCAGTTCGGCTACACGCCGGCCGTCGAGGTGAACGTCTTCGACGGGTCGTCAGGCGAACTCAACCGGCCGCTGACCGAGGCCGTCATCGAGGAGAACGTCGAACTCGCCCGCACGTTCGTGACCGAACACCGCCCGGCGTTCCTCGGCCTCGGGGTCGAAGTGGACACGTTCTACCGCGAGAACCCCGAGGCGTTCGAACGGTACGTGACGCTCGTCGAAGTCGCAGCACAGGCAGTCAAAGACGCCGTGCCCGAGACGACCGTCGGCGTCGGATTCCAGCTGGAACGACTTCGCGGGCTTCGTGGGGGAATCTTCGGCGGGGAGAACGACCCAGACGATGCGAACTGGGAACTCCTCGACCGCTTTCCCAGTGTGGACGTGTTCACGTTCACGACGTTCCCAGGGATGGTATTTCAGGACCCCGACGAGATTCCCGACGAGTACTACACCACTGCGTTCGACCGCGTCGACCGCCCAGTCGCGATAACGGAGACGGGCTGGACCGCAGAGACGGTCGTCCAGGGCTGGGAGAGTTCTGAAGCCGAACAGGCCCGGTACGTCGACCGTCTGTTCGAGTTGACGGCCGACGTGGACCTCGCTCTCGCCATCTGGTCGTTCGTGTACGACCAGCCGGGGGTCCCGACGGCGTTCGAGACGATGAGTCTCCGGCGACCGGACGGCTCCGCTCGGCCCGCGTGGCGTGCCTGGGTCGACGCGGTGGCGTCGGCAAGCGAATGAGGTCTTCGACCGAGTGAAACCATCGAACGAATGTGACAGTCAGACGGGTGTGACCGTCGGACGAGTGTGACAATCAGACGAGTGTAGCAGTCGGACGGGTGTGACCGTCGGACGAGTGAGAAGCTAGGCGCTGGTCCATCTATCCTGCGAGAAAAGTCGCCGCGGCGTTCGCCGCCGGGTGCCGTCTGTGATCGGACGAATCGTGGCGTGTGTTTGACCGGAGCTACAGGTCCATGCCGCCGTTCACGTCGATGACCTCGCCGGTGATGTACGACGAGTTCTCGCTCGCGATGTATCCCACGAGGTGGGCGATGTCTTCGATTTCTGCGAACCGTCCCAGCGGAATCTGGGAGACGATGCGGTCTTTGACCTTGTCCGGGACCTCTTCGAGCATGTCCGTCCGGGTGAACCCGGGTGCGACACAGTTCGCAGTCGAACCGCCCGAGGCGAGTTCGATGGCGATGGTCCGCGTGAACCCGAACATCCCTGCTTTCGCGGCGGCGTAGTTGGCCTGGCCGAAGTTCCCCTGTTTGCCGACGATAGAGGAGATGTTGATGAGGCGGCCTTCGGACGCCTCCCAGATGTCGTCGTAGAAGGTCTTCGTACAGTTGAACATCCCACCGAGGTTGACGTCCATCACCTGGTCCCACTCCTCGCGGGACATGTTCACGAATCGGGTGTCCTTCGTGATGCCAGCGTTGTTGATGAGTACGTCGATGGGGCCGAAGGCCTCGTGTGCTTGCTCGCGCATGGCCTCGACCTCGTCCAGGTTCGTCACGTCCGCCTGAGAGGTGATGGCCTGTCCACCGAGGCTCTCGATGCGGTCGACGACCTCGTCCGCGCCGCCGCCCGAGGACCGATAGTTCACGACGACGTTCGCGCCCTGGCTGCCGAGGTGTTCTGCGATTCCTGCTCCGATACCACGTCCTGCGCCCGTTACGACGCATGTGCGTCCGTCCATTGACATATATGAGTACCTCGCGGAGACGATGACAGGAGGTGCATGCGCTCGTGGCGCTATGCACATTCCCCAGGTCGTCTGTCCGTAGGAGAACTGTCGTAGAAAAGCACCTTAAGTATTCCTCAGTAATGAATGGCGCTAATCGTCACCCTGTGGGTCGTGGTCATCCCGGTCAGATCGCAACCAGCGATGGACCCGTCGGAGAGCGATGAGCCTGTCCTGAACCTCGGCCGTGTGTCAGTCGACCCGACAGACGACGGATTACTCGACGAGTTCGGTCGCCTGTTCGACCCAACGCTGGATACGTTGCGGGTTGAGGTCCATCTCGGCGGCGAGTTCGTCGGGGTCGACGGCAGCGAGGTCGGCGATGGTCTCGACACCGGCGTTGCGGAGGCGCTCCGCGTACGACGGGCCGATACCGTCGATGACCTCCAGATTCGTCGCGTCGACGCCCTCGACCGCTATCTCGACGGCCTCGCCCTCGGACGTCTCTTCCTCGGCGTCGGTCTCCTCTGTGACTTCGGCGTCGGTCTCCTCTGTGACTTCGGCGTCGGTCTCCTCTGTGACTTCGGCGTCGGTCTCCTCTGTGACTTCGGCGTCGGTCTCCTCTGTGACTTCGGCGTCGGTCTCCTCTTCGCCGAGTTCCTCTGCGATGGCCTCGGCGTCGGCCTCACTCGTGTCTTCGACCATGCGCGCCTCGAACCAGTCACAGACGTCCGGCCACAGTTCGGCGTGGCTCCGCGACGAGACGGACATCCCGATGTGTCCGGTCGGGAACTCGAGAACGGTCTTGTCCTCGCTCGGGACCGCGTCGTTGAACGGCTTCGACGCCGCCGGCGGGATGAGGTGGTCGTACTCGGCGACGATCTGGAGCACGGGCATGGTGATGTTGTCGATGTCGACGTGCTCGCCACCGAGGTAGAGCTCGTTCTCGTAGAGCTTGTTGTCCTGGTAGACGTCACTGATGAACTGGTTGTACGTCTCACCGGCCACGTCGATACCGTCACCGAGCCACTCCTCCATGCGCGCGAAGTTCTCGATGAAGTCCTGGTCCTCGACGTTCTCGTAGAGGCGGACGTACTTGGTGATGTAGTTCTGGACCGGGTCCATCAGCGCGAACCCGATGTCGAGGAACTCCGCAGGGACGTTACCGAAGGTGTCCGTGACTTTCTCCGGGTCGTAGTAGTCCTCACCTCCCCACAGCTCCAGCACGCCGGCGTCGCCGGCGAAGCAGAGTCCCGCGGCCATGAGCGCGAGCGTGTGGACCTTCTCGGGGTGGAGTGCGGCGTACATGGTCGACATGGTACCGCCCATGCAGTAGCCGAGGATGTTGATGGCGTCCTGCCCGGAACGCTCGCGCACCTCGTCGACGCAGTTGTCGATGTACCGGTTGACGTAGTCGTCGAGGGTGAGCGTGCGGTCGAGGTTCGACGGCTCGCCCCAGTCTATCATGTACACGTCGAAGCCGTTGTCGAGCAGGGTCCGGATGACCGACCGGTCGGGCTGCAGGTCGAGGATGTACGGTCGGTTGATGAGCGCGTACACGATGAGGATGGGGACGTCGTGTTGCTCATCGGTGCGGGACTCGTAGTGGAGCAGCTTCAGCTTGTTCTCCTCGTAGACGACCTCGCTGGGGGTCTGGCCGACTTCGACCTCCTGGAAGGTATCGGCACTCTCGGGCGCGTTCTTCGCCTTCTCGGCGAACTCGGCGGCGTTCTCCCAGGCCTGTCGCTGGATGTCGAGTGTCGCTGCGAACGGGTTCTGCATCTTACTCCTCCAGGTGCTCCAGGACGCGGTCGAGCTTCTGTTCGACGGCGTGCTGACGGCGTTCGAGCTCGACGAGACGGTCGCCGATCTCGGCGACGTCGCCTTCGGTCGCGAAGCCGAGCGTGTGGAGCGTGTCTTCAGCGGCCTCGTCGGCCTGCTGTTGCATCTCGAGCATCTGGCCGACGGAGGAGCCGGTCCAGGCCGCGAACGCGGTCGTGTCCATGACCTCCTTGAACGCCTTGTTGGCGGTGTTGAGCCAGATGTCGCGGAACTCTTCGAACTCGACGTCCTCGCCCTCCATGGAGTCGCTGGCACGCTCGACCATCTGGTCGGCGGCTTCCATCCACGCCTGGTACGCGCGCCTGTACCCTTCGACGCCGTCGCCGAAGTTCATCTCGCCCATCCCCTCGCCGTCGACAGTCTGTGACCACTGCTCGACGAACTCGGCCTGGGCTTCCATGTTCTTCTCCATCGCCTCGAAGAACTGTTCGTTCATTCGCGTGACGAAGTCGTTCCAGTCTGTCGGTACCGCAGCTTGGGGGTATGAATCTGTCATTGTCGAAAGATTGGGTTGGTTGGTTATAAAAGGAACCGTCGTTTCAGGCCGTGACGTCCTCGGCGACGTCCTCGATGTTACCCTCCATCCGCTCGTGGGTCTCGAGGAAGTTGTCGAACGAGGTGTCGAAGGCGTCGGCGTAGCTGTCTGCGTAGTCGTCGAACGCCTTCGAGCCTTCTTTCATCGCGTCGAGCGCGGCGTCCATCATCTGGGCCTGGCTCTCGGTGAGGGCGTCGTACTGGTCGTCGAGGGCGGCCTCGAACTCCTCGAAGTCGACGGAGCCTTCCGGCATCATCGATTCGACGGCGTCGAAGTAGGCGTGTACGGCCTTCTTCGAGAGGTCGTTGTTCTGCTCGGAGAGCTTCTGGAAGTTCTCCATCGACTCGGTCATCTGGTGGACGGCCTCTTTCTGGGCCTCGATGACGTCGTGTGTCGCTTTCTGGCTCTGCTCGATCATGGCGCGTTGCATCTGGAAGACGGGCTTCATCGGGTTCTGGATCTGGCTTTCACTCATTGGAATCACGCTCTTGGCGTTTGACCGGGATGACAATCGTCTGGACGATATCGCCTTCCCCGATGTCGAGCGCTTCACGCTCTGCGTCGGGGATGCTGATGCGACCACCGCTCTGGACCCGCGTCTTGAACATCGCGGTTCCGCGGCTCATCGCCGTCAGGTCGGACATGGTGTCCGACGAGCCAGCGTTCTGCGTAAAGAACTGTTTCCACAGTTCCTGCGGCGAGCCCATCATCTGCTCTCCTGCCTCCTGCATCTGCTCTTGCATCTGCTGCATGAAGAATGGCGACCAGGGCATCTTCGGCGATTCGTCCGTCATCATCACAACGTACTCCGGCGGAGAACTTAAGGTTTCCGCTGAGAACCATTCAATACCATAGAGGACCAAACAATGGTAGTGATGCACGACAAACCCACTGCGTGGTTATACGACGAAATGTCCGAAAATGTACGACTCAGCGACCGAGAAGGCAAAGGAGTAATAATTACCCCTCTCCTACGGAGGGTAGAATGAGCGAACGAACTAGCGACGCCACATCCCCCCTCACTGCGATGGCGAACGCCTGGACGCAATTCGCGGAAAGCGCGTTCAAGGGCGCCACCGCTGCAAATCGAGCTGCGTTCGCGGCGTTCAACCCTGCGTCTGCGACGAGAGCGCGGACGCGGCGAGACGACACGGAGATACTCGAGAGCTCCATCCCCTCACTCGGCTACGAGGAAGTGGGCTGGACGTTCGAACGGACAGTCGACCACCCGGACGACCTGACCGTCGGCGATTACGTCCAGTTCTCGAAGGTCATCGACGAAGACGACGTACGCGAGTTCGCCAACGCGAGTGGCGACACGAACCGGCTACACCTCGACGAAGAGTTCGCGAGGGAGAGCCGATTCAAAGGCCGTATCGTCCACGGAACGCTCGCGTCAGGTCTCATCAGCGCCGCGCTCGCGCGCCTGCCTGGCCTGACTATCTACCTGTCCCAGGACGTCGAGTTCCAGGCACCGGTCCGCATCGGTGACCGCCTCACGGCGACCGTCGAGGTTCTCGAGGTTCTCGGCAACGGCCAGTACCGTCTCTCGACCATCGTCGAGGACGTGAACACGGACACGATCATCATCGACGGCGAAGCCGTCGTCCTCATCGACGACATGCCGTCTGAGTGACGGTCGTCTCCATCCGACGGCCGTTCGTCGTGTAACCCGGATAGCTGCATCCTGTCAGTCCGTAGTTTACTCGAAACTACGTAAAATTTTATTAAATGGTGTCGTCGGCAGGTTTAAAATTACACCACGTGCAATGATCGGTAATGTCTCACGGGCATGGCGAACGTGAACATGGTGCATCGAACTCGACCAGACGACGGTTCCTGCGCGCGGCCGGAACCGCGGCCGTCGGTACCGGACTCGCGACGGCAGCGTCCGGGACCGCCGCTGCCGAGACGTTCCCGCACGTCTCCACGCGAGGGCACTACGACATCACGTGGTACGGGTCTGTCTCCCTGACCGACGGACACACCGAGTGGGACTACGACACTCGCGGATCGATTCCCGGGTGGGACACGGCCGCCCCGGACGAACTGCTCGTCCACGTTCACGGCTGGCGAAACGACTCCAACAGTGCTGTCGAAGGGTTCCGTGAGTCGAAGACGTCTCTCCGGAACAACGGCTATCCCCACCCGGTCGTCGGGTTCTCCTGGGACTCGGATTCGAGCGTCTTCGGCTGGTGGGACTCGACGGAAATCGCCGAGGAGAACGGGAAGAAACTCGCGAACTTCATTTACCAGTACCGCAACCGGAACCCGAACACCCGGCTGCGACTCGTCGCACACTCGCTGGGGGCGCGGGTCGCTCTCCGGGCCATCGAAGTGCTGAACTACTCCGGCGTCACCGACTACGTCGACTCGCTCTCGCTGCTCGGCGGGGCGGCCGACAACGACGCCGTGGCGACCGACGGCCGGTACGGGCCGGACATCGCGAACGCGGTCGGGCAGGTGGACAACTTCTGGAAGGACGAAGACGACGTGCTCAACTGGGCGTACACCTCTGCGGAGTGGGACTCTGCGGTCGGTGAGGAGGGGTGTGAGGGCACCGAACCGGGCAACTACGACGACCACAACGTCGACTACGTACCGAGTCACTTCGACTACTACAAACCGGACGTCGGTTGCATCCCGGACGTGGTCGCGCAGTGGTGAGGTCGGCCTGAACTGTCGCGGATTCCGCTTCCTGCTGGCGATTTCCCTTCACGAGCAACCAGCCGTCGAGCGACCGCACACCCGCTATCGACCGGGATAGACAAGCTTTTAGGTCGCCCTAAACACAGCAACTAACAACGAATGACTGAGGATTGTTGCGTCGTGGTCCCGACCATCAGGGAGTACGAATGTATGCGGGCGTACATCGAGAATGCCCGCCAGCACGATTTCGACACCGACAGACTTCACGTCGTCCTCGTCACCGAGGACTTCTGTGAGGCGGACGAGATGCGAGCGATGCTCGACGACCTCGACGTCTCGGGGCGCGTCTTCGACGGGTCCGACCGCGAAAGCTGGTACGACGAACAGGGCATCTCGGAGTACAGTCACCTCGTCCCAGCAGCGAGTCACGCACAGACGTCGTTCGGGCTGCTCTACCTGTGGGCCAACGACTTCGAGTACGGCTTCTTCATCGACGACGACACGCTCCCCCACGAGGACCAGGATTTCTTCGGCCGTCACCTCGCAAACCTCCAGTTCGAGGGTGAGGTCGAATCGGTCAGTTCCGACGAGCAATGGGTGAACGTCCTCTACCAGAGCGACCACGACCTCTACCCGCGCGGGTACCCCTACGCGGCCATGCACGAGGAGCAAACGAGGGGCACCGAGACGGTCTCGAACGTCGTCGCCTCACAGGGCCTCTGGACGAACGTCCCCGACCTCGACGCGGTCCGCATCCTGATGGACGGCGACCTGCAGGGGCAGGCCCAGACACGGACCACGACCGACGACTTCGAGCGCAACTTCGTCGCTGCGCGCCAGAACTACCTCACGGTCTGTTCGATGAACCTCGCGTTCCGCCGTGAGGTCGTCCCGGCGTTCTATCAGACGCCGATGGACGACAACCCGTGGGAGGTCGGCCGCTTCGACGACATCTGGTCGGGCGTCTTCCTCAAACGCGCCTGTGACGTCCTCGGCGGGCGCATCCTCAACGGGTTCCCGCTCTGTGAGCACAACAAGGCCCCACGCTCGACCTTCGACGACCTGCACAACGAGGTGGCAGGGCTCGAACTCAACGAGCACTTCTGGGAGGTCGTCGACCCCGTCGGCGACGACGCCGACACCTACGCCGAGGTGATGGCTGCGATGGCCGACGCACTGGCAGAGGGTGACTTCTCGGCGTACCAGAACGGCGACTTCCTCAACCACGTCGGGGAGTACTGTCGCGATTGGCTGGACTGTCTGGACGAACTCGCCGCGGTTCCGGGGCACGAACCCACCGGGGTCCCCGCAGACGACTGAGTCTCGTGACTCGAAAACACGACACCGAACCGGCAGCTATAAATGATTTAGGGCAGCCTAAAACAATATATGAGAGATTCTGACGACGATAGCGAGTCGTCCCGGTCGCACGTCGGCCGGCGGCGATTCCTCGCGGCCGCTGCTGCGACCGGCGTTGCGGCGTCGGCCGGTTGCCTCGGTTCGGATACCGACTCGACCGACGGGACGGAACAGACTGACGACGGGACGGGTGAAGGAAGCGGTGACATCGGTTCCATCGGCTCCGGGATGGAAGGACGCCCCGCTCCCGGCGGCACACCGATGTCGGAGATGCCAGAGCTCTCCGGCACGCTCACGCTCTACTCCGGTCGCGGAAAGCCCCTCGTCAACTCGCTCATCGAGTACATCGAGAGCCAGTACGACGACCTCACCATCAACACCAGGTACGACGCCTCGAACACCCTGGCGAACAAGATCACCACGGCCGGTGCGGCGACCGAGGCCGACGTGTTCTTCTCGGTCAACGCCGGTGCGCTCGGGCTGCTGGCCGACGAGAATCGGACGGTCGCCCTCCCGCAAGACGTACAGGACATGGTCCCGACGCAGTATCGGAACGACGACGGCGAGTGGACCGGCACCTCCGGGCGCGCCCGGACCATCCCGTACAATACGAACGCGTACTCTGAATCCGACGTTCCGGACGACATCTTCGCGTTCCCCGACTTCGACGGCTCGATGGGCTGGGCCCCGAGCTACGGCTCGTTCCAGGCGTTCGTCACCGCGATGCGCGTGATGAACGGCCCCGAACAGACCAAGCAGTGGCTCCAGGGCATGCTCGACGCCGGTGTCGAGCGCTACCCCGACGAGTTCATCGTGGCCCGCGCCGTCGCGAACGGTGACCTCGACGCCGGGTTCGCGAACCACTACTACATCCAGCGGGTCCTCGACGGGAACCCGAACGCGCCCATCGGCACCGCATTCACCAACAACGACGCGGGGGCTATCTTCAACGTGGCCGGTGCGGCCGTCGTCGACAACTCGCAGAACGGCGACCAGACCGCCGACGACCGCCAGACGGCGGTGAATTTCGTCCGGCACCTGCTCTCGGCCGAGGCACAGGAGTATTTCGCAACTCGTACATTCGAGTACCCCGTCATCCCCGAAGTGAACCCCGTCGGCGACCTGCCCCCCGTCGACGAACTCAACACGCCCGACTTCGACCTCGCGAAGCTCTCGGACATCGGGCCCACCATCGACCTCATGCGTGAGGTCGGCATCCAGGTGTAGGGGGCCTCCCCCACTATGACAGTCGAAGAGACCGACGCGTCCACGACGACGACGGCGAACGAGAGCGGTGAGAGCGGGTCTTACCCACTGGGACTGACCTTCGCGAGCGCGGCAGTTGCTGCGGCCGTCGTCGCCCCGCTCCTGTGGCTGTTCGTCGCGGTCGGCGAGGTCTCTTCGGGCACCGCACTCGACCTGTTGCTGGCCGACACCACCGTCTCGGTGTTCGTCAACTCCGCCGTGATGATAACCGGTGTCACCGCCTTCTCCGTCCTCATCGGGGTCCCGCTCGCGTACCTCACGGTTCGGACGAACCTCCCGGGCCGTCGGCTCTGGACCATCCTCGTGACCCTGCCGCTGGTCATCCCGAGCTACATCGGCGCGTTCGTGTTCACCGCGGCGTTCGGGAGCCACGGCGAACTCCAGGGCGTTCTCGCCCCGCTCGGCGTCGAGTCGATCCCGGCAATCGAGGGACTGGAGGGCGCGGTGCTGGTGCTGACCCTGTACACCTACCCGTACGTCTACATCACCACTCGAGCCAGCCTGAAGACGGTCGACACCTCGCTCATCGACGCCGCCCGGACGCTCCAGCACACGCGACTGGAGGCGGTTCGCCGGGTCGTCCTCCCGCAGCTTCGCCCGGCCATCGCCGCCGGTTCCCTGCTCACCGCGCTGTACGCCCTCTCGGACTTCGGGACGCCCGCCATCATGCGCTACCCGGTGTTCACGACCGTCATCAAGTCCGAGACGGACACCGGGAGCATGGGACTGGCTGCACTGCTCTCCATCCAGTTGCTCGTCGTCACCGTCTTCATCCTCGGCGTCGAGAGCCGGCTTCGCAGCAACGAGAAGTTCACCAGCGGTCGACAGGGCGGGCGTGCCTCGCTGGCACGTCTCGGCCGGTGGAAGTGGCCCGCACTCGCGTTCTGTGGGGCTATCGTGACCGTCGCGCTCGTCGTCCCGGTCGCCATCCTCGTCGGCTGGCTGCTCCGCGGGCCGACCTCGAACTGGCGGCTCCCGTTCGAACTCACGTACCTGACGAACTCCGTCACGCTCTCGGTCGGTGCGGCGCTCGTGGCGACGTTCGCGGGCCTCCCCATCGCGTACCTCTCAGCCCGCCACGACACGAAGGCGGGCGCCGTCATGGAACGCCTGAGCTACGTCGGCTACGCCGCGCCCGGCGTCGTCATCGGCTTCGCGCTCGTGTTCATCACGACCCGCACGTTCACGAGCCTCTACCACGCGCTCCCTATCCTCGTGTTCGCCTACGTCGTCCGGTTCCTGCCCCAGTCGGTCGGGTCGACCCGGGCGTCGTTCCTGCAGGTCAACCCGTCGCTCCCCGAGGCTGCCCGCACCCTCGGTCGCTCCTCGGTGGGCGCGTTCCGGGCCATCACGCTCCCGCTGGCAGCGCCGGGGCTGCTCGGCGGCGCGGCGCTGGTATTCCTGACGACGATGAAGGAACTGCCCGCGACGCTGATGCTCCGCCCGACCGGCTACGAGACCGTCGTCACGCACATCTGGCAGGCTCACCGCAACCAGGCGTTCTACGACGCCGCGGTGCCCGCGCTCATCCTGCTCGGCGTGTCCGCCGTCTCCATCTTCGTGATACTCTCCCAGGAGGGATACGATGTCAAGTAACGCTACCATCACTGCAGACGTCGAGACCGTGTACGAACGACCCTCAGTGGAGGACTCAGAGACCGTCCTGGAACTGGACGGCGTCTCGAAGTCCTACGGCACCGAGACCGTCATCAGCGACCTGTCGCTCTCGGTCCGCGAGGGCGAGATTCTCACGATGCTCGGCCCGTCGGGCTGTGGGAAGACGACGACACTCCGGCTCGTCGCGGGCCTCGAACGCCCCGACGGCGGCGTCGTGAATCTGAACGGCGCGCCCGTCTCGGGCGACGGCTCGTTCGTCGCGCCCGAACAGCGCGGCGTCGGCGTCGTCTTCCAGGAGTTCGCGCTGTTCCCGCACATGACCGCCGCCGAGAACGTCGCCTTCGGGCTGAAAGAGATGGACGACGCCGAGAAGCAAGAGCGGGTCGACGAGATGCTCGACCTGGTCGGCCTGCACTCGCACGCCGACGCCTACCCGGACGAGCTTTCTGGTGGGCAACAACAGCGCATCGCGCTCGCCCGGTCGCTCGCGCCCGAACCCCGTATCCTGCTGCTGGACGAGCCGTTCTCGAACCTCGACGTGGACCTCCGCGTCGAGATGCGCGAGGAGGTCCGCCGCATCCTCAAGGAGGCCGGCGTCACGGCCATCTCGGTCACCCACGACCAGGAGGAGGCCATGAGCATCTCCGACCGCGTGGCCGTGATGAACGACGGCGACCTCGAACAGGTCGGCCGCCCGGAACAGGTGTTCCAGCACCCCGAGTCCCGCTTCGTCGCGGGCTTTCTGGGCCACGCGTCGTTCCTCTCCGGCTACCTCCGCGGCGACCACGTCGAGACCGGCATCGGCTCGGTCGACCGCGAGATAATGCACGGCCTCGCCCAGGAGTACGACGGGACGACGCTGGACGTGCTCGTCCGGCCGGACGACATCAGCGCGACACCCTGTACCGAGGACGAGGCGAACGGGCGCGTCATCTACCGGCGGTACCTTGGCCCGACCATCCTCTACCGGGTCGAACTCGACAACGGCGACGTGCTCGAATGCATGCACAACCACACGGACCAGGTCGACCTCGACCAGCAGGTCCGGGTCGACCTGACCGCCGACCACGAACTCGCGTGGTTCCCGAAGGTCGACGAGACCGGAAACTACGCGGAAGCGGACGACTGACGCGATGACACGGGCCGACCGGCTTCGGACCGTCCTCGCGACCCGGTACGTCCCGACGCTCCTGCTGTCGATTCTCGCGGGGCTCGTCGTCTTCGTCACTGCGAGCGAACTCTTTCCGTACCACTCCCTGAACCACGACGAGGGCGTCTACCTCCAGCAGGCCGCACTGTTGCTCGACGGGCAGGTCCAGCACTACCCACCAGCCGGACTCGCCGACGAGTTCCGGCCGTGGTTCTTCGTCGTCGAGGACGGCGCGATGTACCCCAAGTACGCGCCGGTCCCGGCGGGGATGTTCGCACTCGGACTTGCGGTGGGAGTGCCGCGACTCGCGCTCGCGGCCATCGCGGCCGGGAACGCCGCGCTGGTCGTCACCCTGGGAACCGAAGCGTTCGACCGCCGGGTCGGCGTCCTGGCCGGTGTCCTGCTCGTGCTCTCGCCGATGTTCCTGCTCGCGTCCAGCCTGTTCCTGCCCTACGCCCCGACGACGTTCCTGAACCTGCTGTTCGCGCTCGGGTACGTCCGGGCGGTCAGGGTGGCGGAGACCACCACCAGCCGCAGGTGGGCCGCCCTCGCCGGCGTCGCTATCGCCCTCTCGTTCTTCGGCAGGCCCTTCACCGCGGTCCTGTTCGCGGCTCCCTTCATCGGCCACGCCTGCTGGACGCTGTGGACCGGCTACCGCCACGAGGCCGCCGGCCTTCGACACCATCTCACCCGGAACCTCGTCATCGCGGTGCTCGGGATGCTGGGTGTGCTCACCGCGCTCGGCTACAACTGGCTGCTGACGGGCGACCCGTTGCTGTTCCCGTTCGAGGCGTTCGCGCCGCTGGACGGCCTCGGCTACGGCCAGCGCCGCATCGTCGACCACGAACTCGTCTGGACACCGATGCTCTCGGTCCGGGCGACCGCGGCCTTGCTGGTGCAGTTCGCGGGGTCGTGGACTGCCGCCGGCTGGGTCGGAACCGTGGCCTTCGTCGCGGGCGTCGTCGCCTGGGCTGGACACCTGCGAACTAGGGACACCACTCCGACCGTCGACCATCCCCATCTCTCCCCCGACGCCCTGCGACTCCTGCTCCTCGGAATCTTCGTCACGGTCGTCGTCGGGAACCTCTACTTCTGGGGGACGTACAACGTCCAGGGCGGGCTGGAGGACCCGAACGACGGACTGATGGCGATTCACGGCCCCATCTACCACTTCGATATGCTGGTCCCGCTGTCCGTGTTCGGAGCCTTCGGCGTCGTCAGTGTGGGCGAACGCCTCCGCGAAACCGTTGCGGCCACTTACTCGCCCCGCACCGCCCGGGTCGTCCTCGCGGCCGTCCTCGTGCTCACGATACCGGTCGTCGGGGTCGCAGAGCAGTCCGCCCTGTCCGGCCCGGTCGAAGACAGCGCGGACTACACCGAGAAGTACGAGCAGGCGTACGAGCCGCTCGAATCGACCCAGTTCGAGAACGCGCTGGTGTTCGTCCCGACGGCGTACGGCTCCTGGTCGAACCATCCGTTCCAGTCGCTTCGGAACGACCCCGGCTTCGACGGCGACGTGGTCTACGCCCAGCACCAGGACGCCCCGAGCACGTTCGAGGTACTCGATGCGTACCCTGACCGCGAGCTGTACCGCTGGAACTACCGCGGGGAGTGGACGCCCGACGAGGACGAGCGCGTCGTCGGAAAGCTCACCCGTCTGTCCGTCCGCGAGGGCGAGAGCCTGCGAGGGACGACCCGGGTCGGTGTCCCGACGGGGGCACAGAGTGCCGTCATCCGAATCGAGGCCGGGGACAGTGTGCAGGAGTTCTACCTGAACGACCCGGTCGGAGAACAGGTCTCGGTGAACTGGACCGTCGGACCCGACGGGCTCCGGGTCACCGACGAGAATATCCGCGCCCTCGGCCAGGGCGGTGCACTGGCGGTGAACGGGACACAGGAACTCGCAGTCGCCATCGTACTGAGCTACGACGGCGGGTCGACGCTGACGTACCGCCAGGAGTTCGAGACGCGGGTTCGCGGCGAGCGCGTGCAGGTCGTCTGGCCAGCGGAGACGTCGGTCTGTCGGCTTACACTCGACTGTGGCCTGCGAGGGACGTACCTCCCCGAGCACCCAGAGGAGCACCTCGACGGGGTGTGGGTGAACGGGACGCTCGTGGCCGAGAACGAGACTATCGAGTGACCGACCGACATCGAATGACCGGCCGGTATCGAGTGGCCGACCGTGTCAGAACAGGCGTCGGAACTGTTCGTCCAGACACACCGTCACGATTGACTTCCCGATGGCAGCACCACCCTCCAGCGGGTCGAGCTTCGTCTCGCCCTTGCGTTCTGCGTATCGGATCGGCGTCTCGATGACGCGGTAGCCACGCATCGCGGGGCGAATCAGCAATTCGGCCGACAGGCCGGTGTTCTCGGTCCACGTGATGTCCTGAACCACGTCGCGGCGATACGCCCGCATCCCCGTCGTGGTGTCGTGGACGCGCTCGCCCATGAGGACGGATGCCAGCAGGGCGAACATGTGGTTGCCGAAACGGTTGAACGCGGGCATCGCCTCGGCCCCGTAGTGCAGTCGGTCGCCGGAGACCACGTCGTAGCCCTCGTTGACCAGTTCGAGGAAGCGCGGCAGCGCCTCCATCGGGTAGGTGTCGTCACAGTCCGTCGTGACGATGACCTCCCGGTCCGGGGTGAGGATGGCCTCGCGGACCGCCACGCCGTACCCCTGTGGTTCCTGTTCGATGACCGTCGCACCGTGTTCCCGGGCGACCTCGGGCGTCTCGTCGTCCGACCCGTCCACGCAGACCACCTCGGCACGGCCGTCAGTGACCTCGGCGATGTCGGTGAGGACGTGCTCGATGGCTTCGGCCTCGTTGTACGTACCCATGACGACCGCGAGGTCGTCGAAGGTGAGTGTCTCCTCGTCCGTCGACTCCTGACTCATCGCTTCTTCCTCTCTCTCGCGGCTACTTTAGGCTTACCAAAATATTGGCGTGGGCGGACACTCCGGTCCAACGTCCAGTCACACTGACCACAAGAAGAATCGGTAATAGAGGTGACGGCCTACAGTGTGTATGTATCCACCGCCCTCCGGCGCACCCTCTCTCACGCTCGACGCGTCTCCCTTCTGGGGTCACATCGATTGCCACCGGAGACTCCAGCCCGGCCCTGTTCCCCGAGGTCTCGAATCTCACGCTGCAGATGCCTGAAATCGACCTCAGTTCGACCAGTACGGGGCGGTATCCTGAGGGGGTGATACACGTCCTCCACGTCGAACCCGACGAGGAGCACTCGACCGCGTTGCGGGAGCGATTCGATACGAAGTACTCCGATTTCACCGTCGCAACCGTCTCGACCATCGGGGCTGCCATCGCCTATCTCGGTACTCACGACCACATCGACTGTGTCGTCAGCGAGCACCAACTGTCCGACGGGGGCTGGCAAGAGCTGCTGAAGGAGGTCAATGCACACGCGCCGACCGTCCCCGTCGTCCTGTTCACCGGGGAGACGCGAGAGGACGTCGTGGTAGACGCCATCACCGCCGGCGTCACCGAGTACGTCCACAAGCACGACGGTCCCGTCCAGTTCGACATCCTCGCCAACCGCATTCGCAACGTCGTCGCCCAGTACCGGGCCATGGTCCAACTCGACCGTGTGACGAGGGAGACGGAGAAACAGTTCCAGTTGCTCGTCGACAGCGTCGACGACTACGCGATATTCCTCCTCGACGAGGAGGGGTTCATCAAGACCTGGAACCGTGGTGCTGAGAAGATAAAGGGCTACTCGGCGGCCGACGTCGTCGGTGAACACTTCTCGCTCCTCTATGCGCCACAGGACATCGAGGCCGGTGTCCCGATGCACAACCTCCAGCAAGCGAGCGAGGTCGAGCAGTTCACGACCGAGGGTTGGCGAGTCCGCGAGGACGGCAGCAAGTTCTGGGCCCACGTGGTCATCACCGCCCTGCGAGAGGACGGCGAACTGACCGGGTTCGCGAAGATCACCAGAGACATGACCGACGTGCGCAGAAGGGAAGAACTCGTCCGACAGAACGAGTTCCTCCAAGAGTTCGCGGGGACGCTCGCACACGACCTGTTGAACCCACTGACGGTCGCGCAGGTGAATCTCCACCGAAGCATGGCGACCGGCGATATCGACCACCTCGAAACGGTGGACACCGCGCTCACCCGGACACGGCGACTCATCGAAGACCTGCTCGAACTCGCCAGAAAGGGTGAACTCATCCGGGACCCCGAACCCACCGACCTTCGCGAGGTGGCCACGAGCGCGTGGGAGATAAAGGAAGCACCGGAGGCGACGCTCGAGTTCGACGGCGACCTCGTAATCGATGCCGACGAAGGCCGTCTCCGCCAGCTGTTCGAGAACCTCTTCCGGAACGCGGTCACGTACTGCCAGCCCGGCGTGACCGTTCGAATCGGCCCGATGGACGGCGGCTTCTACGTGGAAGACGATGGCGGCGGAATCACCGACGAGACCAAAGCCCTCGTCTTCAACACGAGTTTTACGACCAGCGAGGACGGCTCCGGGTTCGGATTGGCCATCGTCAAGCAGATTGCGACTGCCCACGGCTGGAGCGTCACTCTCACCGATAGCGAAGCGGGGGGAGCCAGATTCGAGTTCACCGGACTGCACACGTACTGAACAACCGGTCGGTCCCGGGGAGTGGGACAACGCCAGTCCGCTGGCACGAAGCGGCCGATCCGAGACCATCACGACTTGATAATTCTAGCTGTACATTTCAATACTTTTAGGACGATATATGGATAGAATATTATTTATCTTGCCACTCCTTCGAACTTCAGTGCGCTGTTTCGGAAATTCCACAACAGATGTCACGAAACCCGAAGACAGACGAGAGAGACACAGACCGATTCGAAAACGCCCCCATCTCCCGCCGGGAGTTCGTCCGCCTGTCGGCGGCACTCGGCGGCGCACTCGCACTCCCCGGCACCGCACTCGGTGCGAGAACGTCCTCGACGTACACGGCGCGATACGAGTTCATCGTCGACCACGTAGAACGAGGCGTCGAGATACCCACACTCGCGACGCTCGCGAACGCGGACGGCGTGGCCGAACTCGAAGCGGCCGGGTTCGACCCGGTTCGAACGACCGACCGGGAGCCTGCTGCGTACCTCCGAATCACGAGTGACGAGGCCCCGGAACTGGCGCGACTCGACGCGGTGACCGAACTCCGTTTCTCACCCGGTTCGAATCCCTTCTGGCGACTCGGGACCTACGACGACGGCGTCTTCCCGGCTGTAGAAGACAGTGTCGACTACATCGATTTCGACCAGCTGGTCGACGGCATGGGTCGCCTCCAGGCGACACACGCAGACCGGTTGCGATTCTACTCTATCGGTGAGAGTCCCGGCCACTACAACCGGTTCCGCGAGGTGGACGACCCGAGAGACGTCTACGTCGCCGAGGTGACGAACGACGTCGACGACACCGCGAGTTTCCGGGAGAAAGAGAAGGTCCTGTTCGTCCTCTCGATACACGGCGACGAACGGTCCGGTGCCGAGGCCGGGACCCGGTTCGTCGAGCAACTGCTGAGGGGCGACGAACCGGCTATCGAGGCGCTTCTCGACGACGTCGTCCTCGTCTTCCTGTACGCGAACCCGGACGGCTGGGTCTCGCGGAACCAGGAGTACGGCTTCGACCGCGAGTACTGGGGCTCGAACACCCACAACTCCTTCAAACGCGAGACGGCGACGAAGGTCGACCCCAACCGAATCTACCCGACCGTCGGCTGGATACCATCCTCGCACTACCCCGCCGAACCGACCGGGCGGAACCTCGAAGACGATTCGGCCGGCGTCGACGAGGACGTCACCGACCGGTACACCGAGATGACGCCGGACGCTCTCTCCATCGTCGACCACCTCCGCGGGTACGAGAACCTGCGCTATGGCTCCGACCTGCACGGGATGTTCTCGTCCCCGACGTTCATCGAGGGGCTGCTGGTCAACGACCAGTACGACCACGCGGAGTTCCACGACCTCGACGAGCTGAACAGAATCATCGAGCGCCGACTAGAGGCGTTGCTCACGGACCGACTGGCCGAGAACCGCAGCCGATTCCGGGAGCTGAACCGGACCATCCGCGGCCCGAGCGACTCGGTCCCCGAGCGAGCGTACGACTACGGGACCATCCTCGACACCATCGGGTACACGACCAGCGGGTCGCTCGCCAGCTGGTTGAGCAACCCGGCGGAGCAGGGTGGACTCGGCATGACGATGATGGTCCACGAGATGGGATGGGACAACCGCGGCGAGTCACGGATGCAGTTCCGCCCGTGGCTCGCGTCTCTCCAGGTCGACGGCTATCAGGAAGTCATCCGGAGCGTGAGCCAGCACGTGGCGACCGCGGTCGACGCGACCATCGAAACGAACGGACGGACCAGTGCGTTCGTCGAGACGGGGTCGCTCGAGCGACACTCGAACCGGCTCTCGTTCAGCAGCGACACGGGGGCGACGTCGACCACGAGAACGGTGTCGGTCACGGACGAACCAGCGGGTGTCACCGTCACCGTCCCGGACGGGACGACCGAACTCGTCGTCGGTGTGGACCCCTCGGAGGGGTTCGTGACGGCCACACTGTCCAGTCCAACTGCGGAAACAGTCAGGACCTTCTCGCCGTCCGAACCGGGTCGGGCGCTCGCGAGGACCGACGTCGAGTGGTTCGTCGAGGCACCGGCAGCAGGCGACTGGGAGGTCTCGGTCACGCCGGTCGGCGACGACGCCGTGGTCCGCGATGTCGACGTCCATACGACCGTGCTGGTGACCGGTGGAATCGGGGCTGCAGGCGTGCCGAGCCCGGCCGACGCCCTCGGCTACGACCAGCGCCCGTACTCGGTCTCACCACTCACGTACTTCGACGATTACCGGGCGTACGTGTCCGACGAGGCGACGGCGAGCGAGACGGTGGCGGGGATGGGTATCGACGCCATCGCCGACGGGGCGCTGCTCGGTGCATCGGCCGGCGAGCCGGTGGTAGACAGTCTGGTGGTGAATCACACCGATGGGTCCGACCGGGCGACCTACGTCGACGCGCTCGCGTCGTACGTCTCGGCCGGTGGCGACCTGATACTGACCGACACCGGGGTGAACCTCCTGGGACAGCTAGACGCTGGCTCGCTCGCGTCGATCGGTGCCCGAGACATCGATACCGTCGAGTTCACCAGCGTCGCGCTTTCGGAGAAGGACGAGGACCACCCCTTGCTCGCGGGCGTTCGCGACACCCAGAGTGAACTCTGGAAACCCGGGCCGATGGGCTACTCGGTCGGCGGCGCACCGGCGACGGTCGTCGACACGGATGCCTTCGAGGACGCCGGCGGGTCGGTCGCAGGAATCGGGCAGGAGGGCCGGTACCGGACCACCGAGTGGGTCGTGGCTGGGTCGCTCCCCGTCGCCGAGGGGACGGTCCACGTCATCGGTGGGCTGCTCCCGCCCGCCGAACAGGGGAATCTCCACCCGTTCGGCGTCCGCGAATACAGCGCGTCGTTCCTCGGTCACACTATCTTCGTGAACGCACTGGGACACACCCAGACGCGAAAAGTGGAAGACGAGCAGGCGGCATCCAGCAATCGGTAGGCCCGGCGGCACTCGACCGGTGTCACCGTCCCGTGAGGTGTCAGTCCGATGCCGGCACCTTCCAGACTGGTTCCGGCGTGTCTCAGACCGGTTCCGTCTCGTGCAGGAACGTCTGGAACTCCATCGTCCGGCCGTCGGGGTCCTCGGCGAAGAAGTTGTAGATGTCGAACGCCTCGTTCACCGACGGTTCGTCGCGGGCGCGGTCTTCGAACTGCTCGTAGAAGGCGTCGACGCCCTCACGGTCGTCGGTGACGAACGTGAGGATGCCCTCGGTCTCGGTCGTTTCGGCGTCACAGAAGCCGAACAACAGGTTGTCGTACCTGAGTATCGTACACGCCGACTGTTCCAGCCAGACCGTCGCCCCGACCTCCTCGCGGTAGAACCGGGCGACGGTCTCGTAGTTCGCACTCCGGAAGAAGACGATTCCCGACATTGGCTGACCTGCGTGCCCCGGCGAGAAAACGGTTCGCCCGTTCCCACCCGGCGAATAGTTATTTGTTGCCAGAACACATACCGAATGAAAATGCCAGACACACGTCGCACCCTCGACTATCTCGGGCTCGTCGCGCCCTCGCTCGCACTCTCGACGCTCTTTCTCGCGACCATCGTCGACCCGAAGTTCACCTGGGCGTCTCGCTCGCTGTCCAGCATGGGTGAGGCGACCCCACACTCACTGTTCGCGCTTGGAACGCCCGACCAGCTCGCGTTCGTCCTGTTCAACGGCGGCCTCCTGCTTGGGTCGGTACTCGGCCTCCCATTCGCGGTGCGGCTCTGGCAGACGGCAGCGAACCGCGCCGAGCGGGTCGGCGTCTGCTTCCTCGCCGTCGCGCTCGTCGCCATGGGCGGCGTCGGCATCGCCTACCTCGACGGGCCGTTCAACGGCCTGCACTTCCTCGCCGCGGTCTCGTTCTTCCTGTTCGGGACCTTCGCCCTGCTGGCGTACGGGACCGGCACCGTGCTGGCGGGCGCACCACGGCGTGGCCTTGCCATCCTGTGGGCCGGCATCGGCCACCTGCTCGTCTGGGTGTTCTGGGTCGTCCTCGAGGCGATGGCGTTCACGGCCGACGGCGATACCTGGACCTACTTCGCGGTGCCCGAGGCGGTCGGCGCGGTCGTCTTCGGCGTCTTCGTGTTCGTGATGGCGCGGCGTGACATCCAGACCCTCGACGCGGCGGCACCGTCAGACCGTGAGGACGACACCGAACAGGTCGCCTGACCCGGCGCACCCGTCACCCCCGTTCAATCCGCTTCTGCCGCACTCGTCGTCGGGTCGGCCCACGCCTGAAACTCGTTGATGTCCTCGTCCGTCCCGGCGACGATTGCCTGGTCGCCACGCCGTATCTTGAACTCCGGTTCGATGTCGGTCAGCACCTCCTCGCCTCGTTCGACCGCGATGACCGTGACGCCGGTCTTCGCCCGCACGTCCAGTTCGGCGAGCGTCCGCCCGGCGAGCGCGGGCACCGGCGTCCGGACGAGGCCGATCTGGGTGTCCAGCGAGATGACGTCCTCTCCGAGGACGATGGAGGCCAGCATCCGGCCGGAGACGGTCGTCAGCGCGAGGACGTAGTCTGCCCCGGCGCGGTACATCTTGGGGATGCTGTCCGTCGTCGAGGCCCGCACGACGAGTTCGACCTCCGGGTTGAGTTCGCGGATGACCAGCAGTGCGAACACCGCCGTGGTGTCGTCCGGGAGGGTCACGATGGCGGTGCGGGCACTCTCTAACCCCGCGGACTGGAGTGTCCACTCGTCCAGTGCGTCACCGACCACGTCGACGCCGGGCTTCTCCTCGATGTCGACGAGTGTGGTCGGGATGTCACGGGTGGTCAACACGTCGGTGACGGTCGAACCGACCTCGCCCGCCCCGACCACGACGACCTCCCCGTGACTGTGGTGGCGTTTGGTCGACCGTGTCATCTCCGCCAGCTTGGCGAGCTGGTCCTCGCTCCCGGCCGCGAGCAGGACGGTTCCCTCGTCGAGCGCGGTGTCCGGGGACGGTGGCGACGTGAACTCGCCGCGGTCCCAGACGCCGATGAGGTTCGCGCCGGTCTGCTCGCGGATTCGGCTTTCGGCCAGCGGGCGGTTACACACTTCGCTGTTTCGCTGGACGGATAGCTCGGCGATTTCGAAGTCGCGGTCCGAAGGGAGCGCCGACTGCACCGAGTCGTCGCCAAGCTCCGCGGTCACCCGCTGGGTCACCTTGTCGGCGAGGCTCCGACCGAGGATGTGCTCCGGCGAGATGACGCGGTCGGCCCCGGCGTAGCGGTGGTACTGTTCGTTCTCGGGGCGTTCGAGCAGACTCACGACCGGCACGTCGCCGGCACACTCGCGTGCGGAGAGGATGATGCTCGCGTTCTCCTCGTCGGTCTGGTCTGCGACGATGGCCCGTGCCTGTGCCGCGTACGCCGCTTCCAGTGTCTCGATCAGCTCCGGGTCGCCGTGGAGTACCGAGCGACCGTCGGCGTACAGGTCCCGCGCGAGGTCCTCGTCTTCCTCCACGATGACGTAGTCCACGTCTCGCTGTTCGAGTTCGTCGATGAGGGTCGCACCGTGCTCGGTGTACCCGGCGAGAACGACGTGCTCGGACAGTTCCTCGATGGTCGTCGGAGCCTGCCGCGAGAGTCGCTCCTCGAACAGCGGGACGACGAACAGCGGCAGCGCCGCGAACACCGCAAGGACGCCCGTGAACTGCATGACGATGACGAACAGGATGGTCACGGGGTGTGACCAGATACTGGAGTCCTCACCGAACCCCGACAGGGTCATCGACTCCACGACCACGTTGAGCGCCTCCCAGAACGTGCGTGGGGCGTTCTCGAACTGGCCCATCACAACCATGTATACGGTGGTGTACACGAGGATGATGGTCCCCAGTGTGAGCAAGAACAGCACGAGTCGGCGTCGCTGGTCTTCCATCTAGTTGTGCGAGCAAAGGGAGGTAGGGCGTAAGAAGAATTCGGTCACAGCAGTCGGTCGGCAGCCAGTGCAGTCGATTGGCGGTCCGTACGGTTCGCGGACGCCACGACGGGTTACCGCGAATCGACGACCCGCTTCGGGCCTCGACCCTTCAGCGTCCCCGATTCGTTCGAAATCTCGGTACGACGGAAGCGCCACACTCGGCGTCCGTCACCGCCGTCGACCACGTCGACCTGCTTCAGCCCCGTCTTGATGCAGTCCCACCAGCCGGCTTCGGACCCGTAGCCGGCCGGGAACTCCTCGTACAGTTCGCCGACGAAATCCGCCCGCCGGGCACGGCCGACGTCTCGAAGGTACGCCAGTGCCGCGCCGACCGCCTCTCGCCGTGGTTCGGTCTTCTCCGGAGAGCGACCGGGAACCTCGATGTCGTCGAGGTCCGCGATGTCCGCCCCGAGTGAGACGTCGCTGGCGGTGGTGCTGATGGTGGTGCTCGAACTGTAGCTGAGTCCCGTCGTCGGGTCCCGGCCGAGTTGCTCCCGCGTCTGTGCGACCGCTCGCCGGGCGAACTCGTCGAGCCGCTCGCCTTCGACGCCGCTGAGGACTCCGGCGTGGGTGTCGAGGTCTTCGTCGGTGAACCGCTCGACCCGCTCGGGCCGGAAGTTACCGCCCAGTTGCCGGTGGTCGGTCTCGTCTGTACTCGTCCCGGAGGCGACCAGCTCGCCGGTGCCACGACGCACGCTCCCCCCGTCGGCCTCGGCAGGCCCGGCAGCACTGTCGTCACTGCCTCGACCGCCGGTCGCCGACTGGGACGTGTCTATCTGTGCTTCCAGTTCCTCGACGCGTGCCGCGTACTCCGTGAGCAACTGGTCGCGTTCGGTCCCCTGTTCGATGGCTGCCCGGTTCCCGATTATCCACTGTAGATACGCCTGCACGTCGTCGAATCCGAGCAGGTCCGTCTCCATGTCCAACTTCTGTATTGTCTCCTCGGGCAGGTCGAGGCGGAGGGTCGGCATTCCTTCGCGGCTACGACCGAGGATGATAAAAAGGGTTGCATGGCCAAACCGTGACGATGCACCCGATACTGGCGGCTACGGCTACGGTAACGCTTAAATCTGGAACAATCTAACAGGCATGCATGCACAAGGACGAACTTCTCGAACTCCACGAACAGATGGTGCTCATCATGGAGTACTTCGAGGAGCAAAACGACATCCCGGACGACATCTTCGAACAGTACCACGGGCTCGACGTCGACCCCTCCGACGTCCACAAGTCGAAGAGCGAGCACAAGCACGCCGTGTTCGTCCTCGGGAACGCCCTCGCCAGCGCGATGAGCGAGGACGAGTTCTCCAGCGCCGGTCGCATCCAGAAGCGGATGGAGGAGCTGGCCGACGACGCCGAGTCGAAGATTTAACTTTCTAACAGGAGACGCTGGCTGAACCGTGGGATTCCCCGGAAACTATTTGTTCCGCATCCGGTTTTAGCCAGTATATGGACTCGCGCACGGTAGAGCGCGTCGAGGGCTGGGACTCTCGGCCGTACGCCGGCGGTTTCGACGAACTTCGAGGGCTCGCGGACACGGAGTTCAGTGGAGCTGTCACGGCCGGGACGACGTGGCTGTTCATGCTGAACGGCCGCGTCGTCGGCGTCTTCGACGGGACTATCGACGACTACGACGATGCATCGGGGACGGCCTACGAGGCCCCACACCCGTCGCTTCCACTCCTGTTCGCCATGCGAGAACGCGGTGGCGAAGAGCGTGCGAACTACTACACGAACGATACACCCATCTCGGAGGCCGACTCGACGCTCACCTCCGGGAAGTTCACGGGATACATCGAACTCTCGGACAACGTCCTGAGCGGCGACTACTACGTCGTCTACTACGGCGGGCGCTCGATGAGCTGTGCGTTCATCGGGAACCAGGAACGCCTCGTCACGGGCGACGATGCGTTCGACCGCGCCGACGACGAGGTCGGCATCTACACCGTCTGGGACGTCGATATCGACGTCATCGACATCCCCGGGGAACCCGAACCGGAGCCGGAACCCGACCCTGAGCCGATGGCCGGAACCGAGGAGACGGCGACACCGAACGGTGGAGCGACCGTCGCCGAGCCGGCTCCCGAGGACCCGATTCCGGAGGAATCGACGTCCGAGGAACCGACACACTCGGGCGACTCCCCGTCACAGCGGGACGACCCCGCCGACCGGGACACCGCACCGGACCGGCGCGAGCCGGTCGCAGAGGCCGAACCGGTCGCGGAGGCCGAGCCAGCCGCCGAGGCAGAGACGACAGCCGATGCGGAGAGCACACCGGAACCGGATTCGGCACCCGTGGCAGAGGCCGAACCGGCCGAGGCCACAGAGTCTGTTCGTGACCCCGACGAAGCGACGTCGGCCCGGAGCGATACGGTCGAGCGCGAACCGGAGACCACGACGGACGACGGCGACCGCTGGGAAACGGTCTCGGAGGAGGTCGACGCCGACCCCGTCGAACTCCCCGACGAGGTCCTCAAAGAGGTCGAAGCGGAGTCCGAATCGGAAACCGACCCCGTCTTCCAGGAGGAGGCACAGTGGCGCGAGACGCGCTCGATTCCCTCCATCAACCCCGACCGCTCGTCCGAGAGCGAGTCCGCGCCGACGTCACAATCGGCGGCCGAGGCGCGCAAGTCTCGGGCACAGCGCCGTAGTTCCGGCCAGGTACAGCCACCTCGTGAGATGGGGGGCGACCGGACGAACCAGGGACGCTCGAAACCGCAGGGGAACACGACGACGTCGCCCGAACAGGGCGGACGAACGTCGACGGACGCCTCGACGAGTAAACCGCCCGCCAGTGCCTCCTCTCGGTCCAGAACCGACGAGCCACTCGAGCGAGAGATGCTCGAACGAGAGGACAAGATAGACCGGCTCCAGCAACAGCTCTCGAACGCCGAGGAGGCCCGCGAGTCGCTCGAAAGCGAACGCGACCGGCTGGCGTCGAAGAACGAGGAACTCGAACAGATGGTCGACCGGCTCGAGTCCGAAGTGACGGACCTCGAAGCCGAAATCGCAGACCTCGAAGCCCAGCTGGCCGACGCACGCGGCCCCGGTGCGACCGCCAGTGTCCAGTTGACCCCGCGCGAAGCGCTGGAAGGAACCAACCTCTTCGTCCGCTATCACACGAAGGGTGACCCGACGCTCGAGACGGCACACTCGGGAGACGCATCGCCCTCGGAGGTCGACGCGAACCTTCGACTCGAACACCACACCCAGTTCGAGGCGGCGGACACCGCGGTCGACGGGCAAGCCTACGAGGAGTTCCTCGTGAACACCATCGAGTACCAGTTCGTCGAGTGGTTCGTCTACGACCTGCTCTACGAGATTCGTGACACTGGCAACGCCGGTTCGATGGCCGACCTCTACGACGCGATTCCCGAGGCCGACCGGGCAGAACTCAACGGCTCGGTGTCGCTGCGCTACGAGGAGAACGGCGAAGAACACCGCGAACAGACGACGTTCGACGTGGTCGTCAGGGACCGGATGGGGAACCCGCTGGTCGTGGCGAACCTCAACGACTCGCGTGACCCTGCGACCGAGCAGATGATGGTCGACCTCGAACAGCGTGCCTCGCGGGTCAAGCAGACGAGCGAGCAGCTCTCGGGTGCGTTCCTGGTCACCGCGAGTTTCTTCGAGCCGGGCGCGCTGGAAACGGCAGCAGAAGCGACGAGTGGGAGTTTCCTCAGCCGGGATTCGAAGAAGAGTTTCGTGAAGCTCTCACGAAAGTCCGGCTATCATCTCTGTTTGGTGGAGACTCGTGGCGGCGAGTTCCACATCAACGTCCCGGAGCTCTAGCTTTCGACTTCGGCCGCGCCTTCTATCTTCATCCCGTCCATCTTCTCGACGATTTCGTCGATCTTGCCGTCGAGTTCGTCGACGAACTCGGCGGTCCGTTCCGTGGTGATGGCACCCTGGCTGGAGGGCTCGATGAGGTTCTCCTCCTCGAGGACGCGCAGGGAGTACCGGACCTTGTGGTGGGGGTAACCAGTCTCGTTGGACATCTTCACGATGCCGATAGGTTCGTTCTCGATGACCATCTTCAGAACCTGCAGATGGCGTTCCAGCATATCGACTTCCTTCTCCAGTCGGTCTATCATGGCATTTGTTAACTTGTCTTTGTGGGTTTTAAACCTTGCTGTAACAGTGGCATACGAGAAGGGGGGAATCCGATGGTTGGGGGAAGGCGGATATATGTCTTTTGTTCAGTGGCAACGTCTCTCAACGGCCGTATCCGGCACCGGCAATACCTACCACTCTCGACGTACCGAAACCGGTTTACCGGGAGGCTGGGAACCCCTCTCTGTAAATGACCGTAACCATAGTCGGGTCGCAGCTGGGCGACGAGGGCAAGGGTCGTGTCGTCGACCTGTACGGTGACGGTGCCGACGTCGTCGTTCGCTATCAGGGCGGCGACAACGCGGGCCACACCGTGGTCGAAGGCGGCACGGAGTACAAGCTCTCGCTCATCCCGAGCGGCGTCATCCGCGGTAAGATCGGCGTCCTCGGCAACGGCTGCGTCGTGAACCCGGCAACGCTGTTCGACGAGATCGACGGACTGCGAGAACGGGGCCTCGACCCCGACGTTCGCGTCGCAGAGCGTGCACACGTCATCCTCCCGTACCACCGCGTCCTCGACGGTATCGAAGAGGATGCGAAAGAGGAAGACGACCTCTCGGCAGGCACGACCGGCCGCGGTATCGGTCCGACCTACGAGGACAAGGCCGGCCGCCGGGGCGTTCGCATCGGCGACCTGCTCGACCCGGAGGTTCTGCGCGCTCGCCTCGAGTACGTTGTTCCGCAGAAACGCTCGCTCGCCGAGGACGTCTTCGGCATCGAAACGGGTGAAGAGTTCGACGTCGACGCGCTGTACGAGCAGTACCGCGAGTACGGCCGCCGTATCGAGGAGGAGAACATGGCCGTCAACGGGGGGTCGTTCCTCGCAGACCGCATCGCAGACGGTGACGAGGTCATGATGGAAGGGGCACAGGGAACGAGCCTCGACATCGACCACGGCAGCTATCCGTACGTGACGTCCTCGAACCCGACGACCGGCGGTGCCTGCACCGGGACCGGCCTGCCGCCGACGGCCGTCGGCCAGGGCGAGGTCATCGGTATCGTCAAGGCGTACCTCTCGCGTGTGGGGACCGGCCCGATGCCGACCGAACTCGGCGGCGTCGAGGGCCAGACTGCCGGCTACACCGGTGGCGACCCCGACAGCGAGGAAGAGCAACTCGCGACCTACATCCGTGACGAAGGTGGCGAGTACGGGACCGTCACCGGCCGACCGCGCCGCGTCGGCTGGCTCGACATCCCGATGCTCCGCCACGCCGCCCGGGTGAACGGGTTCACCGGGCTGGCGGTCAACCACGTCGACGTGCTCGCCGGCATGGACGAAGTCGATGTCGGTCACTCGTACACCCTCGACGGTGAGGAGATACTGACGATGCCGGCGACGACCGAGAAGTGGGCCGAGTGCGAGGCGAACTTCCGGACCTTCGAGGGCTGGGACCCCGTCGACTGGAGCGACGTCGAGGAGTGGGACGACCTGCCCGAGAACTGCCAGACGTACCTCGAGTACATCTCCGGCGAACTCGACGCCGATGTCTACTGTGTCGGGATGGGTCCGGACCGCGAGGACACCCTCGTCCTCGACAGTCCGTACTGAATCGACACTCCGTTCGAAGTCGGCTACTCGAAATCGTGTCCCGCCCGAGTGCGGTGTCACGTACTTTCGACCCTTCGTTTTCGAGAGCGACCTGCGTAGTCCCGGGGAGCCACACCGACAGAAAAATTTATACTTTTACATTGGCAGATTGAGGTATGTTAGACAGAGTCTGGGTGGCGATGCTGTCCGGTCTCTCCGTCACACGTGCGAGGTGCCACGGAGAACCGCCGGACGGGAAACGGCGACCGCTCGTCGACTTCCCGAAACCTTTTGCTCTCGGTGCCCAACTGGCCCGGTATGAAGGAATCCCTGATGGACATCCTCTGCTGTCCGATGGACAAGGGCGAACTCGAGTTGGAGATCGACGAGCAGAACGACGACGAGATTCTCGCGGGGACACTCGTCTGTGCCGACTGCGGGGAATCGTACCCCATCGAGGACGGTATCCCGAACCTCCTGCCCCCGGACATGCGAGACGACGTCCCCGCCTGAACACGGCACACGAACACTTCACCATTCACCCTCTCTCCTCGTATGCCACGTGACCCGCTTCTCGTCGACATCAGCAAGGACGGCCTGCACAGCATCGAGCCTGCCGTCGAGTCGTTCGAGAGTACCGGGCCGTTCACGGTCGCACTCCGCAACCACGGCCGGGCCGTCCACGTCCATTGCAACCTGGACGACGACCTGGCGAAGGTCGCTTCCCTCCCGGAGACCAACCACTTCGTCGAGACGGAGGCCGAGCGCACGTTCCCGGTCGACGTGCGGCCGGGACCGCGGCCGGTGTCGGGCCGACTGAAGATAGTGACGGGCTACGGGGCCGAGGAGGTGTACGTTCCGGTCACCATCACCGAACCGAAACCGGTGGGCCCACCCTCGGAGCGTGCGAACACGGGGACCACCGATGGCGACGGCGCAGGGCTCGAGTCACCACTGCAAAACGTCCCGCTCCCGGTCGACGGGTCGCTCCCGGTGCTGGTACTCGCCGGCGTTGCACTCCTGCTCGCACTCGGTGCTGCCGCGACGCTCGGCAGTATCGAGGTGCTCCTCGGGGTCGCCGTCGTCGTCGTCGGCATCGCCGTCGCGCTCTGGATGCTGTTCGTCTAGAACTGGGTGGGAGGTCTCCCGTCTCTCACTCGTCGTCGGTCTCGACGCCGCAGAGGTTGCCGTCCTCGTCGAACCGCTTCGCCCGGAGGTAGCGAGTCCGATACCGGTTCGCACCCTCGTACACGTCGGCCTCGCGAATCTCGTCGATGCGGCCGTCCGCGACGGCGTCGATGATGTCCTCGACCTGCTCCTTCTCGCTCGGGGTCAACTCGAACTCGTAGGTGTGTTCGTGCTCCTCTTCGAGTTTCGTCCACTTTCGGGAGGCGGCCACGACGAGCGAACACGGCTCGCGGCAGGGGAACGCGCCGTCACCGCCGGGAACGTCCAGGTGGTCGTCCTCGTCGTACTGCCACTCGCGCCGTTTGAGACACTGCGAGTCGTCACAGCAGGACTCGGCGACCCAGTCGACGGCCTCGCGTGGCAGTTCTGAGACCACGCCGTAGATGCCGGTCTGGCGCTCGGCGGTCTCGTGCCAGTGACTCACGTCGAGGGTGCCCTGCTGTTCGCGGTGCCAGTTCGCGACCGTGGCAGGGTAGAGCGAGTCGACGACGGTCAACAGCTCTTTGCTCGTCAGGGCCGGGAAGACGAACCCGCCGGGAAGCGACGGGGCCGTCTTCAGCGGCCGGTAGCGCCCGTTCGCGTCGAACTTCGCGAGTTCGCGGGCGGCTCGCGGGTCGTCGTGGACCGCCAGTTCCTCGCGGTCCGCGTCGGCGTCGTCCTCGTGGCGGACCTCGTACCGTCGGTAGCCGACCTCGCCGAGGCCGACGGTGATGTGAATCTGGCCCCACTCGGTGACGAGTTCGGTGTCGTCGCCAGTGTCGGCGTCGGAGTCAGCGGCCCCGTCGCCGCGCATCACCGCGTACCGTTCCGGGACGCTGTGGCCGTCTGCGGCCTCCAGTTTCCGGAGGAAGGCGCGGCGGGCCGTCCCGTGGCCGCCGACGACGGTCTCCCAGTAGTGCCAGTTTGTCACCCAGTCGGCGTTGGCCTCACAGACCCGCCGGAGGTCGTCCTCGGAGAGATGTTTGCGGGTGAGGTCGGGCACCTCAAAGACGTAACCGTCGTCCTCGTACCGGACCTGCAGGTCGTCGAAGTCGATGGGGCCCTCGCGGACCGCGTCGAGCAGTGCCTCGAACTCGTCGTCGGCGACCGTCTCTGAGGCAGCCATGGTCAGTCACCCATGGTCGGGACGCCGCCGGTCGCTTCGCGGACCTTCTCCAGTGCCGTCGCCACGTCGGCCCCGGCTTCCTGGGCGCGTTCGAGGACCACGTCGGCCATCAGCGCCTCGGTGCCGACCGCGCCCGCGTACCAGATGCGGTGCCCCTCGACCTCGGCGGGAGTATCCCAGCCCGTCCGGTAGTCGTCGGTCAGACCCATGTCCTCGGGGATGTCCTCCTGTGTGTGGTAGCCGTCGGCGATGAACAGCGGGACGACGACGATGTCTTCGGACTCGAAGAAGTCGGTCACGTCGTCGACTTCGGGCTCCTCGTCCATGTACAGCGCCTGTACCTCGTCGAACCGGCCCATGTCGCGGATACGGTCGGCGTGGTACTCGATGGCCTTCGCGGAGTTCTCGTTGCGCTCGGTGCCGTGGCCGACCACGGCGAGTCCGAAGCCTTCGCCCACGTCCGAATCGCCGGTCACCGTCTCGGCGCGCTTGACGATGACGTCGGACATCGCGTCGTGCGTCCCCACCGGGCCGCAGTAGTGGACCGTCTTGTCCACGTCGGTCGCGTGCAGGGTCGCCTGGGACGCGCTCGTCCCGTCGGACTCCCACTTTGCGGGGTCCCAGTCGTCGAGCCGGAGTTCGCGGGGGATGACCTGCTCGGTGAAGTAGCCCTCCGAGATGAACATCGGGACGACGAACACCTCGTCCGATTCGACCGTCCGCAACGCCTCGCGGAAACTCGGTTCCTCCTTCCAGAACGCCTCGCGCACCTCGTCGAAGCCACCGGCCTCCCGGATGGTGTCGGCGTGTGCGTACGTCGGCGTGCTGGACTCGGGGTTCAGGTGCGACCCGTGTGCCACGATGACCAGCGCTTGCATACCCGAAGGTGAGGAACTGGATACCTTAGGGGCTTCGTCTCCCGGAAAACCGTGGTTGTCACTCTGTCAGAGCGAGACGGCAGAAGATGGACCCCACGAGTTCACCCTGTCACCGCGCCATCAGTGAGCCGGTTCGGTCTGGAACGCCGACTCGAAATCTGCGCGGTCGGTCGGGACCAGCAAGAGCAGGTCTTCGCGACTGGTTTCGACGAGTTCGCGCCCGGTGTCTTCCTCCCAGAGACAGGGCGTCCATCGCCCGTTTTCGATGTGTTCGACGACCTCGGATGCGGTGTAGTAGCGACCGTTCGATGCGACGTACACCGACATTCCTATCGGACACCGGCGGGTGCCAGTTCTCGCTGGGCGAGTTCGCCCTCGGCTTCGGCTTCGATGGTCGCGACGCGGTCTTCGACCGTCTGGAGACTGCCATCGACGATACACGGCGAGACGTGGACGATGTCGCCGTCTTCGTACTCGACCAGTGCGAGCGTCGGAAGTTCCTGCACCAGATAGGACTCTTCGACCAGCTGTGAGTCCATCATCCGCTCGGGGAAGAACTGCTCGACCTCGGCGCCGGTTCGGTCCGCCCACGCCCGGAAGTCAGCGACGCGGTCGAGTATCTCTGTTCCCTCTTTCGTGCGTGCAGCCATCGTCGAGAGTCCGACGCGCTTCCCCCACAGGCGCGCGCTCACGTCGTCGAAGTAGTCGGCCGCTTCCAGTGTTTCCAGTGAGTCGAGCACTGTCGCGCGTTCCGGCGCTGCCCCGAACGGCGAGTGGGACCGGACCCACAGTTCGGCAGTGCGTTCGTGTGTCGGGTTCGAGTCTGTTGGAGCCACGCCTCTATATGCAACGGCAACTACCTAAAACGTTCCTGTGATTGGTAAATTATGGCACTATTGAGTATTCAGGCCATGGTATATATAGAACGGCCTGAGTCGTCAGGCCGGCCGTCGTCCGGGCCCGTTCAGTGGTCGGATTTTCGGTCCGCTCGTTCGTTTCCTCGGTCCCAGACGTTGGTGACCGTCTCGCCGTTGGGTGGGGTGTGACTGACGTCTTTCATGGTCCGCTTGTCGGTTTTCATGTGGTGTTTCATAGCATGGCTCACCCTGATAAGCCTTTCTGGAATATCATTATAAGTATCAATAGCATATTATTGTCCTAATATCTCTTTCGGGGGTGGCGAAGCGTCCGTGGCTTCGGGAGAGACTCCGAACGAGTCGCTTCCGAGACGGACCACCCAATCATCCGAGGTGTCAACGCATATCCCTTCGCGGACCGTACTGCCCGCTATGGAATTTACGACCGTCCAGGGGGAACAGGTTCCCCGCCTCGGACTCGGCACGTGGCAACTCGCGGGACAGGACTGTTACGGTGCGGTGAGGACTGCACTCTCCGTCGGCTACCGCCACATCGACACCGCCCAGGCGTACGACAACGAGGAGTACGTCGGCAACGCGCTCCACGATTCCGACGTCGACCGGGAGGACGTCTTCCTCACGACGAAGGTCCGGCCCGACCGCTTCGCCCCGGACAAGCTCAAGCGCTCCGTGAACGAGAGCCTCCGCAAGCTCGACACCGACTACGTCGACCTGCTCTTGCTCCACTGGCCCAACCCCATCGTCGACCTCCGCGACACCATGCAGGCCATGGCCGACCTCGTCGAAGAAGGCTCGGTCCGCCACGTCGGCGTCTCGAACTTCTCCAAGAAACGACTGATAAAGGCCCAGCGCGTCTCGCCCGAGCCCATCTTCACGAACCAGGTGAAGTTCCACCCGTACAAGCCCCAGCGCGAACTCCTCCGGTACTGCCAGGATTCGGACATCCTGCTGACGGCGTACTCGCCGCTGGGAACCGGCGGCATCCTCGACGACGACGTCCTCCGCGTCATCGGCCAGCAGTACGACAAGACGCCCGCCCAGGTCGCCCTGCGCTGGGCGACCCAGCACAGGAACGTCGCGGCTATCCCGAAGGCGACGAGCCGCGAGCACATCGAGGAGAACTTCGACATCTTCGACTTCAAGCTGACCCGTGACGAACTGGACCGCATCGCCCGGCCCGACCCGGTCAAGAACGGGCTGGCGTTCGCCAAGGCGACGCTGGGTATCTGAGTCGTCGGGGCAGACGGCGGCGTTTTCGTTCTGCGAGCCCAACAGGTACTCGAGACGATTCTGATGAAGAAGTTCGACACCGAGGCTGGTGCGGCCCTGAAGACGGCGTTCGACGACCTCGTCACGGACTGGCCAGACGTGACAGCGACGACCATGTTCGGCTGTCCATCGTACAGGGCCGCCGACACGCTCTTCGCGGTGCTCGTCACCGATGGGGTGGCACTCACGCGACTCCCGGACGACCGACGCGACGACCTGACGGCACACTTCGAGACCAGTCCCTTCGACGCCAACGGTCGCACCGTGACGAAGTGGGTCCAGGCCGCTGTCGACGACCCCGGAGCGCTCGAACCGCTGGAGCCGTACGTCCGGGCGAGCTACGAGTCGGCCCTCGCGGAGTAAGAGCAAAGCGCACCGCCGGACGGAACACTCAACCACCTCCCTTTCCAATCCCCACCCGAACACGCGATGGCCGACCCGGACGACCCAACCCCGACCGGCGAACGCCTGCCCGGGGTCACGCCGGACCCCGAGGGCGAAGACCGTATCGTCCTCCACGTCGACATGGACTGCTTCTACGCGGCCTGCGAGCGCCTGCGCGAGCCGGAACTCCGGGGCGAGCCGGTCGTGGTCGGGATGGGCTACGAGGCCGGCGACGACGGCGGCGCGGTCGCCACGGCGAGCTACGAGGCCCGCGAGTACGGCGTCGAGAGCGCCCAGGCCATCACGACCGCGCTGGAACGGCTCCCGCGCCGGGCCACCGCCGACGACCCGTCGGACACCGGCTACTACCGGCCGGTCGACCTCGACTTCTACTCGGAGGTCGCGAGCGAAGTGAAGACCATACTCCACGACTGCGCGGACGTGGTCCGGGAGGTGAGCATCGACGAGGCGTACCTCGACGTCACGGACCGCACCGCCTGGCCGGTCGCGGAGGGGTTCGCCCGGCACGTGAAACAGCGAATCGAGCGCGAGGTCGGTGTCGTCGCCAGCGTCGGGGTCGCCCCGAACATGTCCGCAGCGAAGGTCGCGAGCGACCACGACAAACCGGACGGCCTCGTCGTCGTCCATCCAGCCGAACTCCGGGGGTTCCTCGAACCGCTCCCGGTCGAGGAGATACACGGTATCGGCCCCGTGACGGCCCGGAAGCTCCGCGACAGCGGTATCGAGACGGCGGGCGACCTCGCGGCGGCCGACCGGGCCGAACTGGGCGACCGCTTCGGCGAACGCGGGCGAGAACTCCACGACCGGGCTCGCGGGGTCGACGACAGACCCGTGACGCCGCGCGGGCTCCCCAAGAGCTTCTCCCGGGAGTCCGCGTTCGGGAGCCCCGTGGCCGACGCCGACCGGAAACGCGAGCAGATTCGGACGCTGGCGGCCGCGGTCGCAGACAGGGCACGCCGGGAGGGCGCGCTCTACCGGACCATCGGTATCAAGGCGGTCGAGCCACCGTTCGAGGTCAACACCCGTGAGTGGTCCCTGCCCGGGCCTGTCGAGGACGAGTCGTTGCTGGTCGAAACCGCACTCGACCTCCTTGCCGAGTTCGAAGACGACCGGATTCGAAAGGTCGGCGTCCGCGTCTCGAACCTGGAGTTCACCGAGCGCCAGCAGGCCAGCCTCGACTCCTGGGGCGGGTCCGGGGAGGGCGCTGGGGCGATCGCCGGTGCCCGTGCCGGTTCGGTGTCCGACGGGGGCAGTCCCGACCGGGGCGACCCGAACGCGACCGTGGCCTCACCGGAGGAGCCCCACGACCTGCCGCGGGGACAGACCTCCCTCAGTGACTTCTAGCCGGGCGGGGCGATGCCATTGCAACTATAACCCCCCGCCTCGTTTTCCGTGATTGACGAGACCCCCCTCACTCATGCCTGACGACGAGATGGACTTCTACGACCTCCTCGAGCTGGACGAGGACGCGTCCCAGGAGGAGGTCAAGAAAGCGTTCCGGACGAAGGTGCGTGAGTACCATCCGGACCTCAACGACGACCCGAACGCTCCTGCGCAGTTCAACGCTCTGAAGAAGGCGTACGAGACGCTCAACGACGCTTCGGAGCGCAACGCGTACGACCGACTCGGGCACAAGGACTACGTCGCCAAGCGCAAGGTCAGTTTCCCCTCCGCCGACATCTGGAACCGCGGCACGAGTCGCGGTGGCGGTTCAGGCAGTTCCACGCAGTCGACGAGCTCCACGCGGTCTACGTCGAGTACCCGGTCGGGGTCGTCCAGCACTTCACGGTCCAACCGGTCGAACCGCGGCGGGTCGAGTAGTAGCCGGTCGAACACCGGCAGCAACCGGTCCAGCTCCCGGAGCGGTAGCGGCTCCACCCGGTCCGGGCGGAGTCGGTCCGGGTCGTCCGGGTCGAGCACCAGCCGGAGCTCGACGTCGGCCTCTGCGTCGTCGGCCTCGTCGGCCACGTCACGGTCCCGCAACCGGAAGAGTTCGTCGAACACTCGTTCTGACCGGCGGTCCGGGTCGACGAGTTCGAACAGGACGGCCGACAGCAACACGGACAGCAACATCGGGACGGCGTCGGTCACGAAGTCGGGTTCGTGGCTCGACAATCCACTGTTCAACTGGTGGAACGGCCTCAGCCTCGGCTGGCCGCTGATGCTCCTCTCGACACTGTTGTACGTCGGTGGGCTGGCACAGTTCGGTCTGGCATACGCCGACGGCTTCCGGAGCCTGTACGGCGACCTCGCGGCGGCTGGCACGGACACGGCCGCCCTCAGGGCTGCGGTCGCTGCCACTCGACACGACATCGCACAACCGGTGTCGTTCATCCTCGGTGACGCCGCGCTGGTGCCGGATCCACCGCTTCCGACCCAGCAGTGGTACGCCGCACTGGCGGCACTGGTCGTCCTCCCCGTCCTCGCGTTCGGCATCAACCGGGCGTGGCGGGCCACGCGGCCATACAAGTGGGTCAGCATCAACGAACTCGTCGGTATCTCGCTGGCGGTGACGGTCGCGGCGGCCGCCATCGGCGGCGTACTGCTGGCTGGCGTGCTGGTGATGCCGTTCGTCTTCCTGGTCATTATCAAGCACACCCACAAGGCGAAGAAGTTCCGACCGTCGTACCTGTACGTCCTCGGCGTCTCGACGCCGCTGGTCGGACTCGCACTCGACTACGCCGGGGCCGTCCCATACCTCTACGCCGACCTGCTCACGCTCGTCTTCCCGGTCCTCTCGGTCGTCGTGTTACTGCTCTCGGCGTTCGTCCGCCCGCGCGTGATGGCGCTGTTCTGACGCCGGGAGCCAGCTACCCGACCAGGGTCGCGACGCCCTTCGTCTGTCTGTAATCTGAATCCAGGATGGCCAGCAGTCGCTCTCTGAGCGCTGTCTCCGCTTCGTCCTCCCACTCGGTCGGGTCAGCGATGGGTACGACCATGAACCCGCGACCGCGAATCTCGGTGGCGTGCATCGCGTCCACGTCGAGCTGGTCGGGGAACCGGTGCCGGAGGGTGGTGTACTCCCTGACGACGTGGTCGATCGCAGTCTCTCCCACCGGGAGCAGGACGTGGGCGTTGATCGCCCGGAGTTCCGCGTCGAAGTACCGTTCGAGTTCCCAGTAGTCGTCCCCGGTCGGGACCTGCCCGTCGGCGAGTCGCGGGAAGAACAGGTAGTTCATGTAGAGGTTGTCCGGGACGGGCTCGTCGGCGTACTCGTCTCTCAGGAAGCCCGTCTCGTGCAGGACTCGCTGGAGCCGTTCACCGGCGAGGGACGCGGTGAACGGGACGCCGGTCGACAGTCCGCCGTGGACGCCCGCGTGGTCGCCGATGACGTGGAAGTCTGCGTTCGCGTCACCGTACCCCGGGACCGACTCCGGGCCGCCGTCCGCCGGCAAGAAGCGTGCAGGCGGCCGGAACCCGAACGGGTTCGACACCCTGTCAGTTACGTTCTCCACGGATACAATATCGACAGGTCAGCTTTTAACGGTCTCGCTAGTCGACAACGATTGCCCCGGTCATCCCGAGGCTCTGGTGGGGCTTACAGTGGTACTCGTAGGTCCCGGCCACGTCGAACGTGTGCTCGTGGGTGAACCCGGACCCCTTCGTGTCGTCGACGCCAGCCCAGTCTGCGCCGTCGGGTTGCGACGTCGGACTGACGGTGTGGCCCGCAGAGCGCCACTCGAACCGGACCGTCGTTCCGGTCGGGACCGATAGCCGTTCCGGGGTGAAGACGAAATCGCCGCCGGGACCGACCGCGACGACGGTCTGCTCACCCGACGTGGTCGGTTCCCCCGTCGTCGTGAGTTCGGCTGTCGTCGGGGCTTCCGTCTCGACCTGTGTCGTCGACGTGGCGGTCGGTGTCGCGGACTGGGTCGACTCCGCCGTCGGGTCGTCTGTCCCATCACCGCCGCCGGAACCGTCCTCGTCGCCACCGCCGAAACAGCCGGCGAGTGCGAGTGCGAGTCCCGAAGCGAGTCCACCGGCGAGGAACCGGCGTCGCGTCTCCTGGGTCATACCAACCCCTGTCGAGGCTGTCGCCCTAAGCCTTCCCCCAATTTCGACCCCGGACGGTCATCTCCGTGTCTCCAGACGTCCCGCCCCCCACGTTTCATACCCCGGGCGGTCGTCGTCTCGCGTATGAGCGACGACGTCCCAGCCATGACCCGGTTCCCCGTTCCAGACGTGGACGACCTCCCCGAGGACCTCCAGACGAGAATCGACGAGGAGACGGAACGAGCGGGCTTTACCCCGAACGTCTTCCTCGCGTACGCGTACAGACCCTCACACTTCCGGGCGTTCTTCCAGTACTACGACGCGCTCGTCGACCACACCGAACTCGAACGCGAGGAGATCGAGATGATAATCGTCGCGGTCAGCGGCGTGAACGACTGTTACTACTGCAACGTCGCCCACGGCGCACTCGTGCGCATCTACGCCGACGACCCCCTGCTGGCCGACCAGCTCGTCGCGAACCACCGTGCGGCCGACCTGAACGACGCCCACCTCGCGATGCTCGATTTCGCGGTGAAGCTCACTGAATCCCCAGCCGAGGTCGGCGAGGACGACTTCGAACGCCTCCGAAACCACGGATTCTCACAGCGGGCCATCTGGGACATCGGGAGTGTCGCGTCCTTCTTCAACCTCTCGAACCGCATGGCCCACCTCGCGGACATGCGACCCAACGCAGAGTTCCACACGCTCGGGCGGTGACCGACCGGCCGAACGGTCGCCACTGAACGTTCTCCCCGTCTGATTCGAACGTGGGAAGCGCGAGGCACCGAATACCACTCGATAGTACTATCGGGTTGGGTCCGTCGACAAAACCGAGCGACACAGACGGTTGCCACCAGTAAACACGATTAAATCATGTGTTTTCTTCTCTCAAACAATGTCGAAAAATGTATGGTGGTGAATACACCAAGCTCTGACATGCGAGACCTGGACGACACCGACCTGAACATCCTCCGGCTCCTCCTCGAAGACGCCAGCAGGACGTACAGCGACATCGCAGAGGTAGTTGGCGTCTCCCCGCCGACCGTTTCCGACCGAATCGAGCGACTGCGTTCGATGGGTATCATCCGACGGTTCACCATCGACATCGACACGGACAAACTCAGCGACGGCGTCGCCGTCCTCGCCGAGGTCGACCTCTGCCCGACCGTGGAAGACGGCGTCCTCGAACGGTTCGCCGACCTCGAAGACGTCGACCACGCCTACCTGACTGCCGACTCGCGTATCGTCCTCAAAGCGAACGTCGCACGCGGCGAGGTCCGTGACCTGCTCGCGGGCGCCGTCGACCTCGAGTTCGTCGAGAGCTACGAGGTCAGCCTCCTCTCTGCGGACAAGTGGCAACCACAGGTCGCCGACCCAGACGTCTCTGACGGCTCCGAACAGCCAATCGTTCGCTGAACCGACCGTTTCGACCAAAACTGTTCTATACACACGGGACACAGTGTCTCCCATGACGACGCGCATCCGCGTCAGCGACATGACCTACCACACGCACGAGGAGATCGTCCAGACCGCCATCGAGATGGCAGATGGTGTCGAGACGGTCGATATCGACAGCGAGGAACGCCTCGCGACCGTCGAGGGCGACGTCTCCGCCGACGAGATCCTCGAGAAGGTCCAGATGGCAGGGTACGACGCCGAGACCGTGGACTAGGCGCCGGCCGACTGGCCTGCGTTCGCCCGCTCGATAGACGATTATTTGTTTCTCTGGCAGGTAGTTCACGGTGATGACAGGCAAGTCTCTCTTCCGTCGTCGCCTGCTTCGCGCCAGTGCCGCTACACTCCCGGTCGCTCTCGCCGGTTGTCTGGGTGACGGTGACGATGGCGGGAACACCGCGACACAGGAGCCCGGGACCGTCGCCGTCGGTCCCGGTGGCAATTTCGTCTTCACCCCCGAGGAGATAACGGTCTCGACCGGCGAGACGGTCACCTGGCAGTGGGAGTCGGACAACCACAACGTCGTGGTCGAGAGCCAGCCAGACGGTGCCGACTGGCCAGGCACTGCGGGCGGGGAGACCAAAGTGTACGACAAGGGCCACACCTACGAGTACACCTTCGAGGTACCCGGGACGTACGAGTACTACTGCTCCCCCCACCGGAACGTAGGGATGGTCGGGACCGTCGTCGTCGAGGAGTAATCAGAGCCGAATCTGGTTCAGGTAGACCATGACGGCGTAGAAGAGGACGCCCAGTGCGAACAGGGTGGCCGGGATGAGAAACGGCCCGAACACCTCGTAGACGTCACCGAGTACCGAGAGCATACTTCGAACGTCGAACGGCCCCTACTTCGGTCTATTCGTCTGCGCCGTCGTCTGCCGCGACCGGTGTGAACTCGCTCACCTCGACCGAGTCCCCGAGGTCGTCGACCACCTCGGCCACCTCCCCCAGCGACCCGGTCTCGTCGTTCGCCTGTGCGAGCGTGACGGTCACGTCGCGCTTCGGGAACGGAATCTCGATGTCAGCGTCGTTCAGTGCGGCGTAGAGGGTGCGGTTGATGTGGTGGCGGGCGCGCTGCTCGCGGTTCGGACTGGCGACCCAGCAGAGCAGTTCGTACTCCAGTGCGGAGTCACCGAACCGCCGGAACCGCATCCGCGGCTTCGGGGAGTCCAGCGTCATGGTCTCGGATTCGGCGATTTCGACGCTGATCTCCTCGAAGGTGTCGAGGTCAGTGCCGTAGGCGACCCCGATGGGGATGCGGATTCGCTTTCGACGCTGCGGCGCGGACTCGTTGATGATGCGTGCCGAGTTGAGGACCGAGTTCGGCACCGTCACCATCACCTCGTCTCGGGTCAAGAGCGTGGTCGAGCGGATACCGACCCGGACGACGGTGCCGGCATCGCCGGTGTCGAGGATGATGTAATCGCCGATCTTGTACGTATCGTCGAAGTACAGGGCGAGGCCACCGAAGAAGTTCGCGACGGTGTCCTTGGCGGCGAAACCGATGGCGATGCCGGCGATACCGGCTGCACCGAGCAGTGGCGTGATGTCTATCTCGAAGATGGCGAGGATGGCACCGGCGGCCCCGACCAGCACCACGAGCGTCCAGACGTTCGAGAACACGGGCGCGAAGTCGTACCGACCACCGTGGTCTTTCACCTCGTCGACGGTCCGGTTGACGATGTTGTTCAGCGCACGTGCCCAGACCAGGACGATGACTGCGAGCGACGGGTTCCCGAAGAACTCGGTCAACTGTTCCTGGAAGGCGACGGAGGTCGACCCGTCGGGCGTCGCAGTCAACACCCACACGCCTGCCAGTGCGGCAGAGATGACCAGCGGCCAGCGAAGTTCGTCGATGACGATGTTGTCTATCTTGCTCTCGGTTCGACTGACGAGCCGCTTCGCCAGCCGGAGGATACCCACTTCGAGCACGACGGCGGCCAGCAGGGAGAGACCGAGAACGAGGATGGTCCGTTCCCAGAGCGGGAACCGACCGAGAAACTCGGTGAGTTCGGCAATCATGGTATCCATATACTCCCTACCCGCTTAAGTATCGACGAGTGTCCCCGGGCCGGAAGGGCGTGTCCACGAAGGCCAGGGTTTCATTTCGCGGGCCACCCTCGTCACACCCGATGTACCGCACCGGCCACTACGGTGTCTCGCTTCTCGCCTACGCCCCCGTCGGCGCGGCGATGCTGCTCGTCGACCGGCCCGTGTTCGCGCTCTTCGGTGGGGCAATCGTGCTCTCGCTCGCAGGCCTCCCAGACTACGACCACGAGGTCCCGTTCATCGAGCACCGGGGCCCCACCCACACCCTGCTGTTCGCGCTGCTCGTCGGGTGTGTCGTGGGTACCATCTGCTACTACGGTGCGCCGAGTCTCGGACTCGACGCACAGCTGCTCGGCGGGTTCGGCCTGGCGATGGGCGCCTTCGGCATCGTCGCACACCTCCTCGGCGACGTGCTCACCCCGGCGGGTGTGCCCCTGCTCTGGCCCCTCTCCTCCCGGCGGTTCTCTGTGACCGTCACCCGTGCGGACGACAGGGTCGCCAACTGGCTGTTGCTCGCGCTCGGCGTGTTCGTCACCGTCGTCACCGCGGTGGTCGTCGGCCGTGTCGCCTGACCGCCCGGACTCTCCTCGCCGATTCGAGTCAGTTTATTTATAACACTGTTTTTCATGCCGTCGGCGACACCTACACGGTATGGACGCCATCGACTACGGCCGCTTCGAGGACGGCCGACACGTCAACTACTACGACCTGGACCACACCGTCCAGCGCGAGGTGCATCGTGTCACACCACGAGCCGACTACGACTGGGCCGACGAGCAACTGCGGTCGTTCGGTCAGGTCGTCGGCGACACCATCGCGGACAACGCCGACCTCGTCGACGACCACGGTCCTATCCTCCACACTTACGACCGCGACGGCGAGGTCAGGAACTTCGTCGAGTACCACCCCAGACAGTTCGAGAACGAGCGCCTCGCCTACGGCGCAGGAATCGTCAGCGATTCGTTCGTGGCGCCACCCGGCCGCGACGACCCGCTCCCCCTGACCCACCACCTCGCCATGGAGTACCTGCTCTCTTACGCCGACCCCGGGTTCACCTGTCCCGTGTCGATGACGGCCGGGACGGCCCTCGTCCTCGACAAGTACGGCGAGAGCGACGTCCTCCAGGAGTACTACGAGCAGCTCGTGACCCGCGACGGCGACGAGAACATCGAGGGCGCGATGTTCCTCACCGAGAAGCAAGGCGGGAGCGACGTGGGCGCGAACGAGACCGTCGCCGAACACGTCGAGGGCGACCGGTACGAACTGACGGGCGAGAAGTGGTTCTGCTCGAACATCGACGCCGAGGGGACCCTGGTCCTCGCGCGGACGCCAGACGCACCCGAGGGGACCAGGGGCCTCTCGCTCTTTCTCGTCCCGCACACCGTCGACGGCGAACTGAACGACCAGCTGTACCGCCGGCTCAAGGACAAACTGGGCACCATCTCGGTCCCCACCGGGGAGGTCGAACTCCGGGGCGCGACCGGGTACCTCGTCGGCGAAGAAGAGCGCGGGTTCACGTACATGACCGACATGCTGAACCTCGAACGGCTCTCGAACGCGGCCGCCTCGGTCGCCATCATGGGCCGGTGCCTGCTGGAGGCGAAGGTCCACGCGGCGACCCGCGAGGCGTTCGGCTCTCCCATCCAGGAGTACCCCCTGATGAAACGGGACCTGGTGGACATGGCGGTCGACCACGAGGCGGCGGTCGCGTACACCTTCGAGGCTGGCCGCGTGCTGAATCAACGCGAACGTGAGGACGACGAGGAGGCGTACCGTCTGATGCGAGTGCTCGTCCCCATCGCGAAGTCACGGACTGCCCGGATGTCGGTCGACACCGCCAGCTATGCCATGGAGATTCTGGGTGGAAACGGCTACGTGAAAGACTTCGTGACCCATCGGCTGCTCCGGGACGCGCAGGTCCTGCCCATCTGGGAGGGCACCTCGAACATCCTCGCACTCGACGTGCTCCGGGCGCTCGACCGCGAGGACGCCCACGAGCCCCTGCTCGAGACCATCCAGGCGAACCTCGACTCGGCCGAGCATCCCGTCCTGGCAGCCACGAAGGAGACGATACAGGACGCCTCCGCCGACCTCGGCTCGGCGATGGCGACCCTCGCAACCGAAGACGGCGAGTACGCCCAGCTCCAGGCCAAGGAGCTCGCGGACTACATCTTCGACGTGTTCACGGGGTCGCTCCTGCTCGCGGAGGCACAGACCGAACTCGACGAGGACGACGACGCGCGGCTCGCACTCGTCGCCATGCGCTTTGTCGACCGACAGCTCGGCGAGCACGACGTCCGGGGTATCACGAGCGGGGACCGGTTCGCCCTGGCGCACTTCGATTCCGTGGTCCGGTACGAGTCGGTCGACCCCGAGGAACTCGTGGAGTCGGCGGCGGCCGACGACTGAAGGGCTCAGGGCAGTTCGCTTTCGACCTCGGACTGGAAGTGAAAGACATCGAGTTAGCCCTCTCGAGCCAAGATTTCAGTACTTCCAGTACCACTTTCACTCTGGCTCGACGTCCCCGGACTCACGGACCCTGACTGGGTCGGCAGCACCGTGATACTGCTCGCACTCCCAGATTCGGTATGGAACGAAACGCGGTCCGCCGCGCCTGGGACCGGGTCGGCGACGCCTACGGCGACTTCCGGAACGCGGATGGCCCCGAAACCGTCCTGTTCACCGAGTTCGCGGAGCCACTCGGGTCGGGCAGTCGCATCCTCGACGTGGGGTGTGGCGACGGCCGCCGGACCGCGGCACACCTCGTCGACGAGTTCGAAGTACTCGGGCTCGATTTCTCGCGGGGACAACTCGACCGCCTCCGCGAGTCGGTCCCGGCTGCGAGGCCGGTGCAGGCCGACATGACGCGACTCCCGCTCGCCGACGACAGCGTCGACGGTATCGTCGCGTACTACTCCGTCTTCCACGTCCCGCGGACCCAGCACCAGACCGTGTACGACGAGTTCGCGAGGGTCTGCCGGCCGGGTGGGCGGCTCATCCTCACGGTCTCCCGGCAGGCCCACGAGGGAACTCGCCGGGGCTGGCTCCGACCAGACGTGGAGATGTTCTGGAGCACGCCGGGCCGGGAAGCGACCATGGCCGAACTCGACGAGGCTGGCTTCGACACGGTCTGGGCCCGCGACGTGGTCGACGGGTTAGGTGAGACCGTCCACGTGGCGCTGTGTGAGCGCCGGGTCGCGGAGTGAACAGTCGGCTACTCGACGCCGATTACGTTCTTGCAGCCAGCGCAGACGTACACGTCGGTCGTCCCGGGGCCGACCTCGTACGTCTCGGGGTCGAGCTGGGGAACGTCTTCGATGGTCTCTACGTCGTCGTGACGCAGGTCGTCGCAGTTCTCACAGACCGGGGGGTCGGTCTCGATTCGCATGTCAGGGAACAGACCCGCAGCGGGTAAAGTCACACCCCGGTCGTGCGACGCTCCTGCACGTCCACGGGACAGTACGGCGACGCCTGCCGAAGATATTTATTCAGCCATTTATTTGTTTGATATATGTACCCCTGGCGACGCGCCCTCCTGGTATCGTGCGTGCTGGTACTCGGTTGTCTCGCAGTCACCGTCGCACCAGCGACGGCGACCACCCCTGCCCAGCCCGACGACTCGAACGTCACCGTCGTCGCCCACTACCCGACAGACGACGGCGACCAGAACGCGACGCTGGTGACCGCGGCGGACGTGGCGGCCGTCGGCGCAGTCGAGGAGCAACATGGGATGTACCGGGTGCCGGTTACCCTCACGGCGGACGCAGGCTCTTCGGTCGCCTCGACCCTCGTCGAGCAGGGGTTCACGTCCGAAGGAGTCTCGAGCTGTCGCTGGCAGACGACCGAGGACGACACCGGTTACTGCCTGCTGACAGTGGTCGACGGCGAGGTGACGTTCGCAGCGTCGCTGGCGCCGGAGCTCGCCTCTGCGATGGAGTCCGGTGACTTCGAGGACGACCCGCAGTTCGTCCTCGCCGCACAGTCGAAGGAGAAAGCCCAGACCATCGCGACGCAACTTCGCGGTGGCGAATCGACCACGAGTGGGTCCGGTGACGAGTCGGCGACGACCACCGACGTGACCTCGACTGCCGACCTGCCCACGACCGCGACCAGTGGCGACGGTGGCTCCGGCGATGCCGACGATGGCGGTGCTGGTGAGGACGCAGCGACCAGTTCCTCAGGGTCGACGCCCGGATTCACCGTCGCCAGTGTCGCCCTCGCCCTCCTGTCGGTCGCACTGCTCACCCGACGCTGACTATCGGGGCGTCTCGCTCCCCCACTTCTCCAGCGCGGTCTGCAGCTCGTCGTGGCCGTCGGCCGCGTACTCCTCCAGGTCGACGTCCTGCATACTCGCCTCCACTGACTGACGAAGTGCTCGCGCCCCGGCTTCGGTCCCGCCGGGATGACCGTGGATGCCGCCACCGGCCTGGATGCAGATATCGGTTCCGAGTGCGTCGATGAGCGAGTCGATGACGCCGGGGTGGAGGCCGCCGGAGGCGACCGGGAGCACGTCGTTCATCCCGTACAGGTCGGACGTGAGCCACGCGTTGATGCCCGGCGTGTCCTCGTTGGCGAGTTTGCCAAGCCCCGCCGTCCCGGTGTGGATGTGGTCGACACCGCAGATCCGGGCGACCTGTGCGATGACGCGCATCGAGACGCCGTGGTGTTCCATGCGGTCGAAGGCGGCGTGCATCGCCCGGTGAGCGTGGATGGCGAGGTCGAGGTCCTCGCAGTGTTCGCGAACGGTCTGGACTGACGCCCAGCCCGCGGTGACCACGTCGACCATCACGAAGCCGCCGCCTTGCTCCTCGACGAACTCAGCCCGACGAATCATCTCGTCGGTCTCGGCGGTGATGTTCACGAGATAGTCCTTCATTTCGCCGGTCTCCTCGGTGAGTTCGCGGGCCTTCGCGAGGGACTGCTCGACGCGCTCCTCGAAGGGGTTGAACTCCTGGTCGGTCAGGTTCTCGTCGTCCTTGAGGAGGTCGACGCCGCCGCGCCAGGCCTGCTCGGCGATGTCGACGTGGGCCTTCGTCGAGAGCCCGACCTTGGGCTTGGGGACGGTCGCGAGGACCGGTCGGTCGCCGGCGTCGAGTTTCTCGGTGGCGACCGAACTCCCGTACTGCGGCCCGCGGAACCCAGAGACGGTCTGCTCGGGCCACTCGCAGTCGGCCAGTCGGATTGAGTCGACCGCCTTCATGCCCATGATGTTCCCGGCGATGCAGGAGAGGATCTGGGGCATCGAGCCCTGCTCGAACAGGTCAGCGGGGTACGCGACCATGATGGTCCCCTCGTCCTCGGCGATGTCGTAGGCCACGGCCGAGAGGTCTGTCAGTTCTGCCTCGTCGACGTGGAGGGCGGCCCACGTCCCGTTCGAGGACTCGCTGGCGACGCGGGAGGCCGCGGCCTCCCACGACATCCCCTCGGCGGGGGCGATAGTGAACTCACACAGCAGGTCGGTGTCGGTCGGGGTGTAGTCGAGGTCGAGGAAGTCGTCGTATTCGATTCCAGTCATGGTGAGTTCGTACTATTTACCCGCAGACTACTTGGTCGTTGCCCAGGCTAGCGATTTTCCCTACTCAGAGCAGTCGGGAGATAGCTGACAGCGAATCGACCACATAATCCGGGTCGTGCTCGCTCCGTTCGACCTGTGCCCGCGTCGTCACACCCGACAGCACCAGCACCGTGGTCATGCCTGCGTTCTCCCCCAGGGCGATGTCGGTGTCGAGACGGTCACCGACGACGAGGCACCGTTCGGGTTCGACGCCGAGTCGGACGAGTGCCGCCTCTCGTGCCGCCGCGTGCGGTTTCCCGAGCACGGCCTCTGGCTCCCGCCCTGCCACGTCCGCCACGGCGTTGATGATGGCCCCAGAGCCGGGGATGAAGTGGTCCGCAGCGGGGACGACCCGGTCCGGGTCAGTGCCGACGAACCCGACCGAGTCGTCCGAGAGCGCCCAGAGTGCAGTCTTCAGGTCGTCGTAGGTGAACTCACGGTCGATAGAGGCGACGACCGTGTCGGCGACGGTGTAGTCGTCGGTGAGTTCGAGGTCCAGGTCGCGCAACTGCTCGCGGAGACCGTCCTCACCGATGACGAAGAACGTCTCGTGGGTGTGGTTTCGCGCGAGGTACTCGGCGGTGACGGTTCCCGAGGTCAGTACCTCAGCCGTGCTCGCTTCGACCCCCGCGTCGGTGAGTCGCTTCGCGTAGGCGGCCGGGAACTTCGTCGGGTTGTTCGAGAAGAAGACCAGCGAGAGGCCCGCGTCGCGTAACGCCTGCACGCCGCCGACCGCTCCCGGAATCGCCCGGGTGCCTCGCAACACCGTCCCGTCCACGTCGAGAATCGCGCCGTCGAACCGTGCCATGGTTCTACTCGGCACCCGACGGTAATGAGTTCAGTCCAGCCGGACCGTCTCGCCGGTGTCTGCGCTCTCGTACAGTCCGTCGATGACGCGCATGTTCGCCGTCGCCTCGGCGGCGTCTGTTCGCGGCTGTGTGCCAGACTCCACACAGTCGGCGAAGTGTTCGACCTGCAGTCGGTACTGGTCGGTCCTGTCGAACGACTCGGTGACTTCGCGGCCGTCGACCGCCCACGAAAGCGTGACTTCCCCGGGGCTAGACGGGTTGAACGCGTCTTCGACCTCGAGCCAGCCGTTCTCGGCTTCGACGCGGTAGCGCTGGACCAACTGGGTGTCGAAGCTACTCGAAATCTGGGCGGTGGCGTCGGGGTAGTCGAGCCTGCCAGTGAGGTGTGTGTCCACGCCGCAGTCGCGGGTGTCGAGTGTCCGCGCCGAAACCGCCTCGGGTTCGCCCAATAACGTCCTGACGGCGCTCACTGCGTAGCAGCCGACGTCCATCAGGCTTCCGCCAGCGAGTTCCGGGTTCAGTCGGATGTCGTCCGGTCGACCCCTGAGCGGGAACTGGAACGTGGCGAAGGCACTCCGAACCTGGTCGAGTTCCCCGGTCACGATTTCGGCCGCCCGTTCCGTCCGCGGGTGGTAGCGATACATGAACGCCTCCATCAGTGTCACCCCGGCGTCCTCGCAGTAGTCCCCGAGGGTACGGGCCTCCGCGGCGTCGACCGCGAGTGGTTTCTCACAGAGGACGTCGTGCCCGGCGTCGGCCGCCTTCCGGACCCACTCGGCGTGGAACGAGTTCGGCAAGGGAACGTACACCGCGTCGACGGCGGCCTCGTCGAGTAGGGCCTGATAGCTCCCGTACGCCGCGGGGATGTCGTTCGCCTGTGCGACCGTTTCGGCGCGGTCGACATCGCGGGACGCGATAGCGACGACCTCGTGCTCGGAGGCCTGGATGGCCGGGACGACCGACTTCAGTCCGATGTTCGCGGTGGAGAGGATTCCGAATCGCATGGTCGTTCGCTCTCATCGGACTCGTAAAGTTCCGATGACAGCCGCAACTGGTTGCTAGAACCCAACAAATTAGGTGGAATAATAGTAAAAATTTAACTGGGTGTGGTACGAGTTTACGTACTAACCCCTCGATGACCAACAGTACGCTGGACACCGGTTCGTCACTCGACATGGACGAGCTCTTCGCAGACCCTGACGCCGAGCCAGCAGGCGAGAGCGAACCGACGACGGAACCCGAGAACCCGACCGAGTCGGACGACATCGAAGACGTGACCGCAGGCGAGTTGTTCCAGCAACTCAGCGCCGACCACGCCGCGACCGTCGACTCCGACGACGGATACGCCGAACTGTCCGACGAAACACCCGAGGAGATAATCGCGAGCGCAGACGAGGCGGTCGAACCGATGGACGAGGTCGACGACGCCATCGCGGCCGACGACGACCTGCTCGACGACCTGTTGCTCTCCGGCCGCACGAAGGCCGACGGGTTCCTCTGGGTCGAGACGGCGGACGACGACGCAGACCCCGAAGACGAAGTCGCATCTCTCTTCGACAGCTCCCCCGAAGAATCCGGACCGGCTCCCGCCGAACCAGCCGCCAGTGACGCTGAGCCAGCCACTAGCGATTCCACACCCGACCACGACTCCGGAACCGAAGCCGGGTCCGTCGACGCGGAACCGGCGGAGCCGACCCACGACGCCGAGTCGGCCCCGACTGACGCCGCCGAACCCGCCGAACCCACTGACGCTGCCGAATCAGACCCGTCACTCGACACCCGCTCCGCGCTCGATGCGACCTTCGACGACCCCCCGGAGGCCGACGACCGCGACGAGGCAGACACCGCCGACGCGAGCAGCGAGGACGACGAGGCCGACGACGACACAGACGACGACGGGAGTTCGGGTGGCCTCGCCAGCAAGATTCGGTCTATCCTCTCGAGTTGAACTGACGACAGCACAGCAGACAGTTCACCCCGACGATACGACCTGTTCGTCGCCGCTTGCGGGCGGCCGAATCAGCCACCGGAACGGCCGATACGCCTAAGGGTGACAGACTGGTGAGATGGCGTATGGTTACTTCCCAGGATCTCATCTCACATCACGTGACTGTTCTGAAGCGGTGTGGGTTATCTGACGAAGAGATCTGTGAGGTCTACGGGGTCAGCGACCCACCCGACGACGTCTCGGTGGCGGCCGTCGTCGAGAGGGGATACGACGAGGAGTTCACGCCGCGGAACCTGTACGACCAGACCCACCGGGTGCTGGCTGCGTCGAGCAGGGGTATCGACGCACCCCGCGAGTATCCGGACCGGGTGGTTCCACAGCAACTCGAGACGGTGTTCGACGCCTACGGCTTCCACGTCCACTTTCTCGACGGTGCCGGGAACCGCATCGACTCCGGGGCCACCCCCACGCAACCGTTCCAGATCGCCCTCGAGGACCCGAACGGCAACGTCCGGACGACGACGTTCACCTATCCCGACACACCCCTCGGGACGAACAACTACCCAGCGCTCATCGCCGCCGTCGAAGACGGACTCCTCGACGGTGTCCCGCTCACGTTCGCGATGCTCTCGAACTGGGCCGACGACCGCTGGCGGTTCGTCCTGTTCGAATCCAGGCGACTCGAGGCACTCGAATCGCACTACGGAGACGGTATCGAGGCCTTCGGCGAGGCGCTCTTGCACGAGCACCGACCCGCCGAGTTCGCCGCCACGATTGCCAACTCTGGGACGACCGGTGGCACCGACGAGCAGGTGACGGCGGCCGAGGCCGGTGGGGCGGCGACAGCAGACGAGAGCAGCGGCGACATCGGGGTCGACGAGTCGACGGAGGGCTGGCTCGGGGACGGGATGGCCGACCTGAGCGACGTCGACCTCGACGGTGAAGACGAGGCGACGGCGGCAGAACCAGAAGCGGCGGACGCTGCCGATGCCGATTCGGCACTCGACTCTATCTTCTCCGAGATGGAAGCCGCTGCCGACCCGAGCGGCGAGACCGGTGTCGAAGTCCAGTCGACCGGCAAGAGCGTCCGGGACCTCCTCTCGGAAACAGGCTCCGCGGCGAGCGAGCGACCCGTGGAATCGGAACCAGAACCCGCGGCCGCGTCCACATCGGACCCAGACACGGCGTCTGAGCCAGCCGGGACGGGCTCGGCCGACATCGACACACAGCCCGGCCCGGTATCTGAGCAGGACCCCGACTCTGCCCCCGAACCAGACCCGGAACCGGCGACGACACCAGAACCGGAGACGGACGAGTCGGAGGCGGAGTCTGGGTTCGTGATGGCCGACCCGGAACCCGTCGAGGACGACCCCGACCTGCAACCCGGGTCGCCAGACTCCGGTGAGCCGGAACCGGCGGCGGAGCCAGTCGAGATGGACTCCCCCGCCGAAGAAGCCCCAGAGCCAGGGTCGTCCGAAGCGTCGGCTATATCGGAGACGGAGTCCACCCCGGAACGGGAGCCGATGCCGGAGCCTGCTTCTGAATCCGAGCCAGAACCGGCTCCCGAATCCACTTCGGAGCCAGAACCCACGACGGCTGTCGAGCCGGAACCAGCACCGGCCGCAGACTCCGCCCCGGCCCAGGAGTCCGAGCCAGAACCGGCCCAGGAGTCCAGTACGGAACCCGAGCCGACGCGAGAGTCCGAGCCCACGCGAGAACCCGAACCGGTCACCTTCGGGAGCGACACCGACGAACCCGAATCGGCGGGAGCGACGAGCAACGATTCGGAACCGGCCGCGGGCGACTCGTCGACGACGGCGTCCGCGGAGTCGTCGGAGTCGAAGGGGCTCGTCGGCAGAATCGTGGGCGCGATAAAGGGCCTCTTCTAGTCGCGAAAGACGATTCGGTCGATTTCGCGTCGGTTCCGCTCGTCGTCGTCGTTCTCGTACTTGTACCGGACGTCGTCTTCTTCGTCGTGGGTGGCGCGGTGCGAGCCGTCACAGAACGGTCGATTCGCGGAGAGCCCACACTGGCAGATGGCGACGTCACCTTTCTCGTCGTGGATGTCCTCGGGCGTGAGCTTGTACGGCCGGTCTTCCGTGTGTGTCACTTCACGAGCCATACCTGCACGGCCGCCGCCGAGGGTGATAGCAGTTGTCCCGCCGCCGCGCTGTTGGTGACTACGAACGGTTAATATCCAGGGGGCGTGATAGGCAACCAATCGATGACCGACCGCGACCGGAGTGACCGACTGTCGGAGTACGTCGAGGTGCTCCGCGGGTTCGGCCTGACCGAGGCCGACATCCGCAGCCGACACGGTCTCGACGACACGCCCGACGGTGGGGACCTCGTCGACCAACTCGACGACGCCCTGGAGGCAGTGACCGAACAGGCGATGTACGACCACACCCACGACGCACTCGCCGATTCGACCCGCGGCATCGACGCCGACCGGGAGACTGAGGACCACGTCGACTCACTCGCCGCGGTGCTGGCAGACGTCGACTGGGACCTGACCGTCGACGGGACGGACCCGCTCGAACTCACCGTGACCGACCCCGCTGGCGAGTCCCGCTTCAGCACGTTCGACTACCCGGACCACCCCCTCGGTCCGACGAACTATCCCGCACTGGTCGACGCCGTCGAGTCACTTCTCGACGGGTTGTCGTTCGTCCTGTTGACGGAGACAGATGGCCGCTGGCGGTTCGTCCTGCTCTCCGAGGAGGACCTGCGGGCGCTCCGGGACCGCTACGGCGAGCGAATCCGCGTCTTCCGCCGACCACTCCTCGCGGCCGACCAGCCAGCCGACTTCGCCGAGGGCCCCGACGGTGACGACGACCGCGAGGGCGAACTCGCCGGGCTGGCCGGCGACGCGTTCGCGGAGTCTTTCGGAACTGGGCCGCGGGTCCACCGGTCCTCGCGCCCGCTGGACGAGGATTCGTCTGGGACGGCCGGCCCCAAGACGGTGGTCGGCGAGAGCGTCGACGACGTGTTCGAGGCCATCGAGGGCGGCGAATCGTCCGATTCCCCAGCGTCCACGAAGCGTGACACTGCAACCACCTCCGGCGGGAGCGACGACAGCGAGGCGGGCACAGCCGACGCAGGTCCCAGCGACCGACTCGTCGGCGGTGGTCCTCGGACCGAGGTTGTGCAGGGGGGTGTCGACGACGTGTTCGACGATGCGGACGAGGAGACCCGGTCCTCGGCAGAGTCCGACGGTCCCGAACTGACCGCCGAGGACGAAACAGGGGTCGCGGATTCGCCGGCGGCCGAAGCGGACGTCGCGGGCGAAAGCGGAGGTCCAGACCCGGACGCGGCCGCACGGGTCGCAGACCTCGCCGCGGCGGCAGCCGAAGTCGGACCGTCGAAGACATCGGACGACGCGGCGTCCGACGACGGAGCGGCAGAAGTCGGTGAGAACGAGGAGGAAGCCACCGACGACGATGCTGTGGAAGCAGACGTGGCCGACGGAGTGTCCGCGGATGCGACCACGGGTGCCGATTCCGTGGAACCGGCGTCGACCCCCGAGAGCGAGCCAGCACCCGGGATGGAGTCGACCCCCGACAGCGAGGAAGCCCCCGAAGACAGCCCGTCCATCTCCGATGTCGACCTCGACATCGGCGACTTCGAGGAACCGGACCTGAGCGACGGCGAGACGAACACCGACGGCCCGCTGGCAGGAAACCTCGGTGGCCCCGCGATGGCTGCTGGGGACGAGGCCGAGACGACACCGGTGAGCAGTAACCCAGACCACGACGAGGCCGACGAATCGAAGCCAGGGCTCGTCGGTCGGTTCACGGCGTGGCTCCGCGGACTGTTCTGAGCGACGGTCGCCCGTCCTCGACTTCCAGTTCTCCGCGAGAAAAATCGAAACGAGAGGTCGCGAGCTTACAGGAAGCTCTCGATGTGGTCCGCGACTTCCTCGGGGGTGTCGCCGACCGGGACGCCCGCGTCGTTGAGGGCGTCGATTTTGGACTGGGCGGTACCCGTCCCGGAGCCGGAGACGATGGCCCCAGCGTGCCCCATGCGCTTGCCCGGCGGGGCGGTGCGGCCCGCGATGAAGCCGGCGACCGGCGTGTCGACGTGTTCGTCGATGTAGGCCGCGGCCTCTTCCTCGTCCTCGCCACCGATCTCACCGCACATGACGATGGCCTCGGTGTCGGGGTCGTTCTCGAACAGTTCGAGCGCGTCGATGAAGTCCGTCCCGATGATGGGGTCGCCGCCGATACCGATGGCGGTGGTCTGGCCGATACCGCGCTCGGTCAGGTTGGAGACGACCTGGTAGGTCAGGGTCCCGGACCGGGAGACGAGACCGACGTTGCCGGCCTCGAAGATGTTGCCCGGGAGGATGCCCAGTTTGGCCTCGCCCGGCGTGATGAGGCCGGGGCAGTTCGGGCCGACGAGACGCGTGTCGACCTCGGAGAGGCGTTTGTTCACCTTCGCCATGTCCTGGGTCGGGATGCCCTCCGTGATGGCGACCGCGAGGTCGATGGGCGCATCGAGCGCCTCGAAGATGGCGTCCGCGGCGAACGCCGGCGGCACGAAGATGACCGAGGTATCGGCGTCGTGCTCCTCGGCGGCCTTGTGGACCGTGTCGTAGACCGGCACGCCGTTGACCTCTTCGCCCCCCTTGCCGGGGACGGCACCGGCGACCACGTTCGTCCCGTAGTCCATCATCTGCTCGGTGTGGAACTTGCCCTCCCCACCGGTGATGCCCTGTACGATAACCCTGCTGTCGTCGTCGACGAGTACACTCATTATTCGTTCACCTCCTCGGCGAACTGGACCGTGCGCTGGACCGCGTCTTCGAGCGTCGCTTCGACGGTCACCAGTTCCTTGTTCAGAATCTCCATGCCTTCCTCGGCGTTCGTGCCCGCGAGGCGGACGACGACCGGCTTCGGAATCTCGTCGAACTGCTCTAAGGCCTCGTTGATACCCTTGGCGACCTCGTCACCGCGGGTGATGCCACCGAAGATGTTGAACACGACGGCGTCGACGTTGTCGTCGGAGAACACCATGTCCAGTGCGTTCGTCACGCGCTCGGCCTTGGCACCCCCACCGATGTCGAGGAAGTTGGCGGGCTTGCCCCCGTAGTAGTCGACGAGGTCGAGCGTCGTCATGACGAGGCCGGCACCGTTCCCGATGATGCCGACGTTCCCGTCGAGACGGACGTAGTCGAAGCCGTACTCGTCGGCCTTGCGCTCGAGTTCGTCGCCGCCCGCTGCGGCTTCCTCTTCCATCTCGGCGAGTTCGGGCTGACGGAACAGCGCGTCCTCGTCGATGTTCATGACGGCGTCGGCCGCGATGACTTCGCGGTCGGACGTTATCATGAGGGGATTTATCTCGGCGTCGGCGCCGTCCTTGTCGTCCCAGAGTGTGTACAGTGTGCGAAGGACCGAGGCCACGTCACGGGCGACGTCGCGCTCGACACCCGCGTCGTAGACGGCCTTGCGGGCCTGGTACGGGTGCATCCCGAAGGAGGGGTCGACGTGCTCGCGAACGATGGCGTCGGGGTCCTCCTCGGCCACCTGTTCGATGTCGACGCCACCTTTCGTCGAGACCATAGCGACCGGCTTGCCCTCGCCGCGGTCCATCGTGACGCCCACGTAGAGTTCGTTGACGAAGTCGACGGCCTCCTCGACCAGGACGCTCTCGACGTGGAAGCCCTTGAGGTCCATCCCCAGGATGGACTCCGCGGCCTCTCGTGCTTCGTCTTCGTCCTCGGCGAGCTTGATGCCGCCCGCCTTTCCTCGACCTCCCACCTGTACCTGCGCCTTGACAGCGACCGGATAGCCGATCTCCTCGGCCGCCGCGACGACGTCCTCGACGCTGTCCGCGAGCGTCGAATCCGGCGTCGGAATTCCGGCGTCGGCGAAGACCTGCTTCGCCTGGTACTCGTGAAGTTTCATGCGTTCGGATACCCTTCCCGGGGCCGCTTAAATCCCGCCGATTCGCTCGTTCACTTGCCGGTAGACCGACGCGAACCGGCGGCCATCGGAATTAAGCCCGGGGCTGCCCTGCTGACGCATGACAGGGTTCCTGTCCGGTGAGACCATCCCAAGTCCGCTCTCTTCGGTGGTGACCGAGCGACTCGCGTACGTGAGTCTACTCGTCCTCGCGACCGCCGTCCTCTCGACGCTCTCGCTCTACGCGAGCGCCGCCGCCCGGCACCGGACGGAGCATCGACGCACGCTGTTGCTGTTCGCAGTCTTGATGGGCAGTTCGGCGTTCTGGGCCGGGGCGTACTCGCTACAGCTCTGGTCGACGACGGTGGACGCGAAGCTGTTCTGGCTCACGCTTGCGAACCTCGGGACCGTCGTCGCCCCGGGGTCCTGGTTCCTGTTCGCACTCTCGTACACCGGGAAAGACCAGTGGCTCGGGCCCAAGACCGCGGCGGCGCTCGCAGTGGAGCCACTGTTCGTCGTGCTGACCATTCCACAGGCGGCGACGGGCCGACTCTACTGGTACGACGTCGGCCTCACGACCGACCCGTTCCCGTTGCTCACCCGGGAACTCGGACCGCTGTTCCATGTGCATGCGGTGTACTCCTACGTCGTCATCCTGGCCGGGGCCGCGGTCCTTCTCCAGTGGTCACGCCGGAAGCAATGGGTGTACCGGGGGCAGGCGGCACTGTTGACCGTCGGGGCTATCTTACCGGTCGTCTCGAACGCCGCCTTCCAGGTCGGTATCGGCCCCGAGAACATCAACCTCACCGCACCCGTGTTCGCGGTCTCCGGGCTCGCGTTCTGGACGGCCATCGCCCGCTACCGGCTGCTGGACGTCGTTCCGGTCGCCCGCGAGGCCGTCGTAGAGAACATGCGCGACGGCTACCTCGTCGTCGACGAACAGGGCCGCATCGTGGATACGAACCCCGCGGCGACACGACTCCTGCGCGATTCGTCCCTGGTCGGTGACCGAATCGACTCGGTCCTCCCGGCGGCGGCCGGGCTCCTCGCGGACCTCCGTGACGGCGGCACCGACGACGGCGACGACAGGACCGAACTCGCCATCGGCGACGACCACGACCGCCGATACGTCGATATGTCGGTCTCGCCACTCGGCACTGAGACCGGGAGTTCGCTGGTGGTGCTGCGCGACATCACCGACCGACGGAGCACCGAACGACGGTTCAGGGCGCTCATCGAGAACTCCTCGGACCTCGTGACCGTCGTGGACGAGAACGGCACCATCGAGTACCAGAGTCCCTCGACCGAACAGCTCCTCGGACACGACCCCGACGCGGTGACGGGAAAGAGCGCGCTCTCGTACGTCCATCCGGACGACCACGAGAAGATAACGGCTGTCTTCCAGGCAGGCCTCACCGAGGACGAACACACCGCCCGGACCGAGTACAGGGTTCGCCACGCCGACGGCGAGTGGCGCATCCACGAAGCGCTCAGTCGTAATCTCCTGACCGACCCCGCGGTCGAAGGGGTCGTCGTCAACTCCCGGGACATCACCGAACGAAAGCGCCGGGAGCGCGAACTCGCGGAGACGAACGAGCGCCTCGACCAGTTCGCGAGCGTCGTCAGCCACGACCTGCGCAACCCGCTCAACGTCGCTCAGGGCTACGTCGAACTCCTCGACGAGTCGGTCGACGGTCAGGCCAGCGAGTACGTCGACGAGGTCGAAGAGAGCCACGACCGGATGAGTCGAATCATCGAAGACGTGCTCGCGCTGGCCCGTGGCGGCACTGACCTCGCGGAGACGGAACCGGTCGCACTCGATCGACTCGCCAGGGAGGCATGGAGCAACGTCGAGACGGGCGAGGCGACGCTTGTCACCAGAACCGACCAGACCGTCGTCGCCGACCGGAGTATGCTCGGGCGGCTATTCGAGAACCTGTTCAGGAACAGTGTGGAACACGGTGCTCCACGAGCCTCCGGCGAAGCCGGAGACAGCGTCGAGTACGGTTCGACGAGCAATCGGGGAGCGCCCGGCGACAGTGTGGAACACGACGGCGACGACGTGACCGTCGTCGTCGACGCGCTCCCGGACAGCGAGGGCTTCGTCGTCGCGGACGACGGCCCCGGTATCGACCCCGACGTCGGCGAGCAGGTGTTCGACCCTGGCGTGACGAGGTCGGCGTCCGGAACCGGCCTCGGCCTGACCATCGTCGAGCGGGTCGTCGACGCACACGGGTGGAAGATACGCCTCGCTCCCAGTGCGGTCAGTGACGGCTCGCGAGACGATGGCGCCGACGAGAGTACAAGGGAGACGGTCGAAGTAGCGCTCTCGGGTGCTCGATTCGAGGTTCTCACAGGAGACTGAGGAGTACGCCGACGAGAGACACCCCGACCACGACGTAAACGAGCAAGAGCAACGCGTTCCGCTTGGGCGCGTTCGCTCGGAAGCCAGCGAGGTGCCGGAGTCGTCTGCGCCCCCCGACACCACGACCCCGCGACAGCGACCCGGGGACCGCCAGCAGCAGGGAGAGTATCGACAGTGCCGAGGGGCGCAGGCGACGGGAGTCGCCGCGCCGTTCAGGCGGACGCTCCATCGACCGTCGTCTCGTCACTCACGCCGCCGGTTCCAGTCCCGGTCGACGGGCCATCAATTACATCGTCGGTCTCGGTCGTCGGTTCGTCGGTGGCCGTGTTGCCGGTGGTACTGGTGTCGTCACCGGTCGACGGTCCATCGTTCCCAGAATCGTCTGCCGGGTCGGTGCCACTGTCGGTCGGTGCACCGTCATCCGTGTTCGGCTCGTTCTCCGTCGCCGTCTCGTTGTCGGAACCGGTGGTCGCACCGTCCTCCACGTCGGACTCCTGGACGGTGGTGGTGTCGTCGCCGTCGGTGGTGTTGTCGGCCCCGGTGGTCGCGTTGTCCCCGGTGGCGGTGTCGTCGCCGACGGTGGTGTTGTCCCCGGTGGCGGTGTCGTCGCCGACGGTGGTGTTGTCCTCGGTGGTAGTGTCGTCGCCGACGGTGGTGTTGTCCTCGGTGATGTTGTCACCAACGGTGGTGTTGTCTTCGATGGTGTCGTCGCCGACGGTGGTGTTGTCGGCCCCGGTGGTGGTGTTGTCCCCGGTGGTGTTGTCCTCGTCCGAGGTCGTGTTCGTGGGACCGCTCCCGGTGAACACCGGACCATCGCTCGACTCGGGGACCGGCGCGACGATGCGAACGGCCCGGGTCGAGAAGTGGTCGATGACGAACGTGACGTACTCGGTCCCCCCGCTCGTGACCAGCTGGTACGGCTGTCCGACGCCGTCTATCTCCAGTGTCGAGGTGGCAAGCGCAGCCGTCTCGATGCCGAGTTCGTCGGCGAGCTTCCCGGCGTCGATGTATATCCGGACGGCGTCCGGAATCGAGCGCGAGAAGCGCAGTTCCAGCACGCCGGTCTCGCTCCGGGTTATCTCGACGAGCACCTGGTCACCGGCGTCGTCGGCGATTCGGATGGTCGACCCACCCCAGTCGCTCCGTTCTTGCCCGTTTTCGACGACGACGTATCCCGTCACGACGCCGGGCTGCTCGTCGGGCTGTGCCGCCGATTCGAAGGTGACGCCTATCTCTTCGACGTCACCGAACGCCGACAGTACCCCGAGCGGGGCCACGGTCGCGGACAGGACCACCGCGAGAGCGATGGCGAGGACCACCGCGGTCCGCCGGTCACTCATCGCCCGCGCCTCGGTCGGTCACCGGACCATCTGCCGACGGGTCGTCGGGTTCGGTTCCAGTTTCGGTGTGTCTCTCTGCGTCGCCGCTGGCCTCGCTTCCCGACTCGACGTCGGTCGCGTCGCCGTCGGGGTCAGCCGCGCTACCCTCGCTCTCGACGTCGTCGACGCCACCGTCGGTCGCCGACGGTTTATTCTCGGGGTCGTCCACCTCGGGGGCGGTATCGTCCGACTCATCGGCTGCCGGGAGCCCTGCCCAGTACTGGGCGAGGACCAGCAACAGCCCGATGGAGGCGACGAACACCATCATCGAGAACGTGATGAGCTGTTGAATCGGGAGCACCCTGGCGTAGATGAACCAGAGGTTCAGCCCGCTGTACAGCGTCAACAGGACCGCGACGCCGAGGGCGACGAGCAAGCTATCACGCGAGAGCGTCAGACCGCCCTCACCGTTTCCGGTCGTGGCGAGAGTGGTCGCGGCGGTCACGGTGGGTGCCACGGTCGCAGTAGCCACTGCGTCGGCAGTGGGTGCGTCTTCGGTGTCGTTCGCGGGAGCGTCGTCGCTATCCCCGCGCCAGACCCTGTACATGCCCCAGACCTCGTTCAGGATGAGGAGGCCGAACGGCAGGAGGACCATCGCGATGAACCCCTCCGGCGAGTTCACGAACGCGATGACGTGGCCGATGAACGGCAGGGTGAGCGTCACCGCTCCGATGAGATTGGACGCAGGCACGAGACGTGAATCCGGGTCCTCGTTGGCGTCGCCTTTCGTCCGGAACGCGAGCTGTCCCTGTTCCGTCTCGGTCACTTCCAGCACCCGGTGCGTGGTCGGTACGTCCTGGCCGGACCGGGTGTAGACGATGACGTCACCGACCGCGACCGTCTCCGGGTTCACCTTCGAGACGACGACCACGTCGCCCGGGCTGATGGCCGGCTCCATGCTCCCTGTCAGTACCACGTACGTCTGGTCCGCGCCCACGACCTGTGGGACGGAGTAGATGACGAAGGGGACGACCATCGCGAGCAGTAGCAGTATCGCGACGACGTTCACCGCTGTCGCTAGCGGCTTCCCCCCTCCCCACCGTCGAGTTTTCGTTGTCTTCTTCGTCATTGTCTGTCTCCCCTCGCCCGGTCCCGCTCTGGGACCGGGTGTACTCTCCCCGAAGGGATGCCCGCCGGCGGAGTCGAACCGCCGCGTCGAGACACGAGGTGTCCCGACGACCACTACGGGTCGTTCGCTCGTCGCGCAGTACCCGCCCTGTCGGCTCAGCTCCCGCCGTTCGCACACCCGTCGAGGGTCGTCCACTGGCCGGTGGCGACCTCGTACCTGATGCCGGTGGTTCCCGGCAGGCACGGACAGTCGTCGAACGCGTCGTCGACGACCTCCTCGACCACGAGTTCACCGAGACCGGTGACGACGGCGCCACTGTCGAGGCATCGGTCTGGCGCGCTGTCACTGGCCATGGCACCGGTGCCGTCCCCACAGGTCTGCCGCGCGATTGCGTTCGGGTACCTGCCGACGACCTGTGCCACGTCGACGTCGGGATTCGTGACCGTCCACCGGACGCCGGTTGGCGCGCCCTCGCTGTCGTACGAGTACGGGCTGATGGACACGTCGCCGACCGCGATATCGTCCCGCGAGCAGAACGCGACCCACTCCAGTTCGCTCCCGTCGATGGTGACCTCACAGAGGGCGTCGCAGTCGACGTCGCAGGTTCCGGTGAACGGGGCCGTCGGGGCCGGGGTGTGGCGAGCCTGCTGGGCGACGAACAGGAGCGAGAGGTCGACCTCGTCGGCGAGGACGACCGGCCCCGTGTATGTCCACTCGAACCCGACGTGGACCAGATCGCCTGGCGCGACCGGGGCGGGTTCCTCGGACGACGGGTCGCCGTCGACGACGATACCCTGTCGGAGGACCGACATCGCCTCGCACAGGCTGACCCCGTCGAGCGCCTCGTCGACCAGCGGGTCGTCGTCTCCCCGGACCCCGTCGCCGTCGAGGTCGTAGAACACGCTCACTTCGAGGTCGCGGAACAGGCCACAGGGGTCGTCCGGACAGTTGCTCCGGACCCACAGCCAGGCGTCGTTGCCCTCAGCCGCGAGGTGGACGCAGGCACTGCCCGAGCCGGTCCGGTTCGTGTCGGTGATACCGTCGAGCCTGACCGAGACGGTCGACCCGTCCAGTGGCTGGCACTGTTCGGCGTCGGGTCGCTGCCAGCACACGGCGAGGTCGACCGACCCGGTCGACTGGCTCCCGAAGAGCGACTCGACGTCGGAGCCGGCCGCCCTGGTCCCCGCGAACCGCGCGGTCCCGATAGCTCCCACGCCCGTGAGAGCGTAGAGGAGCTGGCGACGGCTGACGCTTCGGTCCTCGGTCATCTCGGTCCTCCCCTGCTCGTTACTCCCCCGCGGCCCAGCGGGCAAGCTGTGTCGAACTCGCTGCACCTGGGCCACCCTCTCGAATCACCGATTTCTGTCATGTAATGTCCTCCCCGGACGTGGTGTCTCTGACCTCGGACGCCGACCGCCGGTGTCGAGGCGGACACCCGTCTGTCCCGCTGGAACCTATGCGGCTTGATATATTAGGTATGGTCGCGCTAGCAAACCGTCCCGGTCACCATACCCCGCGGCAACGAACGGTGGTTTCTTCGGGTTCACCCCGAACGGTCGGTTACCCCCGGCGCAGTCTATCGATTCTGTGGTGAACGTTTCAGCGAAGGAGTCGACCGTCTCGTGTCTCGCAGGCGTCACGAGCTGTCGGTCGTCCAGACCGTCACGTTCGCTTACCCGCGAACGAGGCCACGGAAAGCACGGTCGCTCACGAGTCCGACTCGTCGTTGTGGCCCGACACAGTCATATCAAAATTCCCGGCCCGTCGTCGTGCGGGCGAGTCGACAGGCCCACTGTAGCGGACCGAGCCCACTGTACCGGACCGATGGTCGACACACTCACTCAGGACGGGTCGGTCTGCGTCCGACCGCGGAAGCGTTGGGCCGGAAACACCGGCTGAGAGACGGCACGTCGGCCCGGGCCTCGGAACGCGGTGGCTCGAGTCGAAGACCAACGAATAGAAACGACGGGCGAACCCGCCGAGACCCGTGTGAACGGACGAGCAACGCCAACCTCACGACGAACGAGAACAGAGCGGTTCCGTGTTCGTCGACGGTCCGCAGTGCAGGAAACGTGGCCACACCGGGGACCGAGGGTCTGGCGGCGGAGTCGAACCGCCACGGGGCCGCCCCGTCCTCGGCGGACGGGTGCGACACCGCGCACCGGCAGAGACCTGTGTCGTCTTTCTACGCTCGCCTGCCGGGGCTCCCGTACCAGCGATGGTACCGTCGGTCAGCCCGGTCGGCTGCGCGGCTGCGATTACGACTGGTCGGTACAGTTGAGTTCGGTCCAGCTCCCGTCCCAGTTGTCGAAGGACTGGTTGCCGAGGTCGAACTTGATGCCGCCGGCGACGCCGTCCGCGCAGGGGCAGGAGTTCCACTCGGGCGTGAACTGCTCCTCGCCGGCACCGTTGATGAGCGCCTCGCCCATCGCCAGACACTCGTTGCCGGCGTCACCGTCGTCGCAGGTGAACCGCCGGACGGTCTGGGCGTACTTGATGGCGACGCTCTCGATGTCCTTGCTGTCGTCTTCGAGGGTCCACTCGAAGCCGGTGACCTCGCCGTCGCCGTTGTACTTGATGGCTTCGAGGGTGATGTCCTCGGGTTCGAGGTCGTCGTTCGAACAGAACGCGATCCAGCTGATAGCGTGCCCGTCGAGGCGGCCGTTCCCGCCATCGTCGTCCGGGTCACCTTCGTCTTCGAACGTGGTGGTGTTGTGGCGGCACTGTTCGGCGGTGAAGCGCAGGCCGACGTGGCAGCTGTCGGTCTGGGCGACGTTCACGTCGAAGGTGAACTCGTTACCCTCGTCGTCCTCGCCGACGAACCCGCGGGCGCGGAGTTCGTCGTTGAAGGTGCCGGAGGCGACCGGGTTGTTGACCAGCGGGAGGTCGGTGAACCCGAGGCGCTCCTCGTCGTTCTCCTTGCACGGGAGGTACCACTCCATCACGTAGCAGTGGACACCCGGCGCGAAACAGTCGGCGGAGACGTCCGCGTTCGCGGGCGTGACCGGGGGCAGCCGGAGCTGGCCGTCGGTCGAGTTCTGGATGATCTCTATCCAGCCCTTGAGCGACCCGGCGTACAGTACTTCGCTGCCGTCGTCGTCGTTGTCGACCGTGCCGTCGCCGTCGATGTCGCCGAGGGTCCCGTCCTCGTTGAGGTTGTCACAGTCGGGGTCGGTCGACACGATGACGTAGAGGTACTCACAGAGTTCTCCGTCCTCGGCGGTGTCGTCACCGGCCGAGCGTTCGGGTTCGATGAACGAGACCTCCTCGTCTACCGCGTCGATGACTTCGGCGTAGACGAACGACGGGTTGCCACACAGGTGGAAACTGAACGTCGTCTCGCCCTCGTCGTACGGCTTGATGTCGTCGAGGTCGATGAACATCGCGCGACCCTCGCCGGACTGGCCGTCGATGTAGCCCGGGCGGTAGCCCCTCTCGGGTGCGTCTTCGACGACGAGGTCGCCGAGGTCGAGCCCGGTGTTCATCTCGCTCGTCAGATCGGTCGGCACCACGAGGCGACAGGCGTCTATCTCGTCGGTTTGTAAGAAGCCCCAGGTCTCGTGGTCGACTGCTTCTCCGTTCGGGAAGCGAACCGCGGGTGCGGCCGCTATCTCGTAGGTCATGCCGTTCGTGCCGGCGACGATAGCCGGGCGGTCTTCGGCAGGGACCATCTGGAGGTCGTAGCGTTCCCACGGCTTGTACGTGCTCCGGTAGTCGAGGATGAGGTCGACGCGGCCGGACTCGTACCAGCCTTCGAGTTCCTCGGTGTCGGTGAAGAACGCGGTCGTGCCGAGTCCGGCACCCGCGCTCGCGACACCGATGGTCCCGAGGCCAGCCAGCACCTGTCGCCGGCTGAGTTTGACGTTGCTTGTGTTGCTCATGTGTATACCCCACTCCCCCAGGGAGTGACGACCCACCGGCGGAGTCGCACCGCCGTGACGCGCCGTCGCGTCAGTTCCTCCTACGTGGGCCGGGGCTGGACCGTCGTCCAGTGTTCGACCGTTCGTCTCGTCGTGGTCAGTTCGGGATGCTGACGTTGTCGACGGGTCCCTCCTCCTCGACCGGGGCCGTGTTGTGGCGGCACTGCTCGGCGCCGAAGATGAGCTTGAAGTGTACCGTGTCGCTCTGTGCGACGTTCACGAGCCCGTCGAGGTCGTCCGCGCCGTCCAGGCCGTACTGGGCGATGAGGTACTCCGCCATGTTGTCGAACTCGTCGCCGCAGACGTTCAGGTCCGCGAAGCCGGGTTCGGCCTCGGTCCCGACCGCCTTGCACGGGAGGTACCAGTCGAGAGCGTAGCAGTGGACGCCCTCTCTGAAGCAGTTCTCTGCGGTGTTGGTCGCCGCACCGAGCGTGCAGAGGTTGTCCTGTCCGGTTGCAGGCGGGAGGATGACCTCGTCACCGTCGATGATGTCGAGGAAGCCCGCGAGGGGACCCTCGTACAGGCAGACCTCCTCACCGGCGATGACCTGTGCCGCGATGACCTGCTGGACGATGCTGAGCCAGGCGTCTTCCATGTCCTCGGGGGTGTTGACCTCGAAGACCTGGCCGCCGAAGCCGGCGAACTCGGTCAGGGTCGCGTCACCGGGCTGGATGAGCACCATGATGACCTCGTCGACACCGTCGCGGCCGAGCGCCTCGTCGGCGGCGGTGCGCGAGCCTTCGATGTTCTCGATACCGTTCGAGACCACGACGACGATGTTGTAGTCGGCGCAGTCCTCGACGCGGTCTGCGGCGTCCGTGATACCGGCGGCGACGCTCCCGTCGGCGTCAGCCTGGTCGCCGTTGTAGTCGTCGTTGATGAGGGTGCGCAGTGCGGCCGCGTCCATCGTGGGGTCGATGCTGGCCCCGTTGATGACCGGGTTGTCCTGGCCGTCACCGTTGAACAGCGTGACACCGACGTGTTTGGGGTCGAGGTCCTCGTCGTCCGGGTCGACCTCGTCTTCGAGCGTGTCGATGAGTGCGAGTGCGCCTTCCTTCGTGGTGGCGAGCTTGGTCGGGTCGGCGTCCCCACCCGGCACGTACTCCTGGTCCATGGAGTCGCTGTTGTCGAGCGCCAGCTGGATGCAGACGGTCTGGGACTCCGTGTCCTTCAGGTTGTTACAGTTCGGGTCGTACCAGAACCGCACGTACATGAAGTCTTGTAGTTCACCGACCTCGGTCTCGTCGCCGTGTTCGGCTTCGGGCTCGGTCGGGGTGGTGACGCCCTCGCGGTAGTCCTCACCGAAGCGCGGACCCATCGTGTCGTCTTCGTCGCTGACGGCACGCATCTTCAGGTACGACGGGTTGCCACAGAGGTGCAACGAGAAGGTGGTCTCACCGCGGTCCAGCGGCTTGATGTCGTCGAGGTCGATGAACATGCCCGCGTCACCGTCGACGAGCTGGGCAGCGATGTCGTCCTTCGGGGTCGCACACGCGTCGATAGCGAGGGACTGGCGGCCCCACTCGTCGTGGGTCAGCACCTCACCGAAGTCCGGCACGGAGCCGAGTTCGTACACCATCCCGTCGGTCCCGGGGACCACGGGCGGGCGCTGGTCCTCGGGGACCATCTGGAGGTCGTAGCGCTCCCACGGCATGTACGTGGTACGGTAGTCGAGCAGCAGGTCGACGCGACCCGCCTCGAACCAGCCTTCGAGCTCTTCAGTGTCGCTGAAGAAGGCGGTCGTCCCGAGTCCCGCGCCCGCGGACGCGACACCGATTGTTCCGAGTCCCGCCAGTACCTGGCGGCGTGATAGATTTGCTTTCGTCATGTTGCTATTGTTGATGGTTCGTGTTCCCCGACAGGAGTCGGGAACGGCGTGTTCTCGGTCGCCCCCTTGGCGTCCGGCGTTGCTCATCCACACACGGCGGCTGCGCCGCGCGTGTCAGGTTGTTCATCCCCGACCCCCAGTGCCAGCCCCCCTTTTGGGCCGTCGCATCGGTGGTGGGATAGGCGTATTTCAGCGCTTTGAGGTCTTACTTATGGCCTGCTTCAGGGGTTTCGAGGCCCCGCTTGGGCGGTTTCTTGGGGGTGCTTACCGGAACGAAACCGCGGAATCGTGTTCTAGAACGAGACATTCGGGGAGACCGAAGCAATCAATCGGCTGAAGGAACGAGAAACTATTCGGCCGCCGTCTCTCGGTTTCACGCGTTAGCATAGGCTCGCATCACATACCTCCGGGTAAGCGACCAATACATAACCCTCAACCCATCTTAACATGAATCGTACACGCTTAGAGCTCGGTAAGCTCGGGCGATGGGGGGTCCGATGTTACCAACACTGACACGACGAAACCGATTACAAGAATGCGACATCCACCAGATACTGAGCAACCCGCGCCGGCGCGAGACGCTCCGTGTCTTGAACCAGACCGCTGGGACGATTACGCTCCGTGAGCTCTCAGAGCTCATCGCCACTGTCGAATCCGGCGAGGAGCCTGCACCGAGGAACGTCCGCGAGGCGGTCTACATCTCGCTGCACCAGACACACCTGCCCAGGCTCGACGAACTCGGCATCCTCGAGTACGACTCCGGCCGGAAGAACGTCGAACTGCTCGACGGGGCCCGTGACGTCAACATCTACATGGAGGTCGTCACGCCACACGGCATCACGTGGGCGGAGTTCTACCGGGGACTCGGCGCCGTGGGTCTCTGTACGGTCGTCGCGGCGCTCGCCGACGTTCCGGGCGTCGCGATGATAGACCCCCTGCTGTGGGCCAGCGGGTTCCTCACCCTCTTTGCGGGGTCGACGACGTACCAGCTCTGGAAACACCGGTTCAACCTGTTCCGCCACCTGCGACGCTGAGTCGCCGTTCGTACGACGTCCTGTTTTTCGGCTCGGGTTCGGTTCCTATATGACGGAGCCCAGCGGCTCGTGCCGAGCGGGAGCCGACAGGAGACGATGCGGTCCGGGGCCCACAGTCCTGGCATCCCGCACGGCACAGACGCAACACACGGTTCTGACCCATCGCACGGACCAGTCGCTGAGGACCGGTCGCAGTGACGGGACGTGTCGCTCCGAACGACTGCTTTTTCCACCACGTCGGCCGACCCCCGCTCGGCCTCGTGACGACCTCGACGTCGTGACCGCGGCGGCCTCGTGACTGGACACGTCTGACTATCCCACGACCCGGGGCGGCAGCCGACCCTGTCCGGTGGAGCACCCTGGGTGGTGTGTCGAAACGACGATGACCCGAAAGACGAGGAGCCGCCGGCTCCAGAAGAACAGTGAACCCCGAAGAAAACGAGCCGAGTCAGGCAGCCATACTGTCGAGGTCCACCTCGGACTCGAACAGCCGCGACCCACACTCCTGGCAGGACGCGGCTATCACGTCGTACGAGCGGCAGCAGGACTGGACGACCTCCTGTCCGAACGCGACGGAGCCACCACAGACCGGACACTCCTCGACGAACAGTCGAAGGCCCCCGAGCAGTTCCGACCGGACCGCCATCGGCAGGTCGTGCCACGCGTCGTACCGTCTGGCGAGTTCCTTCGCCGCGGCGATGTCCGCGACGAACGCAGCGCGGGACTCCCACTGGGCGAGCCACTCACCGTCGACCCAGGCGATGTACGAGTCGGCACCGTGCTCGGTGACCGTGAGACGGTCTTCCTCGACGGCGAGCAGGTCCCCCAGTTCGTGGACGTCGGCGTCACGTGACGAGACGAGAGCCATCCGCTCGCTCCACGCTGCGGCGAACTCGTGTGTCAACTCGACGTCCGACCCGTCCGCCGTCTCGACGACAGCCCCGGCCGCACGGAGCATCTCCTCCAGGTCGAACTCGTCGGCGTCGAACCGGGGCTTTGCGTCCTTGTCGAACACACGGAGCAGCCAGTCCGGGAAATACCGTTTCGTCAACTCCGGCGTCCCTGGCACCAGATACCCCCGGAAGTATATCATCGCGACCGAGATGACCGCGACGACGAGGGCTGCTGGCGCCCAGAGGACGAACGTGGCCGCCGTCAGTACACCCGCTATCACGAGGTTGGTGACGGTACACGGGATACAGCGGTTCTCGCCCGTGTACTCTGTTTGCCGTATGCGACCTCCGATCGATTCACCTGGTTTCGCTACTCCTGACTGTTGCATTGATGTCTCCCCACGTGGCCGTGAGACCGGCCACTGTTCACGCTACGTTACAGCCCAACAGCGCATAGGTATGACACCATTACTCGCCACCGGCTCGGCCTCGGGCGGGTCCCCGACAGCCTTAAAACCAGATTCCCTACACGTACCAGAGAAAACCGAAAGACAGCTACACCGGCGAATTTCCGCGCATGAGTCACTCAAGCGAAAGATTAAGACCACTCACTGCGTTGTTAACTACTAGTGAAACACATGTCTCCACCGATGAAACTGGTCGTCGCAGAGCCGGGCGATGGGGGGCCGGCTGCGACGCTGGCACAGACGGCGACCGACGACGACGGCGGTCTCGCCCTCACACAGGACGACGTGTTCCACACGCTGAGCAACCAGCGTCGGCGACTCGTCCTGCAGGCGCTCGGTGAACACGACCGAGTAACCGTCCGTGAACTCACCAGTTACGTCGCTGCTCGAGAATGTAACGTGGCCGAGTCCGAACTCGATTACAGGCAACGAAAACGCGTGTACACGTCGCTCGTTCAGACGCACTTACCGATGATGCAGAAACACGGAATCGTGGATTACGACAAGTCACGTGGCACGGTCGAACCGGCGACCGACCTCTCCGCGTTCGACGTGTATCTCGAAGTCGTCCCGAAGAACGAACTCCACTGGAGCGAGTTCTACCTCGGACTCGCGGCGGTCTTCGGCATCCTCGTCGGGCTCGCGTGGGTCGGTATCGCCCCGTTCAAGAACCTCCCGGGACTGGCGTACGCCCTCCTGTTCGCGACGGTGCTGGCTATCACTGCAGCTATCCATCTGCGGTCTGCGCGGGAAAAACGGCTCGGCACTCGTGAACAGCGGTTGTTCGTCTCGGACGACGAACTTACGCGATGAGTTTCTCTTCGCCCTTCTCGACGACGACGCGGCACGGCGGCGAGATCTTGTTGTACGCGCGGCGGAACGCGTCCTTGACGACGGGTGCCTGCTCGACCGTACACCAGCACGTGAACAGTCGCTCGCCACGCTGGATGCGCGCGGCGGTCCCGACGACCTTCCCGAACGCCTGACGCATCCCGTCGGAAACACGGTCTGCCCCTGCGCCCGTCGCCTGCTTGTTCTCGCGCAGGACGTGGTGCGGGAACTTCCGCAGGATCATGTAGTAGTTCCCCTCGCCGAGTTCCTTGATGAGGTGACGGTTCGCCGACAGCCGCGACGCCTCCATCGACCCGTGACGAATCTGGCACTCCTCTTCGAGGACGAGACTGATCTGGACCGGCCAGTCATCCGGCTCGGACGCCGTGTCGCCCATCTTGTGCTGTGCGATCTTCGAACCGGGGATGCCCGTGATGTACTCGCGTCGGGTGTACGCGGGCTTGGAAATCTCCCGGTACATCGAGGCAGGTTTGTCCGACATGGTCAGTACGGGAAACTGACTGTCACGGCGCGAATAAACCTGTTCATTCGAAGTCGGCCCGCGGGTCGAACCAGACGTAGGCCACGTCCTGCAGGAAGTTCGCGGCGATACCGGCGTACGCGACGACCATGGTCGTCCCGATGATGAGGGGCATGTTCCGGTCACTGATTGCTTGTAGGCCCAGCGCGCCGAGGCCCTGGATGGGGAAGACGTACTCCAGGACGTACACCTGCACGACCAGCGTCGAGAGCAGGTCGGCGAACACCAGCGAGAGCAGTGGGAGGGCGGCGTTCGAGAGCAGGTGCCTGGCGATGCGGACGTTCCCGGCTCCCTTCGCACGGACCAGTCTGACGAAGTCTTCCCCGAGTACCTCGGTCGATTCTGCGCGGACGTACCGGAGCTGTCCGCCGACGAGGGTGGTCGAGAGCACGAGCGTCGGGACGAGGAACGGCCACAGCGAGAGCGGGTCGGACAAGAGCGCATCGATGGGGCGAGCGGGGTAGGTCACCCCGAGCTCGAGTTCGGTCCCGAGTACGAACGTCGCGAGCAGCGCGACGAAGTAGTTCGGCATCCCCAGGCCGACGTACCCGAGGGTGGAGACTGCCCCGGCTATCCGAGAGTCGGAATGGAGCGCGACGTACGAACCGATGACGAGCGAGACCACGAACGAGAGGGCGACGCCCGGGACGACGTACGCGAGCGTTCGCGGGATACCCTCGGCGAGCAGGTCGACGACCGGAGCACCTCGACCGCCGAACTTACCCATCGAGCGGCCCCAGTCGAGCGTCGTCAGGTCGCCGAGCCAGGTCACGTAGCGGTCGAGTAGCGGGTCGTTCTGGTTCTTCGCCTCCTTCACCGCGTTGACCGCGGCGGAGGGGTCGTCCGAGCCGAAGGCGACCAGCCCGAGGTTCGGGTCGGGCATGGTCGCGACGACGAGGAAGGCGACGGTCATCACGAGGTACGTCGCGAGGACGGCGAACCCGAACCGGCGAGCCAGGAAGGTGAGGCGGCTCACGGTCGGTCACCACTGGACGGAGGACGGGTCGGCGAGGGTGGAGAGACCATGAGAGAACGTCACAGTGTCGGTGCAAATATCGGTCGGAGACGCAAAGGGTCGTTTGACATTTCGTCCTGCGAGAGGCCACTCGCGACCCAGACTCACTGGAAGTCTGCGCGCGGGTCGAACCAGGCGTAGGCCACGTCCTGCAGGAAGTTCGCCACGATGCCGGCGTACGCGATGACCATGGTAGAGCCGATGATGACCGGCATATTGCGGTCCTTGACGGCGACGAGCGTGAGGTCGCCGATGCCGGGCAGGCGGAAGACGAACTCGATGACGAACACCTGCACGACCAGCGTCGACACCATGTCAGCGAAGAAGAGCGACACGAGTGGGAGGGCGGCGTTCGAGAGCACGTGCCGGATGACTCGCAGGTCGCCGGCCCCCTTCGCCTCGACGAGTTTCACGAAGTCGCGTCCGAGCAGTTCGCTGGACTCGGCGCGGACGTATCGTAACTGGCCAGCGGCCAGTGACGTGGCGAGGACGGTCGCTGGAATCAGGTACGGCCACAGCGACACCGGGTCCGCGAGGTCGATGCGGCGCGGGAACCCGAACTGCAGCCAGCCGAACTCCTCGTTCGCCGCGAAGAACAACAGCTCAGCGACGAAGAAGCTGGGCACGCCCAGTGCGAGGTACCCGACCGAGGAGATGGCCTCGGCGACCCGCGACTCGGGGTGGAGTGCGACGTACGACCCGACGGCGAGCGCCAGCGCCGTCGAGATGACCAGCGCCGGGACGAGGTAGGCGAGGGTGACGGGAATCGTCGCTTCCAGCAGTTCAGTCACCGGTTGCCCACGCTGCCCGAAGCCACCGACGGAGCGGCCCCAGTCGAACGTCGTCAGGTCGACGACCCACCGGAAATAGCGGTCGAGAATCGGCTCGTTGAGGTTCTTGGCTTCGATGACGGCGTTGGCGGCTTCGTCGGGGTCGCCCTTCGTGATCCAGGCAGCGTATCCCACGTTCGGGTCCGGGATGACCGCGACGACGAAGAAGGAGATGGTCATCACGATGTACGCCGCCAGCACCGAGAAGCCGAGTCGACGACCGAGGAAGGAAAGCCTGCTCACGGGTCCACCTCGCCCCGCTCACACAGGTGCACCGTGTACACAGCACGCCGCGTCGGTTGCATGCACGTCACAACACGGCCCGCGATTGAATAACGATGCGATAACGAAAACGGATATTTGACATTCTGGTACGTTTTTACGCGCTATCTCCGTGCTCTGTGTATGTCCCGGACCGGGCGACCGACCACGTATTCGAATCGAGGGTCTGCTCCATGACCGAGACGGAGACGTTCGAGACAGTCGACTGGGAGGAGTTCGAAGGCGGCGCGTCGATGCTGTCGACTCGCGTCCTCGTCTTCCTCGCCGGCTTCGCCCTGGTCGTCGCCGGGTTCCTCTACGACTACGTCGTGCTCCCGCCGACGAAACCGACGTTCCACGCCATCGGGCCCCGGGTCGACCTCGGCTTCTTCCTCGTGACGAAGTTCACGTGGGACCTCGTCGAGACCGACTGGCTGTTCGTCCTGTCTATCTGGGTCGTCTTCCTGTTCGCCGTGGTCCCGCTGGTCCGGTCTGCCCGACTGCGCCACCGATACTGGCGCGTCATCCGCAACCGCCCGCTCGCCATCGCGAGTCTCGTGTACCTGTCGCTCGTCGTCCTCGCCGGCTTCCTCGGGCCCATCTTCTGGCAACCGAGTCTCAACCTGCCCCACCAGTTCCAGCCGCCGACGTTCCTCTGGGGCCCGGCCCGGGTCGCAGACCCCTGCCTGGGCGTCGAGACGGCTGACCGCTGTTACGGCACCATGCGCTACCCACTCGGGACCAGCCCCTACGGGAAGAACATGATTCCACTGCTCTTTTCGGGAGCCCACGTCGCGGTCAAGGTCGCGCTCGTCACCGGGACCATCATCGTCCCCGTCGCAACCGTCGTCGGCTCGGTCGCGGGCTACTTCGGCGGCCGAATCGACACGCTACTGATGAGCTACGTCGACGTGCAACAGACCATCCCCGCGTTCGTCGCCTACCTCGTGCTGTCGTACTGGGGCCGGTCGCTGTTCCTGTTCGTCGCGGTGTTCGGACTCCTCTCGTGGGGTGGGCTCGCCAGACTCGTCCGTTCGGAGGCGATCCAGCGCCGCGACGACGCCTACGTCCTCGCTGCCAAGAGCGCCGGCACGTCCGACCTGACCATCCTCGTCAGGCACATCATTCCGAACGTCTCGAACGCCGCAATCGTCGGGCTCACTCGACTGATTCCCACCATCATCCTCATCGAGGCGGCCATCTCGTACATGGACATGAACGACATCATGGTCGCCTCGTGGGGCGAGATAGCCGCCCAGGGTATCAACACGTTCAGCGCGCAGTTCCCGTACGTCTACTGGGTGACGCTCTGGCCGGTGCTCGCGCTCGCCCTGACGGTCGTGTCTGCCTCGATACTGGGTGACGCCGTCCGTGACGGCCTCGACCCGAGAAACGTCCGGTGAACCGGGTGCGGAACCCCTCGCTTCTCAGTCGTCGGCGTTCGCCCAGATTGGCGAGAAGTCGCTCTCGTCCTCCGTGATGTCCTCCCAGGCCTCGACACCCCGTTCTTCGGCCGACCCGGGGATGGTGTTGTCGAGCACGAGCGCGACGATACCGCCGACGGCCATGCCGGTCCCACCGATGACGAACAGCGTGTTCGCGACCGGGTCGGTGCCCAGAACCGGCCCGAGGACGGCGATGCCCGCGAGCCCTTCTTTCAGGGCCGCGACGCCGCCGACACCGGCCATGTAGTTCGGAATCGAGAGCCCCGTGAACAGGGCGATGCCGATGACGAACACGTTCCGCGAGGAGTCGAGGTCGACGTACTTCAGGTTCGAGATGCCGACCGCGACGATCTGCCCGAACATCGCGACGAACAGGCCGCCGACGATGGGGTCCGGGATGGTCGCGACGAGCTGGCCGAACGGCCCGAAGAAGCCCACGACGAGCATCACGGCCGCCCCGACCTGCACGACGCGGCGGGAGGCCACGCCGGTCAGCCCGATGGCCCCGATGTTCTCCGAGTAGGAGGTCGACCCACCAGCACCCATGATGCCGGCGAAGACGTTCATCAGCCCTTCCATCCCGATGCCGTGGTTGATGCGAGACTCGCTCGGTGCGCCGGTCCCGGTCAGCCGGGCGACGGCGTGGTAGTCACCGAAGCTCTCGATGATAGAGGCCAGCACGCCCGCGAACATCCCGATGGCGAACGCCATCTCGAACCGCGGCATCCCCCACTGGAGCGGGTAGATGGCGAAGACGAGCGACACGTCGGTCACCGCCGCGAGGTCGACGAAGCCCTTCGTCCCGTCGGTGTAGATGCCAGTGACGCTCAGCCCCGCCGCGACCAGCCACGCGAGCACGATGGCGAGCAACACCGGGAACAGCTGGAAGACGCGGTGGCCGTCACCGAGGTACTGCGAGAAGAGGACGACCAGCCCGACCGTCAACCCGAGCAGCCACCAGTTCTGATCCGGGGCGGTTATCTGTGGGACGTTGAACAGCGACAGCCCGATGAGTGCGATGGTCGGCGCGACGACCACGGGCGACAGCAGCCGCCGGAGTCGTCCCACGATGCCGAGGTACCCGATGAACACCTCGGTCGTCGCCGCCGCGATGATAGCGCCCTGCAGGAACAGCAACTTGCTCTCCCAGCCCGCTACGCCCGGTAACGCTGGCGCGGTCGCCACGATCGCCAGTGCTGGCGCGAGCATCGAGAACGGTGCCCCCTGGACGATCGGATACCGGTTCCCGAACGTCGTCTGGGCCAGCGTCGCGATACCGGAGACGACGAAGAACGTCCCCACGAACTTCGCCGTCACCTCCGCGGGCATCCCCATCGCCCTTGCGAGGATGAGCGGGACCGCGATGTTCGCACCGACCATCGTCAGGTAGTGTTGCACCCCGAGCAACATCGACGTCGACAGCGGCGGTTCGTCTTCGATTCCGTACTCCACGAAACTCGCCCCGCCGTCCGTCTCGGCGGGCGCATCTGCATCCGTGCCCTGATTTGTCATGGTACCACCTCGGTCCGAGACTCACGAGCGGCGAAATTAGGTGTATTGGTTCGTCCTGTCCTCGTCGACCGGTCTGCTCCGAACGGTCGACGAGGTGCTTCTCACCTGGAGAGAATTACCACATAGAGTGACAGTCCTGGAACGTGTCTACTCTCTCATGAGCACCAGAACCTCCAGAACCGTTCCTGCTGCCGGTGTCGGTATCGGTCTCGGCGTCGGCCTCGGGGCGCTCGTCGGCAGCCTCGTCACGACATTCTTTGGAGCAGACATCTCGAACGGCCTCACGTTCGGCGCTGGCGGCGGTCTGCTCGTCGGACTCCTCACCGGTAGCCTCATCGACGCCTACCGCGACGCGAACACTCCCGTGAGTGGAGTACTCATCGGAGCCGGTATCGGACTGCTGTTCGGTGCGACGACCGGCCTCGTCTCTGCCTGGTCGCTCTCGGAGAACGTCGTGACCGTCCTGGCGCTCGGAGCGACCGCTGGTCTCTTCACCGGCGCAGTACTCGGCGTAGTCCTCGAGTTGATAACCACTCCCTCGTCCGCGACCGAGGTCTGAACCGCTCGACCGACCTGCTCCCGACGGTCGGCGAGGTAGTTCTCACAGCAAGCGAACTACCAGCACGATTGACAGTCTCGGGACGCGTCTAGACCCACATGGACCTCAACACCACCAGAACCGTCCCTGCCGCCGGTGTCGGCATCGGTCTCGGCGTCGGCTTCGGGGCCTTCGTCGGTATCCTCGTCACCATCCTCGCGAACGTCGACGTCTCGAACGGGGTGATCTTCGGGGCAGGTGGTGGTGCCCTCATCGGTATCCTCACCGGTGCGTTCCTCGACGCCTACCGACTGGAAGAGCGCGCCGTGAACGGCGTGGTCGTCGGTGTCGGCGTCGGTATCGTCGTCGGTGCAATGACCGGCCTCGTCACCGCCTGGTCCCTCTCGAGCGACCTCGCGGTCGGCCTCGGCTTCGGTGCCGCCGGTGGCCTCGTCGTCGGGCTGTTCGTCGGCTCGTTGCTCGGTCGAATGGACGACAGGGCCGAACAGACCGTCGCCTGAGCGATTCCGTTCGTTCAAATCCCACTCCCTGCGCGTTCACGAATCACCAACCGCTCGCTGTCGCTCACGGATTGGTTCAGGGAAAATGCTCGGTCGGGGATTTGAACCCCGGTCATCGGCTCGAAAGGCCGAAATGATTGGCCGGACTACACCAACCGAGCGTGCTCCGCATCCGAGACGATGGGGTGGGTAAGTATAAATCCGTCCTTTTGTTCCGACGTTGGTTGGTGAATCTCTCTCACGCGAGCGACAGCACGACGGCGTACACTCCAGTCAGGAGCGTCAGGGACGCACCGAAGGTCGCAAACAGGAGTGGGTAGCGCATTCCCTCGACCTCGAGGAACGCGGAGTCGGGGTTCTGCGGGTCGACGTACGCCGTCACGGACGTCTGGTCCTCGTATCGGGTGACGAGTTCCCGGGCCGGGTCGGGGTATGGGTAGCCGACTCGGGTCGTGACGGGATAGACCCGTTCGGATTCGTAGGTCTCGCCGCCGACTTCGTACCGGTACCGGACGACGGGCACGAAGTACGAATCGCCACCGGTGGAACGCTGACGTTCCTCGACCGTCGCATCCAGTACGTCCGCATCGACGGCAGTTCGACCGGCGAGCGTTGCGCGCTGGGAACGGTACTCCTGCAGGCCCGCGTACGTGAGCCAGAGACCGACCAGCGCGAACGGGAACCCGAGGAGGACCTCTATCATCCTACCCGAAAGGACGGGCCGACGGCGCAAAAGCACCGGGGCGGAGAAACCCGGTACCGGGTCTGTGGCGGTCCACGGAGTGACACCACTGCAAGGTTTAACCCGGGGCGGGGCGACAGCCCAGAACATGAAGCAGGTTCGCTTTCGCGACCCGGCAGGTGCAGTCAGGACTGGCGAGTGGGACGACGGAACCCTTCGGTTCGGTGGGCGGGAGTACGCCCCGGAGGCGGTCGAGATACTGCCACCGTGTGAGCCGACGAAGATCGTCTGTGTCGGTCGCAACTACGCCGACCACGCGGCCGAGATGGACAACGACGTGCCCGACCGGCCGCTCCTGTTCCTGAAGCCGCCGAACACGCTCTCCTCGCACGGTTCTACGGTGACCCTACCGGCCGGAAAGGACCGATTGGACTTCGAGGCGGAACTCGGTGTGGTCGTCGACGAGCAATGCAGCGACGTCGCGGCCGAGGATGCCTGGGACGTGGTCCGCGGGTTCACGTGCGTGAACGACCTGTCGAACCGCGACGACCAGCGCGAGGAGACCAACTGGGTCCGTGGAAAGGCCTTCGACGGTGCGGCACCGGTCGGGCCGGTCGTCGCCCCCGTCGAGGACGTGCCCGCGGACGCCTACGTCCGGTCGTACTGCAACGGCGAACTGCGCCAGGACGGCACCCGCGACCAGATGATGTTCTCGGTGCCGGAGCTCGTCGAGGAGATAACCACGTACATGACGCTCGAACCCGGCGACGTCATCGCGACCGGAACACCCGAGGGCGTCGGTAGACTCGAAGACGGCGACGAGGTCGCTATCGAGGTCGAGGGCATCGGGCGCCTCGAACACACCGTCGAAATTCCCAGCGCTTAAGGTTTAGGTTGGCCTAATCTTTCGCGAATGGAACTGACACGGCGCGACGCGCTCGCCGCGCTCGCTTCGGGTGGGGTCGTCGTGGGGTCGGGCGCTGCTGCACTCTCGCAGGCGTCCCTCCGGGCGGCCGAGGAGACGGTCGAGGCCGAGGTCGACGTGCCCACTCTCGTCGCCGTCGCCGAGGTCGTCTATCCGAACGCGGTGACGAACGTCGAGTCGTTCGTGCGGACGTACGTCGCTGGTCGGACCGCGAACCGGCCGGACTACCGGGCCGGTGTCGCCGAGTCGCTTCGAGCCGTCGACGCCACTGCTCGGTCGTGGTACGACGACGCGTACGCGGCCCTCGACGCCGACACGCGAGACAGCCTGCTCCGCGAGATGGGCGTCGACGCGGTCGACCCTGACCCGGCGGGGTCGACCACAGCGCAGGTCCGCTACTACGTCGTCAACGAGTTACTGTACGCCTTCTACACCTCGCCGACGGGCGGTGAACTGGCCGGGACAGAGAACCCCATCGGCCACCCCGGCGGCACCGAGAGCTACCAGCGGGGGCCGGAATGAACGGACAGACCGGCCAGGGTCCGGACCGCTCCCCAGCCCCGCGAACCGACGTCTGCATCGTCGGCGCGGGGCCAGCAGGTGCGCTCGTCGCGTCCCGACTCGCTACAGCGGGGTACGACGTCGTCGTCCTCGACGCCGGACCGAGATTCGACCCCGTCGACCGTCTGGAGCGCATGGAGCGCCGGATTCGTCCCGCCCACGGACCGGAGTCGGTCTGGGACATGGGCGGCGAGCGCGACGCCTTCACCAGCGAGGGCGAAATGTACTATCCACTCAACGCGGCCCGGGTGAAAGGCATCGGCGGCACCAGCCTCCACTGGCAGGGGATGGTGTATCGGCTCCACGAGGCCGACTTCGAACGCCTGAGTTACGACGGTGTGACCGCGGACTGGCCCATCGGGTACGACGACATGCGGCCGTACTACGCCGAAGCCGAGACCGAACTCGGCGTCTCGGGAGCCGACGACAACCCGTTCGCGCCCCCGCGCGAGGAACCGTACCCGATGCCGGCATTCAAGCCCTCGTACTCGGACTCGATCTTCGCCGAGGCCTGTGCGGAACTGGGTATAACCACCCACTCGTCACCCAGCGCCCGCAACTCGGAGGCCTACGACGGCCGAGTCCCCTGTCAGGGGTACGGGACCTGCAAACCCGTGTGTCCGTCGGGCGCGAAGTACGATGCGACGGTCCACGTCGCCCGGGCCGAGGAAGCAGGCGCACGGGTCATCGACCGGGCACCGGTCCAGCGACTCGAACACGACAAGGCAGGCGAAACTATCGAAGCGGCGGTGTACGCCACGCCGGATGGCGAGGAACACAGACAGGAGGCCAGGCAGTTCGTGCTCGCTGCTGGCGGCATCGAGATTCCGCGACTGCTCTTGCTTTCCAGTTCGACGCAGTATCCCGACGGCCTCGCGAACTCATCCGGTCTGGTGGGTCGGTACTTCATGGACCACCTCGCGGCCCGTGTCGGCGGGACCGTCGACCGCGAGACCCGACAGAACCACGTCGGCTTCATCACGACCGAGAGCCACCAGTTCTACGACGACGGCGGCGCGGAACGCGGCCCCTTCAAGCTGGAGTTCCTGAACTACGCCGGTCCGTCACCGGTGGGTGAAGCCCTCACCGCGGGCCCAGACGCGCCCTGGGGCGACGACCTGTTGCAGGATATCCGGGACAGCTACGGCAACTACCTCGAGGTCACGGGCCTGTGCGCCCAGACACCACAGAAGTCGAACCGCATCGAGCTGAACCCCGACGTGACCGACGACCACGGCAACCCCGTCCCCGAGATTCACTGGTCCCTCGACGACCGGACCCGGCGCACCATCGAGGCGGCGAACGAGCGACAGCTCGCCATCATGGACGAGCTGGATGCCGAAGTCGAGTGGGTCGTTGGCCCCGACAACACCGGGCCGGCGTTCCATCACATGGGGACGACGCGGATGGGGACCGACCCCGCCGAGAGCGTCGTCGACCCGGCCTGTCGCACCCACGACCTCGAGAACTGCTGGGTCGCCTCTTCGTCGGTCTTCGTCACCGGCGGTGCGCTGAACCCGACGCTCACCATCGCGGCGCTCTCGTTACGGGTCGCGGACCGACTCGAAGGCGTGCTCTGAGGGCTCTCGACCGTTCGTTCGTCGACGTCCCGTCGATAGATGGTCTGCTCATTCATCCCAAACCTATGTGACTTATTCTCATGTAATTATTAAGACCATATTCTCGTCCTTCAAGAATCGGCTCCCGTTTATATCGTGACCTTTCTCGAACCTGTAGCTGATGAACGATTCAATCGGCGCACCCGGCAAGGGCATCTCTCGACGCAAATTCCTCGCCGCCACGGGCGGCACCGGTCTCTTCGCGATGGCCGGCTGTACGACGACCACGCGACCGACCGTGAATCCGGTGTCCGTCGGTTCAAACGACGCCAAACTCCTTCCTGACCTCCCGACCACCAGCAAACCGGAGGTCGTCGACCTCGACGAACGCGACCACGAGGTCACCCTGAAACCCGTCAAGGCCACCCACCACCTCCACCCACTGGAGACGATGAACGGTCCCGTCTCGCTGCCCGTGACGTGGGCGTTCGCGGCCGACGACGGCGAACCGAGCGTCCCCGGCCCCATCCTCCGGTGCACGGAAGGTGCCGAGTTGAAGATAACGCTCGACAACACGGACGCGCCGCACCCGCACACGCTGCACTTCCACGGCGTCCGCAAGACGTGGGAGAACGACGGCGTCCCGACGACGACCGGCATCACGGTGATGCCCGGCGAGACGCACACCTACACCATCCCTGCGAACGTCGCGGGGACGCACCTCTACCACTGTCACTACCAGACGCCGATGCACATGGACATGGGTATGTTCGGTATCCTGCGGGTCGACCCCGAGGGGTACGAGGAAGCCGACAAGGAGTACTTCATGACGGTCAAGGAGTGGGACACCCGCCTCTCGCGCCAGTACGCCGGCGAGAACGTGAAGTACGACCTGACGAACCGGACGATGGACGCCTTCAGCATCAACGGGAAATCCGCACCCCGGACGCTCCACCCCGAGGACGGCTCGCCCATCATCGTCGAACCCGGTGACACGGTCCGTATCCACTGGGTGAACGCTGGCTTCCACAGCCACCCGATGCACATCCACAACCACCGGTTCAAGGTGGTCGAGAAGGACGGCAGCCCGTGGCCCGAACCGATGCAGATACTCCAGGACGTGGTGAACGTCGCGCCCGCGGAGCGCTACACCATCGAGTTCGAGGCCGACGCCGACCCCGGCATCTACCTCATCCACTGCCACAAGGTGAACCACATCCGCAACGGGGACTCGTACCCCGGTGGGATGCTCGGCGGCATCGTCTACACCGACGCCATGCAGAGCGACGTCTTCGCGAAGCTCATGGAGTACGCGGGGTACGAGGCCTGAGCCATGAAGAGACGAGAGTTCCTGACGACCACGGCAGGTGTCGGCCTTGCGGGCCTGACGCTGACGACGCCGGTCGGCGCGCAGGCAGGCGAGGGTGAATCGCTCGCCGACTGGTTCGCCAACACGGACAACGTCTCCGGAGTGACCGACAGGCGCGGCGAGAGCGAGGTGACCATCACGGTCGGTGCGGCCGGTAACGGCGGTGCCTTCGCCTTCGAACCGGCCGCGGTCCGGGTCGACCCCGGCGCGAAAATCGTCTGGGAGTGGTCCGGCAAGGGCGGCATGCACAACGTCGTCGCCACGGACGGAACGTTCCAGTCCGAGCTGCTCTCCGACGAGGGCGCGACGTTCGAGTACACGTCCGAGGAGGCCGGCGTCTTCCGCTACGCCTGCGCCCCACACGAGGCGATGGGCATGAAGGGCGCACTCGTCGTGGGAGACGCCGATGTGTCGCTCGCTGAAGCACCCCCCGAACCGACCGAACCCACCGGACCCACCTTCGACGGCTGGCTGGCAGGCGTCGAGAACTACACCGATGTGGTCGATATGCGCGGGCAAACGGAGGTCCGCGTGAAGGTCGGGGCCGAGGGCAACGGCGGCGAGTTCGCGTTCGAACCGGCGGCCATCCACGTCGACCCCGGGACGACCGTCGTCTGGGAGTGGGTCGGCTCGGCCGGTCGATACAGCGTGGTCGACGACAACCTCGGCTTCGAGAGCCAGCGGGTCGCGGCCACGGGGACCGAGTACGCGCTCCAGTTCGACGGCGACGGCGTGAGCAAGTACTACTGCGAGGACTACGGCGAGCAGGGGATGCGTGGCGTGGTCCTCGTGGGCGCGGGCGAACAGACCGTCCCGACCACGCGAGCCTACGCGACGGCCGGCCTCGGTGCGGCTGCCATCGCTGCCCCGCTCGGGCTCGGGCTGTACGTCCACTACAAGGACACGACCAGCCAGGACTGACCGGCTGCATCATCCGGTGGTCCGGCGGCGGCCTGAACCGTCCTCGCTCTCGGTTTCGCTGTTTCCGTGACTGATTTCGACCACCCAGCTGTTTCCGCACCCATCCCGATTTGATATAGCGAGATACGATATATGTGGCGGGGATAGGACGGCAGTTGCCCACACAGACTGGTTGGGAAACCGAACAGTTGGATGCGATTCCGGGGCGAAGCGATCCAGATTGCCAATCGTTCACACACTGCCCGAACCGTTTTTACCGGAGCACGTGACCGTCAGGACAGGTAGTTCATGCAGACCCTATTCGTTTGCTGACGGGAGCCGGGCACGCACTGGCGGGTTCGACCCCGCGAGTCGTTCCTCTCCCGTCCCGTCTCCAGCCAGCCGGCAGCGCTCGTCACGGCCTGGATTCGATATCGTCCAGTAGCCGATAGCGCCGCCGGTTCCCGCACTGCTCTCCGAGCGACCAGACCCCCACAGAGATGTCACGACAGTCATCACACGCGGTACTCGCCGCACGAACCGACACAGGAGCACCGAACACAGACGAAATCGAGGCCCTCACCGAGGCCGCAGGCTACACCATCCAGAAGATATTCACCCAGACCCGCCCAGAAGACCCGACCTACGACCTCGGGTCGGGGAAGGTCGACGAGGTGGCCGACGCAATCCGCGAGACCGACGCGGACACCGTCATCGTCGACAACCGGCTCTCGCCCGCCCAGTTGTTCAATCTCACCGATAGACTGCCAGCGGGAACCGAGGTTCGGGACCGCTATCGACTCATCCTCGATATCTTCGAGGCCGGAGCGAGCACGAAGCGCGCCCAGTTGCAGGTCGAACTCGCCCGCCTGCGCCACGAACTCCACCGGCGGCGAGAAGAGCAGCGACGAAACGAGGAGTGGCAGGGCCTCCAGACCATTCGCGACCCCGAGGGCGAGTGGATACGCGAGGTGAAACAGCGAATCGACCGCACCCACAACAGGCTGAACGACCTTCCCGACGAGACCACCCCCGGCCGCGAGCGCAAGCGTGAAGCTGGCTTCGACTTCGTGGCTCTCGCGGGCTACACGAACGCCGGGAAGTCGACGCTCCTGCACCGGCTCGCAGACGACCTCGACCTCGACAGCGCGGAACCAGCCCACAGCGACCTCGGGGAGACCGCTGGCGTGGAGGACCGCCTGTTCAAGACGCTCGATACCACCACGCGCCGGGCCACCATGGACGGTCGCCGGGTGCTCCTCTCGGACACCGTCGGGTTCATCCGGGACCTCCCGCACGACCTGGTCGAAGCGTTCCGGTCGACCCTGACAGAGGTCCACGATGCGGACGTGGTCGTCCTCGTGGTCGACGCGAGCAGGCCGATTGCGGCGGTCAGAACGCGCATCGAGACCTGTCGTGCCGAGATAGACGAGACGGACGGGGACGTCCTCACCGTCTTCAACAAGGCCGACCGCCTCAGCGAGGACGAACTCGACCGCCGGAAGCGAGCCCTGGCCGACCTCGCACCCGACCCGGTCGTCGCGAGTGCGACCGAAGACGCGGGCCTCGATGCGCTTCGGACCCGTATCGTCGAGGCACTCCCGACCGAGTCTGCCGAATTCGACCTGCCACACGGCCCGGAGACCGAACGGTTCGTCTCGTGGTGTCACGAGCACGCGGCCGTCGATTCGGTCGCCTACGGCGAGTCCGTCTCGCTGTCGGTCCAGGGTCGCCCCGCGATACTCGAGCGTGCCTGTGCCCGGGCCCAATCCATCGAGTGAGTCGCGGAGACGCCCCGGTTCGCCCCTCGAGCCGGGACCGAAGCGGATAGACTTTTAGGGGTCTTCTCTCTGGTTGGAACTGATGCCGGCCCCGGAGTACGACCTCGAAGACGTCTCGCCGATGGCCTGGCGACTCCTGCGGGTGGCTGCCGGGTACGGGCAGCGCGACGTCGAACGCGAGGTCGATGAACTGATGCAGGCACACCTCTCGATGCTCGAGAGCGGCTCACGGGGCCTCTCCGCCTCCCGACGGCAGCGCCTGTTCGACCTCTACACCGTCGAGCTCGACCCCGGACAGGTGCGGGCCATCGTCGACAACTTCTGACGACTGTGGGGTGCTAGCTGTTCACTGTCTCAACGACAATCGTTAAGAACCTACTCTATAGACTCTGGAGGTGTATCAATGATACAAGGGCTCACGGACACGCCACGCGGCAGAATACTCGGGTTTCTGGTTGCAGTACTCGGGACGGTCGTCATCGCGTTCGGCCCCTCGCCCGAGGGGCTCTCGATCCGCGGACAGTACGCCATCGCCACGATGTTCTTCGCGGGGAGCCTCTGGGTGACCGGGACGCTCCCGCTCGCGGTGACGGCGCTCTCGATTCCGGTGTTGCTGACGGCGTTCGGGGTCTACGACGACATCGACCCCGCCCTTTCGGGCTTCGCCGACCACCTCATCTTCCTGTTCATCGCCGGGTTCATGCTGGCGAACGCGCTCCAGAAGTACGACATCGACCGTCGTATCGCGCTCTGGATCATGAGCAAGATGGGGACCTCGCCCCGGAACCTCATCGCGGCCATCATGCTCGCGACCGCCTTCCTCTCGATGTGGGTGTCGAACACCGCCACGACGGCGATGATGACCCCCATCGCGATGGGTGTGCTCGCGCAGGTCATCGGCCGCGAACAGATCGAGGACGAAGACTCCGACGGCGACGCCTTCTACAACATGCAGGTCGCCACCCTGCTCGGCACGGCCTACGCCGCCAGCGTCGGTGGTGTCGGGACGCTCATCGGGACGCCCCCGAACGCGGTCGTCGCGACGCAGGCCAACGCCATCCTCGGGTACGAGATCGGCTTCGTCGACTGGCTGCTCATCGGGCTTCCGATCGTCGTTCTCACGCTCCCGCTGGTCTGGTACATCCTCACCTACTGGCTCTACCCGCCACAGATCGAGGACGTGAGCGAGGCCCGTCGCGAGGCCGAGCGCTACCTCGAGGAGGAGGGACCCCTCGACCCCCGCGGGCGTCGTGTCGCGTACATCTTCACTGCGACCGCGGGCCTCTGGGTCCTCGGCGGGCTGGACATCTTCTTCGAGGGGCTGCTCCCACAGGTCTGGTTCAACACGCTGTTCGGCACCAGCGAGGGTCAGACCGTCTTCGGTGTCGCCGGCCACGAGGGGCTGCTCTACTACGTGATGGTCGGGATGTACGCCATCCCGGCGCTCGTCCTCGCCGACACCGTCGACTGGGACGACCTGGTCGACATCGACTGGGGCACCATCCTGCTGTTCGGCGGCGGTATCGCGCTCGCCGACGCGTTCGCGAAGACCGGTGCGACCGAGTGGATCGCCCGCACCATCTTCGGGAACCTGACGAGCGCGCCCATCATCCTCGTCGTCGCGGCCATCGTCCTGCTCGTCATCTTCCTCACCGAGATGACCTCGAACACCGCGACCGCGACCATCATCGTCCCCGTCCTCATCGGTATCGGAGGCATCTTCGCGTCGACACTCGGCCTCGGGGAGGTCTCGGCTGGCATCTTCCTGGCGGTCAGCGGGGCCATCGCCGCCTCCTTCGCGTTCGCACTCCCGGTCGCCACGCCGCCGAACGCCATCGTCTTCGGCAGTGGCCACCTCAAGCAAGAGCACATGATGCGCGCCGGTGTCGTCCTGAATCTGGTGATGACCGGTGTGCTCACCGTCCTCATCTGGGGGCTGTTCAAGTTCGTCTGGCCCAGCTTCCTCTGGTAACCGGGCACCCTCGTTCTGACCGTGCTTGACTACGCTTAAGGCCCCACGGGCCGGTCTGTCGCACATGCAACCACGCGACCTCTCGGCCCACGTCGCCTACGAGGCCGGGCGCGGTATCGAGGAGGTCGCCAGGGACCTCGGCATGGACCCGGCGGCCCTCACGAAACTCGCGTCCAACGAGAACCCCCACGGGCCGTCCCCGGAGGCCATCGCGGCCATCCAGGAGGCGGCACCGGGCATGTCTTCGTACCCGAAGGCGGCCCACGCCGACCTCACCGGAGCCATCGCAGACCGCTGGGACTGCGACCCCGCGCAGGTCTGGCTGGCCAACGGCGGCGACGGCGCGCTCGACTATCTCGCTCGCGCGATGCTCGAACCCGGCGACGCCGTGCTCGTGCCCGACCCTGGCTTCGCCTACTACGGGATGAGCGCCCGCTACCACCACGGCGAGGTCGAGCAGTACACGCTCAACGACCCGGACCTCGCGCTCACCGCCGAGACCGTCCTCTCGGACTACGACGGCGAGCGCATCGTCTACCTGACCAGCCCCCACAACCCGACCGGTGGGACGTTCTCGCTCTCCGCCGTCGAGACCGTCGCCGACGAGACCGGCGAGGACACGCTCGTCGTCGTCGACGAGGCCTACGGCGAGTACGCCGAGACCGAGAGCGCCCGCAGCCTGCTGGACGAGCGCGACGACGTCGCCATCCTGCGGACCTTCTCGAAGGCCTACGGGCTGGCTGGTGTCCGGCTGGGGTACGCACTGGTCCCCGAGGACTGGGCTGGCGCGTACGCGCGGGTCAACACCCCATTCGCCGCGAGCGAGCTGGCCTGCCGGGCCGGGCTCGCCGCCATGGGTGACGACGCACACGTCGAGAAGTCGGTCGAAACCGCCCGCTGGGCGCGTGAGTTCATGCGCGACGAGATAGACGCCCCGGTGTGGGAGAGCGAGGGCAACTTCGTCCTCGTGGACGTCTCCGGGGCTCGCGGCGAGGAGGCCGCGGCCGACGTCGCCGACGAGATGCAACACGAAGGCGTCATCGTCCGCGACTGCACGAGCTTCGGCCTGCCCGGCTGTGTCCGCATCACCTGCGGGACCGAAGCCGAGACCCGCGAAGCTGTCGAGACGCTCAACGAGGTGCTGTCGCGGTGAGGGTGGTCGTCACGGGGACGCCCGGGACGGGCAAGACGACCGCGACGGACCGCATCGCCGAGGATTCCGACACCACCTACGACGTCGACCTCGACGTGGTCCACCTGAACGAGGTCGTCGAGGCCGAGCAACTGTACGAGGAGGTCGACGAGGAGCGCGACAGTGTCGTCGTGGACCTCGACGCCCTCGAAGCGTGGGTCGGCGACCGAGACGCGGTCCTGCTCGACTCGCATCTCGCACACTACCTCGACGCCGACCGGGTCGTCGTGTTGCGCTGTGCCCCAGAAGAACTGGAACAGCGCCTGCTCGACCGCGGCGAGAGCGAGCCGAAGGCGCACGAGAACGCCGAGAGCGAGGCGCTCGACGTCATCCTCTCCGAGGCCGTCGAACTCCACGGGCTGGAGACCGTCTACGAGATAGACACCACCGGGCGCACCCCCGAAGACGTGGCGGCCGACATCGCCGCCGTCGTCAACGGCGACCGTGAACCGAGTGCCGGTGACGTGGACTTCATCGACTACCTATGACGCTCGACCAACTCCGCCCTCAGATCAAGTCGCTGCTCGACCCCTGGGTTCGACTCGCCGACGGACTCGGCCTGAATCCCAACGCGGTGAGCGTCATCGCGTTCGCGCTCGCGGTGGCCGCTGGCGGTGCGTTCGCCTACGCCGGGTCGGCCATCGGTGACGCACCGATATTCTACGCCGTCGGGGCGACGTGCGTCGCGCTGAACGGCTGGCTGGACATCGTCGACGGTGAGCTGGCACGAGCGCAGAACGTCGCCAGCGAAGCCGGTGACATGCTCGACCACGTGCTCGACCGCTACGCGGATCTGGTCATCATCGCCGGTTTCGCGGCCGGTATCGGTCGCTACGACCTCGGCCTCGCGGCGGTCACCGGCGTCCTCATGACTTCCTACCTCGGCACGCAGGCCCAGGCCGTCGGCCTCGACCGCGTGTACGCTGGCTATCTCGGTCGCGCCGACCGACTCGCGCTCTCGGGGCTCGTCGGCTACGTCGCGACGGTCGTGGAAGGCGACCTCTACGGTCTGACGGTCGTCGGCTGGCTGCTGGTCGTGTTCGCAGTCGTCGGCCACGTCACCGCACTCCAGCGCTTCTCCGGCGCGTGGAAGGCGCTGAGCTGATTCCCGCGGTTCCGTTCCCGACCCGCTGCGAAAATCAGAGCCAGCACCACCACGGCGTACCTTTTATCACTGCTCACGGTCAACACACGGGCATGGTTCAGTGTGAGATGTGTGGCGCCGAGACGTCGCAGCCGAAGACGGTGAAGGTCGAGGGCGCAGAGCTAGACGTGTGCGACAACTGCGCCGACTTCGGGACCGAAGTCAAGACCCAGCAGTCCTCTAGCACGTCCACGAAGTATTCGACGGGCTCGTCGGGGTCCTCGTCGTCCTCTTCCTCGCGGTCGAGTGGTTCCAGTGGGTCCAGCCCCAGCGGTTCACGTCGACGGAGCGATATGTTCGACGACATGGACGAAATCGCACAGGACTACGACGACCGTATCCGCCGGGCCCGCGAGAAGAAGGGCCTGAGTCAGGCGGACCTGGCGAACGAACTCAACGAGAAAGCGAGCCTCGTCCGGAAGCTCGAACGCGGGGACACGCTCCCCTCCGACCGGATGCAGACCAAACTCGAGAAGTTCCTCGGTATCAGCCTGAAAGCCGGTGGCAGCAGCGACGACGACAAGGAGTGGAGCAGTGGCTCTTCGGGGACGACCCAGACGCTCGGCGACGTCGTCAAGCGTAAGGACTGATTACCGCGTCTGACGGGCGTCAGACCTTGGTCACAGGGCGTCTTTTTTCAAGAAGTATACGGTTAACCAAACAGTCATGAGAGATGACCCTGTAATGAGGGACAATGTCAGACGAGGCAACTGCTGAGACGGGTGATTCCGGCGACGAGTCACACCCGGACAACCCCCTCTACAAACTGTACGAACGATACATCGGGGAACCCGAGGAAGAGACGGACGTGTATCTCGGTTTCGGCCTGTTCTTCAGTGGCATCGTGGTGGGTGTGGTCGCGCTGTTGCTGGCGATCGTGAGCTTCAGCACGCTCGAACCCCAGAGCACACCCTTCTGGAACTGGACACGCATCTCCTACGCGCTCGGGATGCTCGCACTCCCGGCCACCATCACTGGTATCGTCGTCTTACTCCCCGTCGAACGGCGGGCCGTGTACGCATCCGTCGTCGGGTCGGTGTTCGACCTCGCTGCCGTTCTCTGGTTCGTCACGGTCTACCCGGAGCAGTGGAACGACTACGGCGCGGGGACCACGCTGGGCGTCATCAGCCTGTACGCACTGGGTCTCGTCCTGGTCGTGGGTTCGACGGGTGCGGCACTCGTCGCAGACCAGCTCGAACGCTACAAGAAACCGGGTCCGGCGGACATCCAGCCGGTGGCGGAGGACGAGGAAGAAGAGAGCGAACACTACAGCGACGAAGAGATCCAGGCCGACATCGACGATGCGATGTCTGGCGTCGACCTCTCGTGGGGTGGTGTCGAAAAGAGCGACAACCGCAACCTGAACTTCAATATCGACGACGGCGACATCGATACGTCAGGCTTCAGTCAGAAGACCGCGAAGGTGACCCGGTCGAGCGGGATCGACTCCCAGCTTTCTAATCTCAAAGCGATGAAAGGTGGGCAGAAGAAGACGGCGACCTCGAACTCCACCGTCGACGACCAGACGCAAAAACTCAAGGAACTTCGTGAGCGCCGACAGCGCGAAGCAGAACGCAAGCAGGAGGATTCGTCGCTCGGGGGAACCGGCGGTGCGAGCGTCGGTCTCTGGGGGCGAGTTAAGCAGGCATTAGGTCTCAGCTAACTGGCCACAACACATTTGTTCTCTGAGTACTTTATTCTCCTATTCAAACTGATGAAATAATTTCACATAGTTTTATACTTCGGTGGGTTGGAATTGGCAATTATGGCTAAAGGCCTTGACGTTGGCACGATGAACATCTTGTCTGCCCAGCAGGATGGGAACGACACGGTGTTCGTACAGCAGCGCAACTCTTTCGTCGAAATCGAGTACTCGGATATGGCCGAGCAGATGCTGTCGCGCTCGGAAGTCCTGCACATCCGAAAGGACGACAAGGTGTACGTCGTCGGTGACGACGCGCTGAACTTCGCGAACATCTTCAACAAGAACACGCGGCGGCCGATGAAACACGGCATCCTCTCCAGCCAGGAGAAGTCCGCCATCCCGATGATGAAGCTCATCATCGAACAGGTCGTCGGCGAGCCGAACTACCCGGACGAGAAGCTGTACTTCTCCGTGCCGGCAGACCCGAGCGACTCGAGTCTCAGCACACTGTACCACCAGAAGACCATCGAGTCCTTCCTCTCGAACATGGGCTACGACGCCGAACCCATCAACGAGGGGATGGCGGTCATCTACTCCGAACTCGCGGACAACAACTTCACCGGACTCGGTATCTCCTTCGGTGCCGGCATGACGAACGTCTGTCTGGCGTACTACGCGGTGCCGGTCATGAAGTTCTCCGTCGCGCGCGGTGGCGACTGGATCGACGAGCAGGCCGCCCAGGCGACGGGCACGCCGGTCGACAAGGTCACCTCCATCAAGGAGAACGACTTCGAACTCGACTTCACCACCGACGTCGGTGGCGTCGAAGGTGCACTCAGCATCTACTACGAGAACCTGCTCGACTACGTCATCGAGAACGTCGTCCGCGAGGTCGACGAGGAAGACGTCGAGGAAGGCCTCGACGTGCCGGTCGTCGTCACGGGCGGGACCTCCAGCCCCAGCGGGTTCGAGGAACTGTTCCGCGACCACCTCGAGGACGCGAACATCCCGTTCTCCATCAGTGGGGTCCAGCACGCGAGCGAGCCGCTGTACTCGGTCGCCCGTGGTTCCCTCGTCGCCGCACGGTCCGACGAAGACGTCGACGAGCCCGCACAGGAAGCCGAAGCGCCGGCCGCAGACGAGTAACTCCACGAGACCCGACCCACGTTTTTTACAGCCGACCGCCGGATAGAGTCCTCGAAACATCACGCGGGGCGTGCCAACGGCTCGGAGTCGCTATTTTCGAACAGCCACGTTACTGACAGTGTAACCGGACGAGAGAGAACCCGGGTGTGCCGTGGTTTCGGATTTATTCGGCCTGTGAGTTCGCGGGTCGTGCCGTCTCCTGCGTGTCGGCGGCGTCGGGGTCGGAGTCGCCCGTGTCTGGGTCGGTCACTTCGGCGTCGGCCGCTTCGGCGTCGTCGTCTTCGTCGGCATCCGCGACTGCCGATGCAGCATCGGCTTCGACGTTCTCGGTTTCGACGTTCTCGGCTTCGGCCCCGGGTTCGTCAGCCGGGGCGTCGTCTCCGGCTTCGTCGGTCACCGTCTCTGGCTCGTCGGTCGACTCCGGTTCGTCTGTACCCTCGACGTGGGATTCGTCCGCCGGTTCCTCCGCGCCGATGGCTGCGCGCCGTTCTGCCTCCACGCGACTGAGATTCGCCGCGTGTTCGTCGAGTTCGCTGTCTGTGAACTGCTGGTGGAACCGTCTGATGGCGTCCTGCCAGGACTCGATGCGGACCGGTTCAGACCGGTGTTCGACGTCGATTCCGACCCACCCACAGCTGTCGCAGCCGTACGCTTCGACGTCGCTCAGCGCGTAGTGACTTAACGACGACCCACACCGCGGGCACTCTTTCATACAGGCTACTCTTTATACGGAATAATAAGCGTGTTCCATTCTCTCACGGTCGACGGTGGTGTATCCTAATCTGTTCCAGTGCCACCACAGAAGATATAACTACAGAACATACGCAAACCTTTTTGTATGTCTACTATGTATGCAGATGTAGGATGAGTGCGACCCCGTCACCCAACGTCGAACGAACCATCGAGCACTGTCGACCCGAGGACGTCCAGCCGGTTCGGCTCGACGCACAGGCGCTCGAATCGACCGCCCCCGAGTACCTGCGCGACCTCAAACACGAGTTGACCGTCGAGGGATACGTCCCGTCCACCATCGACGTTCGCGTTCGATTCGACGAGGACTGCTCGCTCGCGACCCAGCGAGAGGCAAACCGCGTGCGCGACTTCGTCCGGGCGGCGTCGTTCATCGGGGCCGGCACCGTCACCGTCGAGTGTACGGTCGTCGAGAACCCCGAGAAGGTCCGACCGGCGCTCTCGGCGTGTGCCGAACGGGCCCGCCGCGAGGGTGTCACCTTCGAACTCGACGGACCCATTAGTCTGGACAGGTAAGTACCATCGATGAGCACACGGCGGGCCCTCGCCCAGCAACTCGGCGTCGTCGCTGGCTTCGATTCGCCAAGCGTCGAACTCGAACAGTATCCGACACCTCCAGAGGTCGCCGCGTCACTCGTCCACGTCGCGGATATGGAAGGCGACGTGGCCGACCGGACGGTCGTCGACCTCGGGACCGGGACCGGAATGCTGGCGCTCGGGGCCGCGCTCCGGGGCGCACACCGCGTGGTCGGCGTCGACCTCGACGGGGACGCGCTCGCGACCGCGCGCGAGAACGAACGTCGTGTCGGTGCCCGCACGGACATCAACTGGGTCGCCGGAGACGCGACACGACCCCCACTGTGTATCGGTGACGGCGTCACGGTCGTGATGAATCCACCATTCGGGGCACAACGCGGGAACGAACACGCGGACCGAGCGTTTCTGGAAGCCGCGAGCACGGTCGCGACCGTCTCGTACTCGATTCACAACGCCGGGAGCATGGAGTTCGTCGAATCGTTCGCGTCGGACCACGGCGGCGAGGTCACCCACGCGTTCGCGGTCGAACTCGACCTCGACCGACAGTTCCCGTTCCACGAAGAAGCGACGAAACCGATAGACGCCGAGGCGTTCCGAATCGAGTGGGCTAGCGATACGTCTCTCTGACGAAGACCCGCACCTTCGTCTCACCGACGACCGCGTACACCCTGTCCGCATCGTTCGTTCGCTCCTCTCTGACGAACTCGATACCCGCGATGGTCACGGAGGCGTTGTTCTCGGGGAGTGTCGCGCGCCCGAGTTCGGTGTCGTTCTGCCAGACGAACAGTTCGTAGCCGTCGGGCGTCCCGACGATAGAGACGTTCTTGCCGTCGAGTCGCGGCTCCGCAGTGGCGTTCTCCGAGGTGTACGCGAGGCGCCAGTCTCCCTCGGGTGGCTTCAGGAAGACGCGGTAGCTCGCTTTCCCACCGACGGCCCGCCAGCCATCCCTGTTCGCGGTCACCGTCTCGCGCCAGCCGAGACCGCCCAGACGGACCCGTCGCTGGCCGTCGAACGCCAGCTGTCCCTTCGAGACGGCCTGGTACCAGATGTTGCGGTCGTCGTTGACGACGATGACCCCCGACGACGAGACGTTCGTACTCTGGCCGAACGCCTCGATGTCGACGACCGACACCATCTCGTTCGTCACGTCCTCGGCGTAGAAGACCTCGTACCCCCGGACTTCGACCGCGCCGTCGGGAGCCGACGTGTCGTCCGCCGTCAGGAGATTCACCGGCACTCCGGAGCCGACCAGGACCGCCGTCACGACGACAAGCACGAGGAGGGCACCGGTCCGGGGCGTGAACGAGTCGAAGTCGCGCTCGCGGACGTGCAACCCGGCGGCGACGACGACGGCGAGAGCCACGACGATGGCCAGGCCGGGCCCCCGGAACAGTCTGTACGTCTCGTTCCCGAGGAACATGTACACGGCCCAGAGGTTCTTTGCGACCGCGAAGAAGAGGACGGCGAGCCAGATACGGAGCGCACTGGGTCGGTCGTCGCGACGGTAGAAGACGAGCACCCCGAGCATGATACCGAAGAACAGCCCGAGCGCGTGGCCCTGGATGGCGATACCGGCCCACCACGGCGGCGAGGGCGGGGACGCCTGTGCGGTCGTGGTGACGATCGGCTGTTGCAACGAGTTGTACAACAACGAGAGGACGCGTTGCCCACCGAGCACGGCGACGACGGTTGTCATCGGGTAGCGAACCAGTGCGAACCCGGCGAACGCGAACACGACGCCTGAGAAACCGATGACCGGCCCGAGCGAGAACAGGGAAGTCCCCAGGCCGACGAGCAACACCACGCCCGGGAAGACGACCAGCGCGCGCACCCACGGGTTCGAAACCCAGTCCGCGAACGAGTGTGACCCACGCTCCTCGGGGAAGTGTCCGTACGCATACTCCGCGATGGGGGCGAGCACGAGTGTCCCGATCATGTTCCCCGTGAGGTGGCCGGCGTCTGCGTGAGAGAACGGGGCCAGTACCATCCCGGTCGGGTAAAGGTACGACCACGCGCGGAAGGGGAGCGTGACCGGATTGTACCAGTGATTCCACCCGTCCTGGACGAACAGGTAGACACCGACCACGAAGACGATGCTCACGAGGGTTCCCCACGGCACGCCCATCACGAACCGGGACCGGAGTTGCTGGCCCCAGGCCCCACCGGGCCGGTCCAGCAGGACGACGATACCCAGCGAGACGAGAAGCGCCAACACGACGAAGACGGCGATACCGAGCGACAGCAGGTCCATGTGCGGCGGGAAGGCCCCGTCGTACATATGGTTTCGTGCCGGGTGGGTAGCCACGGAGACGTGAATCGAGACTCATCGCTGTGCGCGGCGGTGTCGGTCACCACCACCACCAGCGCATGTGACCTTCTCGTCCTCACGGACCAGAGACGCACGACGCGATTACGGCCCACCGGCCATCGTCCGGGAGCCGAGAACAGACGCGTTCGAAGAAACAGGAACCGGTTCTACACGTCCACGCGGTCGCCGATCTCCACGATTTCGAGGTTCGCTGGGTACGCGAAGCTCCTGGCGTGGTGGTGCAGAACTTTCGGGTCGCTCGTCATCCCCTTCCACATGTCCCAGTGGCTGGGGAGGAGCCGGTCGAGCTGGAGGTCGCTCGCGGCCTCGATGATCTGGTTCTCGTCGTTGTACCAGCGAGTCCGTTTCGGTTCGCCGGTCTCCTTGTCCGGGATGTTCCCGACCGTCCCGAAGGCGAGGATGCCGAGGTCGAGGTCGTACGCCTCTCCGAGCCGGGCGAACTCGTCACTGGGTTTGGTGTCGCCCCCGTGGATGACGGTGCTCCCCTCGTGTTCGAACACGTAACTGACGGGGTGGGTCGCGTCCGGGTCGTACGCGGGTTCGACGTGGACGGTGAAGCCGCCGACCTCGACGGTGTCTCCCTCTTCGACCTCGTGGAACTGCTCGTCCGCGATGTCGTACTCCGCCTGCCAGTCCTCGTCGTCGAAAGCGACCGTGAGGCTGTCGTCGGGGGCGTAGAAGTCTGCAGCCGTCCCTTCGAGGATGGGTGCCTGGCTCGGCCCGTGAACGTGGTCGGTGTGCTCGTGGGTGGCGAAGACGGCGTCGGCCTCCTCCACGTCGGTCGGCTCGAACGGAATCGGAATCATGCGGACGGTCCGGGGTGGGTCGCCCAACCCGACGTAGGGGTCGATGTAGACGGTCGTCCCGTCGCTCGCTTTCAGGACGAACCCGTTGCAACCGAGGTACCAGATGGCGATGCCGTCGGGGGCGGCCGACTCCACGGCGCGGGGAAGCCAGTCGCTCCAGTCGCTGCGTGTCATGGACGAGGATGCGAGAGGTACCGCCGTAAGCGTTGTCTTGCCGGTCGGATTTTCGCCGTCGACGTGTCTCGACGAGGATAGGCAGTGTCTCACCGACTGGACGGAGCGTGTGCTCTGGTGAAAGGGAAAGGTGGCGGAACTGGCAGTCCGCCGAAGTGGGCAACGACTGGCAGCCAGTTGGCTGCAACTGTAGCAACGCCGGACCCGGATATAAGTTAATTGGCCAACACGACGGCGGATAGATGGCGATGAGCAATGGTGCCTCGCCCGTTTCCTTTATAGTCATGGTGCGGATACGTGGCGGTATGAGTAGCGAGGTCGATCCGAACGCCACAATCGAAGTCGCCGCGGACGGAATCTCAGTAGAGAAATCGTTCGCTGCCGACGAGTTCCCCGTCCCTGCGATTCGGTTCAGCATCACGTCGAACCGTGACGAGGCAGTGACGATCCGACTCCACGAAGACATCCCCGAAGAGTTCCCCATGGACGGCGTGGGCTTTCACCCGGACTACGAATCAGACAACTGGACCGCGTTCCAGGACCACCACGTCGAGTTCCACCGGACGCTCGAACCCGGCGAAGAGCTCGTCACCGTCTACGGTATCCGCATCGACGACCAAAGCGAGGTGCCGAAATTCCTGACCGAGCCCAGCGTGTGGGACGTCGACAGCGAGGACGCCGGGGCTGTCGAGGCCACCCCCGAGCAGGACGAGACCATCGACGAGATCGTCTCCGACGATTCGAACCAGGTCGTCAAGGACATGCTCTCGGGAGACGCCGGGATTCCCGGACTCGGAGACGACGAGGGAGAGACCGCCGACGCCGAAGCGGCCAGCGGAGACGGCGGCTCGGTCGACATCGACCTCGGCTTCGACGAGGAGGACGAACTCGAAGCCGAGACCGAGGAGGACGACGGCCTCGGCATCGAACTCGACCTCGAAGCGGCCGAGGAAGAGGTGTACGGCGAGGAAGACGAGACAGACGAGGCGGACGACGAGCGCGATGGACCGGCTATCGAACTCGACGTCGACGACGATGGCGACGACGACGTCTCCGACGAGGACCTGGTTCTCGACGCCGAAGCCGACACAGCCGTGGAGGAAGCGGACGCCGAAGCAGACGTCGAACTGGACCTCGACGCCGTAGACGAACCCGCCGAGGACGACCTCGAAGCGGACGCAGAACCAGCAGAACTGGACGAAGACGTAGAATCCGAAGACAGCGACGTACCGGCAGGACAAGACGACGACGCCGAAGCGGGTGCCGAAGACGACGACGCCGAAGCGGGTGCCGAAGACGACGACGTCGAGTCCGAAGACGCCGACCCGGCAGCCGTCGCGTCTGAAGCTGACGACGACGAGTCCGACGCGGATTCCGAACTCGACGACGAGTCCGACTCTGACGTGGTCGACGACGAGAAGACGCAGGTCCCAGTCGAGAGCGTCGTCAGTGCACTACTGACAGAACTCCGGGAGGACTCTGTGTCGGACGCCGACCGCGAAGCACTCCGGACAGAGCTCGACCTCGAACCCGCCGGGACCGACGTCGCGAAGGTCGAACACCTCCAGTCGCGCGTGGAAGAACTCTCCGCGTACACTGGCGCGCTGGAAGCCTTCCTCGACGACGAGGGGACGGCCCAGCAACTGCTCGACGACTACAAGACAGAGGTGGCGGCGCTTCGTGACGAGGTCAGTGACGTCCAGCAGACCGTCGAGTCCAACGGGACGGAACTCGAAACCGTCACCTCTGACCTCGCCGCGGTCGAAGAGTCCATCGGCGCCGTCGAGTCCGACGTGACTGCACTCGACGAGCGTCTGGACTGCGTGGACGAGGACCTGCACGCACTCGACAGTCAGGTCGACGACTTCCGTGAGGAGTTCGAGTCCAGCACCGAACGACTCGACGAGGACATCCAGTCGGTCCGCGAAGTCACCGAGGACAACAGCGAGGCGGTCGACTCGACCCGTGAAGACATCGATATCCTTCGGGAAGACGTGGACACGCTCGAATCGGACCTCGAATCCCTCGAGGAGGAGGTCACCGCCATCCAGGACTGGCGCGACCAGCTCGGCGAGATGTTCTCCTGAAACGAATCTGTTTTTAGCCGGCGGACCGTTCGTCCGCTAAATGGCCGACACGATAGCTGTCGCGGTGCCACGCAAGGGGCGGCCCCTCGAGGCCGTCCTCGAACGCATCGCGAACCGCGTGGGCGTGACGGAGGTGGCCGACGAGATCATCTCCACCCTGCGCTACGAGAAGGCGATCACGAAGGGCAAGAAATCCGACGCCCGAAGCGTCTACGAACGCCTCGCGGAATACAGCGACCTGTCGGACCACCATCGCCCCGAGTTCACCTTGCTCCGGGACGACCGCGAGGGGATGCCCCGGCGCGTCGTCTTCGACAGCGTCACCATCGAGGCCGACGGCTACGACGTCCAGCTCGTCGGCCGCGAGGAGCCGTTCAGGGCGCTGCGGACCCATTCGTTCGCGCTCGGCTTCGACAGTGCCGACCTCGTCCTGGAGGAGGTCGTCGGTCTTCGCCCGGAACCGCTGGGCTCTATCGACGACATCAACGCCCGTATCGACCCACACGACACGGACGTTCGGGTCGTCACGGGTCTCGGCGATACCGTGTATCACACGCTGATGGCGACACCGGACACACTCGACGACTTCGGCGGTGGGAACCCGACCCGGGAGTTCATCGACCGGTACGAGGGTGACCTGTGCATCTCGCCGCGGTACGAGCGCCTGGTCGAGGCCGTCCTCGGGACCGACGCCATCGCGGACGTGGAGTTCACCTACCCCGAGGAGGGCAGAGAGGAGGAGGCGGCCATCGCCGACGTGGGCGCTGGCGTCTACCTGACGATGACCGGGTCGACCGCCCGCGACCACGGGCTGGAACTCGGGACGCGGCTGTTCCCCAGTGAGACCGTGCTGATGGAGAACGAAGCCGAGGCGACACCAGAATCCGAAGCCGTCAAGGAACTGTTCGATGCGGTCGAACTCGATACGGCGCTGGCCGTGAACTGACCGGGTTTCGGTGCTGCTTTCTTCGCTCCGAGTGGCCACATTCTGTATAGCGACATAGAATTCACGAGTCCGTGCTCCGACGAGTTCGTCTGTCGCTGAAACACCCCCGGAGTAACAGAAACCGCTCAGATGGCCGCTGTGCGGTTTCTTCGTGAGACAGTGGAAAACCCAAAGCGAGATGGAAAACAGGCTCTCGACACGGTGCTGGGCGAGAGAAACAGCGTCCCGGGAGTATCGCTGGACTATTCAACGTCGAACTCGGCCCGTCTGGCCCCCCTCTGTGCCGTCGGTTTATTGTCACACGAGTCTGCTCCACACCTCTTGGCGTCCCAAGACTCGCTCATGGCTCAGATTGACAACAAACTCGGCTGGTCGATTGCAGGGTTGCCCACCGGGCCCAGACACACCAGAATCTTGCCCAGCAGGACGAGTCTACTGACCGAGGACCAGAAGTCGTCGATCCACCCTCCGAGGGGGTCAGGAACCCCGGCGATCTGGGGCAGCCGGGTTGCGCGAGGAACCCATCGAAACCGCCCCCGGAGGACCCTCATCGACGCGAGTTCCGGGGGCAATTTTGCCAGTCCACAAACATATTCTGGTGGTGTGTGGCCTCACGAGCAACCCCCAGTTCACTGTGCCTGCCACAGAATCCGTCGCTCACGACACAACACATTGCCTGAATTGTATCATGCTTTGTGGTACTATCGGGGCCAAAACATAGTGCTATAATTCTAGATATGCTCGTTTCACCGCCGTATTTACAGACCCACTCGAGAAGATAAGAGCCCTTATCCCGAAATATGGGACACATTGAAGTGCCGGTGGTGAGTCGGTCTGTCCAGAGCTGCATGTCGAGAAGCTACCAGAATACAGACATCGTTTCGGACCGGCCTCGCTCTGCTCTCGCGGCGGGCCAGCTACGGCGTCGAGCGAGCCAATCCGGTGACCCCCGGAGTCGGTCGCATGCCCACCCGAACGCACCACCGACCAGCCCAACCAACAGGCGGCAAATGTTGCTGCAAATGGGGGTGTGTCTACAACCCCAATCGAAGCACGCAACCCCTGGGGTTCGACCGGGGAAGATACCCTTCCAGACGTGGGGGGTTGGGCATGATATATCATGGTCTACTGGGTGGTGTCGATGAGCAAACAGGACACGAGCCGGTCGGTGGTGAAGACCTACGTGCCGAGCTACCAGAAAGCCGAGTGGGCCGACCACGCCGACGAACTGGACATGAGCCAGAGCGAGTTCGTCCGGGCGATGGTCCAGGCGGGCCGACGCAAGTTCGACCTGCCCGACTCACCCGATAGCGAGTCGTCCGGTGGGGGGGCCGACCCGGTATCGGGTGACTCGGAAGGCGGCGACCTCGGCGAGCGGGTCGTCGACATCCTCCACGGTGCTGAGGGGCCCTGTACCTGGGACGAACTGCTGGCCGCGGTGAGCGACGACATCGAGGACCGCCTCGACAGCGCACTCCAGGACCTCCAGGCCGACGGGCGTGTCAGGTACAGCGGTCGAGACGGCGGCTACGTCCCGACCGGGGATGCCTGAGATGACCGACTCCGTCGCGTACTTCCTCGAAGACCAGACCTACCACGGAAAGGCGAAACGGACGCAGGAGGCCTACGAACGGGTCTTGCAGCGGTTCGAGACGTTCCTGGCCGACCCGGACGCCGGCCCCGGTGGCGGGTCGATGACGCCGGCCGAGGCAGATAGACGACAGTGCATGGCGTGGGTTCACTCCCTCAGGGGCGAGCACGCCCCCAGCACGGTCGCCTCCTACGCCTCCTACGTCCACCGGTTCTACGCCTACATGACTCAGGTCGGCGAGTTCGACGCGAATCCCATGGCCCTGGTGGTCGAGGAGATGAACGAATCCATCGACAAGGACCCGACGAGACGCGAACTCACGGTCGACCAGATGCGGGGCTTCGTCGCCGACATCGGGCATCCCCTGGAGCGAGCACTCGTCGTGAGCCTCCTGAAGACCGGGATGCGTGTCGGCGAACTCTGCAATCTGGACCTGCGAGACCTCTCGCTGGCGGTTCCGGAACTCGAGACCGAGTACGACCTCGGTGGTCGCGTCCAGCTGGAGGGCCGCCCGGACTCCATCTACGTGCCGGCGGAACCGGCTCATGGCGAGGAGTACCACGGCGAGGAACGGACTGCGGCCAACAAGCGAAAGCGCTCGACCGTCGTTCCGGTCGACGCCGAACTGAAGCGAGTGCTCGTGGCCTGGCTGGCGATCCGGCCCGACGCGGTTTCACCCGCAGAGCCGCTGTTTTGCTCGACGTCGAGCGACTGGGGCGAACGAATCACCCCCCAGGGAGTCCGCCACATCGTCGAGACCCACGCCAGGGAGCACGGCTGGTACCGAACAGGGGGTGGGGCCGCCGAGAACGTGACGCCGCACTACTTCCGGCACTTCTTCACCACGCATCTGCGGGACCGGACCGGCGACCGTGGTATCGTCAAGTACCTCCGTGGCGACGTGGCGAGCGACATCATCGACACGTACACCCACAACTGGGGCGACCGGGTCCGCGAAGTGTACGAGGCGAACGTCTACTCCCTGCTCTGAGTCGGTTTTTCGGATACACTCGATTCTGCTTCATCGAATCTCGCGACGAGATGGTGTTCGACAGCAGTCCCGTAAACCAAATCTCGCTATACAGAATTAGTCCCTCGCGGTGAAGCTCGCTGACCAACATTTCGTTGTCACAGTCGCCAGCTGCGGCCAGACGGGGCCGAAGCGCTTCGCTGAGCGCCTCTGGGTATTCGTCAGCCTGGCGCAGGCCAACACCTGAAGCGGGTCAGACAATCACTGCGCGAGAGAAGACAGCACCAGCGTCGAAGCGACCCCGGAATCATTTCTCGTCGGGGCGTTCCGGACCACACCAGTCACTCTGAATCCGTCGCGTTCTGGGTCCACGCCGGTCGCTCGATGCTCGTCCTCCCCACGTCACGGTAGACGAGTTGATGCACGACGGTGACCGTCTGCCCATCCCGGGTCGTGATGTACTTGAACGTGAACTCGCGAACCAGCCCTTCCGAGTCCACGATGACGTCGAGGCTGGCGTCGCGGATGGAGGCGTCCGCATCGATGCTGAGCTGGGCCCGGTCTCTGACCGTGTCTCCGCGAAGCCGGAACAGCGGGTCGTCGACACCGCGGGGTGCGTGCCCGAGTCGGTCCACCCGGTCGATGGCGACCGCTTCGAACGCGACCGCGAGGACGTCGGTCTGCTGGCCCCGGAAGAGACCCAGGTCGGTCGGTGAGAACGGGGTCCCGTCGGAATCACGGAGCATGGTCACGTCGGTCTGGTCACCGATGGTCCGGCGGCTGTAGACGGTGTGGCCGTCGGCGAACAACTGCGTCTCCTGGGTCGGCCCGACCCTCGTGCCCGCGGCTCGCTCGTAGTACCGGTACCGTGACCGATTCGCGGGGTAGGACCCGTCGCGGACCAGTTCGCGAAGCACCGTCCCGTTCCAGGACGTCTCGCGGTAGACCGCGGTGACGCGATACCCCACCCCGTCGAGGGCGCGCTCGTGGGTGTCGAGCAACACACCCACGTTCCCGACCTCGTCGCGTCCCGGGTCCGGGTCGAACACCACGGGTGCGCGAGTCTCCGACTGTGTCGCCGTCAGCTCGGTAGTTTGCTCGACAGAGAACGGTGCTCGCGTGGTCCCGTCGTCCGCGAGGCCGCCACAGCCAGCCAGCGCCACGAGGAGCGCGAGGGCGGTGACCTGACGGACTCGCATTGTCTCGGGTTAGCAAGGGACGTGCATCAAGGTTGTGCTGGCGGCTACGTCGTGGTGGTGGTGACGTTGTCTGCGGTGTACTCGTCCACCCAGTCCGGCCGCGTGAGGGTTGTGTGCCCGAGGTCGCGGTAGACGAGTCGCCGTTCGATGAACACCGGTTCGCCAGCGTCCGTCTCCGTCTCGAACGTCAGGTGGTACTCGTAGACGAACCCGCGGTGGTCCACGATGGCCTCGAAACTGGCGTTCTCGACGGTCGCGTTCGGTCCGACAGCCAGGAGTTGTGGGCTCTCCACGGTCTGGGACTCGACGCGGTAGAGCGGTCCTTCCAGCCCGGGCGGCACACGGTCGAGTTCGGTGACGTTCGTGACGTTCATCCCGTCGAAGCCCTGGAAGAGGAACGAGGCCACCTGCCCTCTCCCGCGGAAGACGCCCATATCCGCCGGTGGAACTGGGTCACCGCCGGCTTCGGTCCCTGGAATCGAGACGTTCGTCCCGTTCGCCGTGGTCCGGCGGACGAACGCCTTCGTCCCGTCCGCGTAGATTGTCATGTGCCTCGGCTCGCGGATGGTCGTTCCACCGGTTCGAACGTCGACGAAATAGTGCGATTCGTTCGCCGTGAACGCGCCCTGGCTGTGCTGGCGAACGAGGGTGGTCCCGTTCGCGTGGGTCGCCTCCAGCAGGTACTCGACCCGGTAGCTGGTGTCGCGCAAGACTCGCTGCTGGGCGCTGACCATATCGTTCACGTCCCCGAGTTCGTTCGCAGTCGGGTCGGGGTCGAAGCCGAGGTCGGGCCCCGCCCCGGTCGGCGTACCGGCTGTCTCTGTGGGGTAATCGGTCCCGTCGACGGCGAACGGTTCACGCGTCTGTTCGACGTCGGCGAGACCACCACAGCCGGCGAGGAGGACGACGAGGGTGAGGGTGGCGGCGGAGAGTGGGCGCATCGCTTTCACTTCTCGGGCGTGCGTAATCAGTCTTGATAGGAATCTGCCATCGTCCCGGAGCTCCCGAGGGCTGCCTGGATGGCACCGGTCACGGTTTCGGCGTCGAGTACGGTCGCGCGGTCTCGAACGCTCGCGTACCTCGAATGTAACTCACTGGCGACTCTGGACCGCCACGGCCCGTCTTCGACGACGACCACGGATTCGGCGTCCGCGACGGCATCGATGACCCCCCTGTTGCCGGCTGAGAGGTGTGGTTCGGCGAGGACGACGACGTCGGCTGTCGCGACGGCTTCGCGGAGCGAGGCGACGGTCGTCTCGTCGAGCGCAGCGTACGGGTCCGCGAGCAGCGAGTCGACCCCGAGCAGGCGAGCCGTCTCCACCAGTGCGTCGCCCGGCGGGGCGGGACCGACCGAAACGGTGGCGTCAGCGTTCGCGAGGCGCTCCAGTGTCCGGGCCGCCACCGAACCGTTCCCGACCACGTGGACCGAACACTCGAGCGTCTCGACGGGCCTGGCGAGCGGGGTGACGGTCACGCTCTCGGTGACGGGATTGCGCGTGAGGACGGTCTCGGCGTCGAAGCTCGCTCGCAAGCGCGGGCGCGTGAGGACCGTATCGGGCGCGCCTGCAGCGACGATGTCACCGCCCGACAGCAGGGCGAGTTCGTCGCAGTACCTCGCCGCCAGCGACAGGTCGTGGATGGCGGCGACGGCGGTCTTCCCGTCCAAGACGAGTTCTCGGACGAGTTCGAGCGTCTCGACCTGATGGTTCACGTCCAGACTGGCAGTCGGTTCGTCGAGCAAGAGGACGGGCGTCTCTTGCGCGAGCGCCCGCGCGATGGTCACCTTCTGGCGTTCGCCCCCACTCAGCTCGTCGACTGGACGGTCCGCGAGGTCGGTGATGCCGACGCGGTCGATGGCCTCGTCGACGGCCCGGTGGTCTTCGTGCGTGGCGGTCGTGAACCGCGAGCGATGCGGGGTGCGCCCCATCGCGACGAGGTCGCGCACTGGGAACGAGAACGAAACGGTCGTGTCCTGTGGGACGACCGCGACTCGTCTGCTCGCCGCCCGGGCCGAGAGGCCGTGGATGGATTCGCCACACACGTCGACCGACCCGGATTCGGGCGTGAGTGCCGCGCTCATCGCCCGCAGGAGCGTGGTCTTGCCTGCGCCGTTCGGCCCGACGAGGCCGACGAACGTTCCCGGGTCGACCGAGAGCGACACGTCGTCCAGAACCGTCGCGCCGCCGTAGGACACGGTGAGGTCGTCGACCGAAATCACAGTGCGTGCACCTCCCGGCGCTTCAGCAGGAACAGGAAGAACGGAGCGCCCAGTGCGGCGGTGACGATGCCGACGGGGAGCACTTCTGCGGTCGAGCGTGCGACCGTGTCGGTCGCGACGAGGAACGACGCGCCGGCGAGCGCACTCGTCGGGAGCAGGATTCGGTGGTCCGGGCCGACCACGAGCCGGAGCATGTGTGGAACCACGAGGCCGACGAAGCCGATGACCCCGGCGACGGCGACTCCCGCGGCCGTCACGATGCTCGCGAGCGTGAGCAACAGCAGTTTGGTTCGCTCGACCGCGATGCCGAGGTGGTGAGCGTCCTCCTCGCCGAGCAGGAGGACGTTCATGTCGTTGGTGTAGGGCAAGAGGAGGAGAAAACCGACCATGCCGATGCCACCGGCGAAGGTCACGTCGCCCCAGGTCGCGGCGCTGATGTCGCCCATTAGCCAGTACAGGGCCTCGCGCAGGCTCTCCCCGCTGGTGACCAGCAGGAAGGAGACGACCGCACCGAGGAACGTCTGGATGGCGACGCCTGCCAACAGGAGGGTTGCGACCGGGGTCCGACCGCGCTCGGTCGCGAGGGCGTACACGAGGAACGCGGTGAGGATGGCACCGACGAAGGCCGCGCCCTCGATGCCGAAGGGGACCGAGAGCGGGAGGACGATGGCGCTGACCGCGCCGACAGCCGCGCCGGAAGAGACGCCCACGATGGAGGGGTCGGCCATCGGATTACGGAAGAAGCCCTGCATGACCGTCCCCGCGGCCGCGAGCGAGAAGCCGACCGTGGCGGCCAGCGCGATGCGCGGGAGGCGGACGCTCGCGACGATGACGCTCGCGGTCTTGGGGACCGAGAACTGGAACAGTGGCGTGGTCTGGAGCGAGAGCCCGCCAGCAAGGGTGACACCGGTCGGGAGGGCGAGCTGGTTCAGCAGCACCTTCGCGACCGTGAGGTAGTCGATGGAGACGGGACCGACGGCGGCACAGACGACCGTGGTCAGGGCTAACAGTGCCGTGAGTCCGGCGGACCAGCCGATCGTCTTCGTCCTCGTCTCCATGGTGTCGGGTCTACTTCGCAAATGCACTTGCTTTAGGTAAATACTTATTGCATACGTCGCGAGTTGGATGTGATGACAGGAACACGGACGCTGCTCGTCGCAGCACTCCTGGTGGTCTCGTCGTTCGGCGTCGTCGCGACGCCGGCCGTCGCGACACCAGCAAACGATTCAACGGCCGCAGGTTGCTCGTTCCCGTTCACCACGACCGACGCGACGGAAACCGAAGTCACGGTCGAACAAGCACCCGAACGCGTCGTCACGGCCGGCCCCGCCGCCGCCCAGACGATGTGGGAAATCGGTGCACAGGCGAGGGTCGTCGGGACGACCCAGTACGCGAAGTACCTCGAGGGTGCCGAGACGACCGCGAACGTCTCCGGCTCGGGCTACGCCTTCATCTCGGTCGAGAAGGTCATCGCCCAGCAGCCCGACCTCGTGCTCGCCTCGAGCATCGTCTCCGACGAGAAAGTCGAGAAGCTCCGCCAGGCCGGTATCACGGTGTACAAGTACGAGTCGGCCAGTTCGCTGGACGAGGTCATCGCCAAGACCGAACTGACCGGCAAGCTCGTCGGAGCCTGTGACGGCGCGGCCGAGACGGTCGACTGGATGGAGACCGAGCGCAAGGTCGTCGAACAGGCCGCCGAGGGCCAGGAGCCACAGAAGGCGCTGTACGTCTTCTACGGCACGACGCCCGGCCCGAACACGTACATCTCCGACCTCATGACCACCGCGGGTGCGACCAACCTCGCGGCCGAGGCCGACCTTGAGTACACGGCCGCGGGCTACGCCCGACTCAACCCCGAGGTCGTCGCCAACATGAGCGTCGAGTGGCTGCTGCTCAACAGTGGCCAGCCCGAGCCTCGCATCCCCGACTCCGAGGCCTACCAGAACACGCTGGCGGTCCAGCAGGGACAGACCATCGTGATGGACGAGAACCAGGTGAGCCAGCCCGCACCGCGGAGTTTCTTCGTGATGCGCCAGCTCTCGAAGACCTGGTACCCTGACGCCTACGCCGAGGCGAACGCGAGCATCCGTGGCGAGGCAGGCACAACCACAGGGACCGCCACGACGGCCACGACGGCCTCTGCCGGTGATACGACGGCGATGACGGACCAGACGGCGACCGCCACTGACGAGGATGACGCCACTGGTGCGGACAGCGACGATGCCGGGTCGCCCGGCTTCACCGCCGTCGGTGCCGTCGCCGCACTGGCCGTGCTCGGCGCACTCGCCCGGCGCGACTGACCCCCGCTTTTTCTCAGATTCGACGCGGAGAGTCCGAAAGGCCGATACCGGGTGACCTCGTCCGACCGCACATGGTCGAGAACGTCATCTGGCCCGCGTACCTCGACGCGGAACTCTCCCGGTCCGGTGGTCGGCGCGTCCCCGAGGACCTCGCCGTCTCCGAACCGACCGTCGACGAGATCGCGAAGGCCGTCCAGCAGGTCGGGTACGACGCCCGAATCGAACGCGACGTCGCGTATCCGCGCGAAGGCTACCAGGGACGCGGTCGCGTCCTCGTGAAGAACCCGACGGACGACTCGAAGAACGACATCGTCCAGGCCGTGGCGGCCTACGTGAACGCCCTGCGCGAATGAAGCGCGTCGGGACGGTCGTCCGGTCGGCACAGGGGCTCGCCATCGCTCGAACCGACGACGAGGACCACCCTCGCATGGGTGAGACCGTCATCGACGAGTCGCTAGACACGGTCGGGCGCGTCGTCGACGTGTTCGGTCCCGTCTCGCGGCCCTACGTCGCCATCTCGGGCGACACCGACCCCGCGCTCTTGCTCGGGCAGACGCTGTACGCCCGGTAGACCGGGGAACGCGAGGGTGGGTCGGGCGAACGCAAGGCCGAAATAGCACGGGTTAGAACCCTCGCGCATGAACGACCGCTATCGGATTTTCGGGGCCGTCGGCCTCGCAGTCACCATCTTCGTGCTGGTGCAACTCGGCGCGCTCTCGCTCGTGGAGCCGTTCAAAGAGGGCGGCCGACAGGTCGTCGAGAACCCACAGGACGCGACGAACAGTCTCGTCTACATCGGCGCCATCCTCGTCGCGACCGCCGGGATGCTGGCCGCGTTCAAGTTCGACCTCCAGTGGCTCATCCGCGGGTTCATCATCCTCACCAGCGGCATGCTCTCGTTCTACGTCTTCGAGACGCTCATGCCAACGACCGTCGCCCTGGCAGCCGGTGGCGTCGTCGCGCTCGGGCTGCTCGTCTATCCCGAGTGGTACGTCATCGACACCGCTGGCGTCGTGATGGGGTCGGCCGCGGCCGGCCTGTTCGGCATCAGCTTCGGGTTGTTCCCTGCCATCGTCCTGCTCACCATTCTCGCGGTCTACGACGCCATCTCGGTGTACGGTACCGAGCACATGCTCACTCTCGCCGAGGGCGTCATGGATATGAAGGTGCCAGTCATCCTCGTCATCCCGACCACGCTCTCGTTCTCGTTCCTCGAACTGTCCGCCGGGAGTGACGATGAGGGCGACAGCACCGATGGCGACACGGTGGCAGCAGACGGAAACGGGACGGTCGAGGCCGAACCGGCCGCTGGCGACGCGGACGAACCCGAAGGCGCCCTCGACCGTGACGCCTTCTTCATCGGCCTCGGCGACGCCGTCATGCCGACCATCATCGTCGCCAGCGCGGCCTACTTCCACAGCGGTGCAACGGACACCGTCGCCCCACTCGTCACGGACCCTATCCTCCTGAACCTGCCCGCACTCACCGCGATGATCGGTACCATCGCCGGTCTGCTCGTCCTCCTCTGGATGGTGATGAAGGGCAAGGCCCACGCGGGGCTCCCCCTGCTGAACGGCGGCGCAATCGGTGGCTACCTCGTCGGCGCGCTCGCGGCCGGCGTGCCGCTGATGGCGGCGCTCGGATTGTAGTCACCTCCCGGTCAGGGGTACCCCTTTTTGGCGTCCTGTACTACGGTTCCCTGTGTCCGAGTTGGATTCGCAACTGACGGCCGTCCGGGCGGCGGCAGTGGCCGCCGTCTTCGGTCTCACGGTCGCACTCATGGTCTTTCTGCCGAAGTCGGGCTACCGGCTCTCGCGGCTCGTCCTGTTCGCACTCCTCGCGGGGGCGGGGTGGCTCGGCGTGTTCGGCGCGTTTCGGGAGCGGTTCCGGCTCGTCCTCGCGAGCGTCTTCGTCCTGCTCGCGCTCGGCTCCTGGCAGTTCACCGTCGGGCTGTTCGTCCTGCCGGCGGTCGTCCTGCTCGCGTGGTGTGCGGTGCTCGTCCGGGAGGAGAATTCGTCCAGGCGACACGACGCGCAGTCGTAGACCGACTACACTTCGACGGAGTGGCGGCCAGCCGAGCGCATTTCCGAGAGCGAAACCCCCATCGTGCAGACACGCGACCATCGACCATGGACGAACCCAGGGTCGCGATCGTGGCCGCGGCAGGGCGAGGCATCGGCGCGGCATGCGCCCGCAGGCTCGCAGATGACGGCTACACCCCGGTACTGCTCTCGAAGTCGGGCGCTGCCCGTGACGTGGCCGACGACCTCGGCGGCGTCGGCTTCGAGGGGTCGGTGACGGACCCGGCCGACCTCGAAGCCCTCGTCGAGGCCGCGACGGACCGCTACGGCCGCATCGACGTGGTCGTGAACAACACCGGGCACCCCGCGACGGGGGACCTGCTCGACATCTCGGACGAGGACTGGCACGACGGCCTCGACCTCGTGTTGCTAAACGTGGTCCGGATGGCTCGCCTCGTCACACCCGTGTTCGAACGACAGGGCGGCGGCAGCATCGTGAACGTCTCCACGTTCTCGGCGTTCGAGCCGTCGCTCGACTTCCCCGTCTCGTCGGTGCTGCGGGCCGGTCTCGGCGGGTTCACCAAACTCTACGCCGACCGCTACGCGAGCGCGAGCATCCGGATGAACAGCGTCCTGCCGGGGTACACCGACAGCTACGAGATAGACGACCAGACCCGCGCGGAGATTCCGATGAGTCGGTCTGCGAAGACAGCAGAGATAGCCAACGTGGTCGGGTTTCTGGCCTCGGACGCCGCCAGTTACGTCACGGGCCAGAACGTCCGCGTCGACGGCGGGCTGACCGACGGCGTCTGAGCCAGTCGCCCCGGCGAACCGGACTCACTCGAATGCCCGCACCCAGTGGTGGTCCGGGTCGACCGTCAGAATCGTCTCCCTGAGCCATCCGCGTGGCTCTGGTGCGAGGTGGGGCAGGACGCGGTCGAAGTCGGCCTCGTCGTGCTCGCCGAAGACAGGCAGTTTGTAACAGAGGACGATCTCTGGTGCCAGAAACGGGATGCCGGTGTCCGAGACGCGAACGACCTTCTCGCGGTCGCGAGTCACCCGTGAATCCCGCCGGAAAACCCACTGCTCCCCGTCGTGCTCGGTGAGCAAACATTCCAGCTGGGGCAGTTCGAAGGCGTCGTTGCGGGCGTGAAGTTCGTGAGACGGGAGGTCGAGTGTCTCTCCGTCACTCCACGGTTCCAGCCGGTCTTCGCCCGGTCTCGCCACTTCGAAGGTCCAGTCGGCGAGGTGCTCGCGCAGGGCGTGCTGGTCCTCGCGGAAGACCGCGACCTCTACGTCCCCGTGGGGACGGCTCTGCTCGCCGAGGAAGCAATCGAGCGCCCACCCGCCCGCGATGGCCCACGGCTGGTCGAACGAGCGAAAGCGGTCTGCGACCGCGTACACGTCGTTCCACGTGGTTTCGCGGGACATGTCGTTCGTCAGGTGTACAGTATCCGATATGAAAGTATCGACTGTTCACGGCCGTATCGACGGCGCTTTCAGTGCACGCGGCCAGGAGCGGAACCGGACAGCTCCGACGTCTTTCGCCGGACGACGGCGGCGTAGCCCACCAGTATCGCAGCGAGGGCGGTATCCACGAGTTCGACGGTGAACAACAGCGGCGGCATCGGATCCGGCGAGGTCGGAAAGACCGCGAACAGGTCCAGCAGGTAGACCACGATGTAGCAGGCGGCGACCCCGATGGCTGCCGGGACCGCGCCAGACCGTCCCCGCCAGAGGGCGGCTGCCGTCGCGAAACTCGCCATTCCCAGCGCCACGAGGAAGCCGTTGAACCCCCAGTAGACTGCGGGCGAGAGGTGTGCGAACGACCGCGTCTCGATGGGCCCCCACGGCGCGAGTGAGATGAGCAACCCCGTGACCACGAGCAACAGCAGTGCGAGTCTCCGATGTGAACCGTCTGACATACACGACGACGTTGGAGCCGCACGGCGGTGAGAATCACCCCGAGTATGCGAGGTGTATTTATCCTGCCCGGACGATTCTCCGGCGATGCGAAGCACGACCGTGACGCTCACCTGGGGAGACTCCGGCCTCCACCCACTCTACGACGCCGTCGCGTCCGCCACCGACGTCGCCGTCGACGCGCTCTACTACATCAATCCAGTTCAGAACGGCGGCTACGCCGAGTTGATACAGCTACGGGGCGACCTCGACCGGGCACGTACCCTGCTCGGGACGACGCCGGTGGTGGTCGAGTTCGAGGTCTCGGACGCCGGTATCGCGTACGTCCACTACGAGTCGTCACCGCTCGTGGACGAACTCCTGGAACTGCTATTCACTCACGCGGTCGTCCTCGAGTGGCCAGTCACCTTCGTCACCGAGAACGGCGGCCCCGGTGCGCGGGTGACGTTCCTGGGAACGGAGGACGCGATTTCACGGGCCGTCGCCGACATCCCGGCAGCTATCGGGGTTACGCTCGAACGAACGGGGCGGTACAGGGGGGCTGGCCCGACACCAGCGTCGGTCCTGACCGACCGACAGCGGGACGTCCTCGACGCCGCCGTCGCGGCCGGCTACTACGAGGTCCCGCGGCAAACGACTCATCGTGAACTCGCTTCCGAACTCGGCCTTGCCCCGGGGACCGTCAGCGAACACCTCCAGCGAATCGAGTGCAACATCCTCGGAGCCCTCGTCGACGCCTGAACTGGCGCTGTCTCGCTCGACGGACTGGCTCACTCGCCGGTCAGGGCTTCGCTGGCTGGCGAGAGTGTTATCTCCTGGCCGAGGCCCTGCTCGACGGCCATCTCGTACAACATGTACGCCGCAGCGGTCGTCTCGATGCCGGTGCCGCCGGAATCGAACACCGTGATGTCGTCTTCGCTCTCTCTGCCGGGGACCGCTCCGGCGACGACCTCGCCAAGTTCCGCGTAGATGTGGTCTTCGCCGACCACGCCCGCCTCCATGGCGCTGATGAACGACCCGGCGTCCTGGGTGACGCGCTCGCGCAGGTCCGGGACGTACCTCGCTCGCTCGATGGTCGTATGGTCGAGTTCGCGTTTCTGGGGATGGTACTGTCCCATCGCGGTGACGTGCGTCCCGGGGTCGAGGATGTCGCCGTCGAAGACGGGTTCGGAGGCGGTCGTCGCGGTGACGACCACGTCCGCGTCCTCGACGGCGGCGGCGGACGAGGCGACGGCGGCGACGGAGGCCTCGTAGCGTTCGTTCATCTCGGCGGCGAACGACTCCCGGTTCTCCTTCGTCGGGGAGAAGACGTTCACCGTCTCGAAGTCACGAACCGTCATCGTCGCCTTGAGCTGGCCGCGAGCCTGCGCGCCGGTGCCGATGACGGCGAGCTTCGAGGCGTCGTCGCGTGCGAGCGCGTCCACTGCGACCCCGCCCGCGGCACCGGTCTTGAACGGGTTCATGCTCGCGCCGTCGATGAGCGCGAGCGGTTCCCCCGACTCGGCGTCGAACAGCGGCGTCATGAACCACGCGTCGACCGCCCCGAAGCCGGCGGAGTACATGTACCCGCCCATCGCGCCGGTCTCCGGAAGGACCGCGGAGTAGCTGAACAGCATCCCCGGCGGGTCGTCGTTGCGGAGTGTCGTCCGTGGTCTGGCGGGCGCACCCTCGCCTCGCTGGCGGTAGGCGTCACGGACGGCGTCGACGTATTCTGCGGGCTCAGCCAGTCCGGCGACGTCGTCACTGGTCAGGAACAGCGCGTTCGTCATGGACGGAAAATCGATAGCCAGCGACTAAAAGGGCTGTGCTGGGTACGTTGGTCAGTCGGCGTTCGGTGCGGGCGCAGAGGGCGTGTTCGTGCTCTCGGTCGACGGGGCGACGTGGTCGACCGGTCCGCGGACGAACATCGCGTGTCCGATGAGCAGTGCGGCGGTGAGCGCCGCGATGGGTACTGCAGCCTCTACCTGCAGGTTCGTGAGTGTGGTGAGCGCGCCGGTGCCTCCGAGGAGGGAGAGTGGAATCAGCCCTAGGACGATGTCGTAATACCCAGTCATAACGTATTAGAAAATATGGGGAATAAGGATATAAAGCTTTCGCCGATAGGAGCCAGATATTTCACCTGTGGCTGATTCGTAATTGCTGCATAGGTTTTCTATAACTTATGAGCCTGTTACTCGTCAGATAACCCTACGCTGTCTTGCGATTTTGTGAGATTCACCTCTGGTGCAGGACACCCAATATATGTTTTCTCCTTTCGGTCACTGCCGGAACCGATGCGTTTTACCGACCGACTCTCCACCACACGTCCGTGAATCGAAACGACCGCGCCATCGTCGCCCTCGTGATGGTCGGGCACGGGATGGTCCACACGTACGAACTCTCCATCCCCATCTTCGTGAGCGTCTGGCTCGCCCCAGAGAGCTTCGGGGCGACCGAGGCGACCCTCGGCCTCGTCACCGCGGTCGGCTATGGTCTGTTCGGTGTCGGCGCGCTCCCCGGTGGCATCCTCGCGGACGTGGTCGGGTCGAAACGGCTCATCGTCGGCTGTCTCGTGGGGATGAGCGGCGCGTTCGCACTCCTGTCGGTCGCACCGAGCATCCTCGTCGTCGCGCTGGCGCTGTTGCTCTGGGGCGCGGCCGCCAGCGTCTACCACCCGTCGGGGCTGTCGCTCATCAGCCGTGGGACCGAAGCCCGTGGCTCTGCGTTCGCCTACCACGGGATGGCCGGGAACCTCGGCATCGCGCTCGGGCCGCTCCTGACCGCGACGCTCCTGCTCGTCCTCGACTGGCGGCAGGTCGCACTGGCGCTTGCGGTCCCCGCCTTGCTCGCCGCGACCGTCGCGACCCGCATCGAGGTCGACGAACGGGCCGCGGTGGCCGACGGCGGCGACTCGAAGACCGACAGCGTCTCCTCGTTCTCGGAGTTCGTGACCGGGAGCAAGGCGCTGTTCGCGGGCGGGTTCCTCGTCATCTTCGCCATCGTCATGTCCTCCGGGCTGTACTACCGCGGCGTCCTGACGTTCCTGCCGGAGATTCTGGGTGGGTTCCCCTCGTTCGACCCCATCGAACTCGCCGGGCAGGAACTCGAACCAGCCCGGTACGTCTACGCTGGACTGTTGATGGTCGGCATCGCCGGCCAGTACGTCGGCGGGCGGCTGACCGACCGGATGGCTCCCGCGAAGGTGCTGCGGGTCGCCTTCCCGATGCTGGCGGTCATCGCGCTCGTCTTCCTCCCGGTCGCCGAACTCGGCATCTACGCCTTCCTCGGGCTCTGCGCCGTCCTCGGTTTCTTCCTGTTCCTGGTCCAGCCACTGTACCAGGCCGCCGTCGCCGAGCACACGCCCGCGGGCACGCGTGGACTCTCGTATGGTTACACCTACCTCGGCGTGTTCGGGGTGGGCGCACTGGGTGGGGTGCTCGCGGGGGCACTGCTCACCTACGCCGACACCGGAACGCTGTTCCTCGCGCTGGCGGGCATCGGGCTGTTCGGCGGTCTGGCCAGTCTCGTGTTGAGTCGGCGCTGACGGGAATCGAGGCGAGAAATCGGTTCAGTCGACGAGATACTCCACGGCGAGCGGCCGCGCGACCGCCATCGCCAGACAGCCGAGGCCGGTCATCACGAGCATGAACGTCCACGGCGAGTTCCCCGAGAAGTACGGCGACGCACGGAGCATGAGGCCGATGTTCGCACCGCCGATCCAGGCACCGGCGGCGAGACGCGCGGAGTCGATGCCACCCGCGAAGGCGCGGTCTCCGTACGCCCCGACGAGGGTCGCGACGAGGAACCAGCCGACGAGGAACGGGACCATCGTCTCTGCGACCGCGAGCGGTGCCGAAATCGGGTTCACGCCGTGGCGGAGTTCGCCCATCGTGATGAGGGCGACGAGGACAACGAGGTCCGCCCCCGCGAGCTTCCACACTGCCGACGGTGACCGGGCGTCGAGGCCGAACAGACGCTGGGCTGTGCTCATGCCCGACGCTCCGGACTGGAGGACCATCGCTCTCCCGGTTTTCGCTGCCTGGCAGGCAATGCTTTTGTCGTCGGCACGACACTGCCGACCATGGACCGGACGTTCGCGGCCGGAGCCGCACTCACACTGCTCGGACTCGTGGGGTACGGCATCGGCGTCCTCGAGCCCTACCCCGGCCGGGCGTTCTCCGTGACCGGCGTGATGATTGGCCTGACGCTGGTCGCTGTCGGTACCGACTTCGGGCGAGGTGAGGGCCGGTGACCATCCAGTCACACGTCTTCGACAGTAACGGGGTGAACGACCACGAGGACCTCGCGGCGGCCAAGGAGGCGAACGGGACGACGTGGATTCGCGTCAGCGACGCCACACCGGAGGAGATGCAGGAGGTCGCAAACACTTTCGGTATCCACGAACTCGAACTCGACGACGTTCGCAACGACGTCCGGCCGAAGACCGAGGTGTTCCCCGACCACGTGTTCACGCTGGTGAAGACCGCGGTCCTCCGGTCGGGCGACACCACGTTCGAAGAGGAGGTCAAATCAGAGACGGTCGGGATATTCATCGGGAAAGACTGGCTCGTCACGCTCTCGTTCTCGACCCTTCGCGCGGTCGGCAAGGTGTGGAACGCGGTCACGCGCGAGGACCAGCGCATCCTCTCACGAGGGCCGGACTTCACCGCCTACCGCATCCTCGACAACGTCACGAACGACTACTTCGACCTCATCGACGAGGTCGAAGACGACATCGAAGCCGTCGAGGAGGAGGTCGTGGGCGCGACCGGTATCGGGACGCTGGAGGACCTCAACAGCCTCCGGCGCGAACTGCTCTCGATTCGGCGCGTGCTCTGGCCGAGCAGGGACGCCGTCGCTATCCTGGCGAGGGGTGAGGACGACCTCATCGAGGAACGCCACGAGAAGTACTTCCGCGACGTGTACGACCAGCTGGTGCAACTCGTCGAACTCATCGAGACCTACCGCGACCTGGTCACGGGAGCGCGGGACATCTACCTCAACTCCATCTCGATGAACATGAACGAGGTGATGAAGACGCTGACCGTCGTCGCGACCATCATCCTCCCGTTGACGTTCGTCGTCGGGGTCTACGGCATGAACTTCTCGGTGATGCCCGAACTCGCGTGGGAGTACGCCTATCACGCAGTCATGCTCGGGATGGCTGGCATCGCGGCCATCATGATACTGTACTTCCGTGAGGAGAGCTGGCTGTAGGCCGTGTTGCCGACTCGCCGTCGGTCACTCGGCGTTCTCGCGCTTCAGCGAGAGTACGGTTCGGTCGAACTCGCAGACGAGCGTCTCCTCTTCACCGTCTTCTGCTGGCAGTTTGAACGTCTCGACGTGCATCGTGACGATACCGCGTTCGCCGTCACTCGTCTCGCGCTTGTCTGTCACCGTCGACTGCACCCGGATGGTGTCGCCGTGGAACACCGGGTTCGGGTGCGAGACCTCGTCGTACGAGAGGTTCGCCACGATGGTGCCGTCGGTCGTCTCGGGGATGGAGATGCCGACCGCGAGCGCCATCGTGTAGATACCGTTGACCAGTCGCTCGCCGAACTGGGTCTCGGCCGCAAAGGCCTCGTCCAGGTGCAGCGGCTGCTGGTTCATCGTCATGTCGCAGAATCGCTGGTTGTCGCTCTCGGAGATGGTCCGGCGGCGCTCGTGTTCGATGGTCTCGCCGACCTCGAACTCCTCGTAGTAGAGCCCTGGCATGCGCGAATCGTCTCACCCGGCCGTGAAATGTGGTGCGGTTCGCAACACTTGCCTGTGCACTGGTCCCACGATCGTCCATCGTTCGCACGACCCGTGGCACAGAGGCACGTAATATATGCGCGAACCCAAACCGTTTTATTTATCAACCAGTCCGCGGAAGGTCTGGAAAATGCCCCGGCAGCCCGCCAGCGCGTGGGAACAGCGTCTGTCGGTCCCATTTCGCCCGTCGTCGTGTCACTGTGACCCACAGCCACGACTCGCACGTCCACGGTGCCAGACGGCGGCGACCCCATAAGACAATGGCAACAGCAACAGCTCCCGACGAGGAGGAGGAACAGCACGAAGAGAGCGCCCTGGAGACGGCCCGGCAACAGCTCGCCCGGGCGGCCGAATACCTGGACGTCGACCAGGGGACCATCGAGCGACTCAACCACCCCGACCGCGTCCAGCGCGTCTCCATTCCGCTGAAGCGCGACGACGGCTCCATCGAGGTGTACACCGGCTACCGCGCCCAGCACGACAGCGTCCGCGGCCCGTTCAAGGGTGGCCTTCGCTTCCACCCGGGCGTCACCGAGGAGGAGTGCATCGGACTCTCGATGTGGATGACCTGGAAGTGCGCCGTGATGGACCTCCCGTTCGGCGGCGGCAAGGGTGGCATCGTCGTCGACCCCAAGGAACTCTCCGAGGACGAGAAGGAGCGGCTCACCCGCCGCTTCGCCGAGGAACTGCGCGACCTCATCGGCCCGAAACACGACATTCCTGCACCTGACATGGGCACCGGCCCGCAGGAGATGGCGTGGTTCATGGACGCCTACTCGATGCAGGAGGGCGAGACCATCCCCGGCGTCGTCACGGGCAAGCCGCCGGTCATCGGCGGCTCCTACGGCCGCGAGGAGTCACCCGGCCGCTCGGTCGGTATCATCGCCGAGCAGGCCATCGAGTACTACGACTGGGACATGGAGGACACCACGGTCGCGGTGCAGGGCTTCGGGTCGGTCGGCGCGTACGCCGCCCGCTACCTCGACGAGAAGGGCGCGAAGGTCGTCGCCGTCTCCGACGTGGACGGGGCCATCTTCGACCCCGACGGCCTCGACACGCAGGACGTGGAGGACCACGACGCCCGCCCCGGCATGGTCTCCGGCTACGACGCCCCCGAGTCGCTCTCGAACGCGGAACTGCTCGAACTCGACGTCGACGTGCTCATCCCGGCCGCCATCGGGAACGTCCTGACCGCCGAGAACGCCCACGACGTGCAGGCCGACCTCATCGTCGAGGGGGCAAACGGCCCGACGACCACCCGCGCCGACGAGATCTTCGCGGAGCGCGACATTCCGGTCGTTCCGGACATCCTCGCGAACGCGGGCGGGGTCACCGTCTCGTACTTCGAGTGGCTGCAGGACATCAACCGCCGCCAGTGGTCGCTCGAACGCGTCAACGAGGAACTCCACCAGGAGATGCTGAAGGCGTGGACCGCGGTCAAGGCCGAGGTCGAAGCCCGCGACGTGAGCTGGCGTGAGGCGACCTACATCGTCGCACTCTCGCGGGTCGCCGAAGCTCACGAGGCCCGCGGGCTCTGGCCCTAGTTCGCGTTCTCAGAATCGTTCTCTTCCTGCTTCGCGTAGTAGCCGGCCCCGAGTGCGGTCCCGATGGCGATACCGACGCCGAGCCAGAGCGCCAGATTATCCGTCGCGACGCCGATTGCAGTGCCGATTGCCACACCGAGCGCGATTCCCACGCCGACAGGGGCCCCAGAAGGTTCAGTCATACTTCGAAGAGTCAGGGAGGATAGATAGCTGTGGGTGTCGATTGTCAGCCCGACACTGTCGCCGGGTCGACCATGAGCGCTTCCATCGTCTCGAACTGCTCGTCGCTGTTCTCGTCGAGATGGGTGATGTGGTACTCGTTCGGAAGCTGGTCCGGGAACTCGACCAGCAAACGATACGCGTGGACTTCTGGCCCGGTCGTGACGAGTTCGGGTTCTGTTCGTTCGATGCGGAGCGTCACGCGGAGGTGTCGGTCTTCACCGGTTCGCTCGACGCGGACGTCCTCCAGAACGAGTCGGTGCCGGGAGTCGCCATTCAAGACGTAGCCGATGACGGTAACCTGGCGAGAACCTGCGAAGAAATCGACGGACGCCGAATCGTTCTCTGGGGCCGGGTGGATGTGCTTCGGGAGCAGTTCGAACTCGGTTCGGACGATACCCCCGTTGTCACTCATATGTCCTCTAATGGCACGAACCCTCAAAGTCAACCGCCACTCAGACCGACGCCCGGAACCGACACCTTTCAAATATTGCCGGTGCACAGGTCCACCCATGGTCAGACGAAGCGTCATGTTCTCGCCGGGTGACCGCCCGGAACTCATGCGCAAAGCCCCCGCAACCGGCGCGGACACGATAATCTTCGACCTCGAAGACGCCGTCGCGCCCCAGCGCAAGGCCGAGGCGCGCGAGGCGGTCCGTGAGCTACTCGCCGACCCCGAGTTCGACCCCGAGTGCGAGGTCTGTGTGCGGGTGAATCCCCACGGCGAGGGGATGGAACCCGACGTCGAGGCCCTCGCTGGCGACCTCCGGCTCGATGCCCTCATGTTGCCGAAAGCCACGGGTGCGACAGACGTCGACCGACTCGCCGACGCGTTCGAGGGGCCCACCCCGCCGGTCCTCGCGCTCGTCGAATCCGCGGCTGGCGTGCTCGCTGCCGCCGACATCGCCTCAGCCGACGCGACCGACGCGCTCGTCTTCGGAGCCGAGGACCTCTCGGCGGATATCGGGGCGACACGAACCAGCGAGGGAACCGAAGTGCTCTACGCCCGCGAGAAGGTCGTCGTCGCCGCGGCGGCGCACGACATCGACGCCATCGACACGGTCTACACGGACTTCTCCGATTCGGCGGGGCTGGCCGACGAGACCGACTTCGCCATCCAGCTGGGCTACGACGGCAAGATGGCCATCCACCCGTCGCAGGTCCCGGTCATCAACGACGCGTTCACGCCCTCGGACGACCGCATCGAGTGGGCACAGGCCGTCATCGACGCCAAGGCCGCGGCCGACGCCGAGGGCCGTGGCGTGTTCCAGGTCGACGGCGAAATGATAGACGCGCCGCTCATCGCGCAGGCCGAGCGAGTGCTCGAACGGGCCGAGGCAGCCGGGAAGATATAAGGACCTTAGTTTGGCTTTAATTGTAGTCTATGATTATAATTCCGCCACGCTTAACCCGTGGCCCCGAGTCGTTCTGAACGATGACAGACGAGGCCAATCCCTTCGAGAGTCTCCAGGAGCAGATCGACGACGCCGCCGCCTACCTCGACGTCGGCGACGACGTTCTCGAACGCCTCAAGCACCCCGAGCGAGTGCTGGAAACGAACCTCACCGTCGACATGGACGACGGGAGCATCGGCCGCTTCAAAGCGTTCCGCTCACAGTTCAACGGTGACCGAGGCCCGTACAAGGGCGGTATCCGCTACCACCCGGGTGTCACCCGAGACGAGGTCAAGGCCCTCTCGGGGTGGATGGTGTACAAGTGCGCCACGGTCGGCATCCCCTACGGTGGCGGCAAGGGCGGTATCGTCATCGACCCGTCCGAGCACTCCGAGGGCGAACTCGAGCGCGTCACCCGCGCGTTCGCGACGGAGCTGCGCCCGCTCATCGGCGAGGACAAGGACATCCCCGCGCCGGACGTGAACACGGGCCAGCGCGAGATGAACTGGATCAAGCACACCTACGAGACGCTGGAGAACAAGACCGAACCCGGCGTCGTCACGGGCAAGGCCATCGAGTCCGGCGGGAGCGAAGGGCGCGTCGAGGCGACTGGCCGCTCCACCATGCTCGCCGCCCGCGAGGTGTTCGAGTACCTCGACCGCGACATCAGCAAGGCGCACGTCGCCGTGCAGGGCTACGGGAACGCCGGCTGGATCGCCGCGAAGCTCATCGACGAACTCGGCGCGGACATCGTCGCCGTCTCCGACTCCTCCGGCGCCATCCACAACCCCGACGGCTTCGACCCCGTCGCAGTCAAGGACTTCAAGCGCGAGACAGGCTCCGTCTCGGGCTACGAGGGCGCCACCGAGGAGTTCACGAACGAGGACCTGCTGACGATGGAGGTCGACCTGCTGGTCCCGGCCGCACTGGAGAACGCCATCGACGGCGACCTCGCGAAGGAAGTGCAGGCGGACATCATCGTCGAGGCCGCGAACGGGCCGCTCACGCCCGACGCCGACGACGTGCTCACCGAGCGTGACGTCTACGTCGTGCCGGACATCCTCGCGAACGCGGGCGGTGTCACCGTCTCGTACTTCGAGTGGGTCCAGAACCGCCAGCGTTTCTCGTGGTCCGAAGAGCGCGTCAACGACGAACTGGAGACCATCATCGTCGACGCCTTCGACCGCATGACCGGGGCCTACGAGTCCTTCGACACGCCGAACCTCCGCACCGCGTGTTACGTCAACGCCATCCAGCGCGTCGTCGACGCCTACACCGATTCGGGCAACTGGCCCTGAGCCGAGAACTGCGAACCTGCGTTTTCCCCGTTTTCGACCGTCTCGCGACACCGACCGGTCTCGTCGGTTCGGAGGATTCACTTTGCTTCGGTACCAACCCACACGATAGTATGCGTGGCTCGGACCCGGGGCTCTACAGGCGACTGGTCGACTTCCTCAAGGCACACAACCGGCTGTTTCTCGTTGCACTGTTCGCCTACGGGCTCCTCGTGTTCCCGTACCTGAACGCCAACGGCTACCAGACCCTCGGCTCGGTCATCGGTATCGTCTTCCTCGCGTTGATGTTCGTCGCCACGCGGGCGAACTTCGAGCGGGCGACGGAGAAGCTCAAAGAACAAAACGACGACGAGCGCCGCGGGTTCTGATACCGGCCCGTCTTCGCCCGCCCGCCGACCACCTGCTCACGCGACGGCTTCGGTGAACTCCACGGAATCCGACTCGACGTCGATGAACAGCCCCGAGGCGTCGCTCTCTCCGTCACTCCACTCGTGTGTCGATTCGGGACCACCGTCGACCGCGACGGACACCCTGACACGTGAACCACTGACGACGTTCTCGAACGCCTTCCGACCGTCCGGTTCGAGGTCGAACGTCTCGGACAGCAACTCGGACCCGTCCTCGACCGTCGTCACACCGAGTGTCACTGTGATCTGCTCGCCGCGCTCGTTCTGGACGGAGATGTCGGTGCTGCCACCCAATCCGACACAGCCGACCGTGCCGACAATTGCCACAGTCGCACCAGAAAGAAGCGCACGCCGAGTCGTTTGCATTACCTCGGTAGAAATGTCAGAACGGTAAATATTTTCTGCTCGACCGGAACGGACTCCCGTCCCGCGATTAGAGCCCGAGTTCGCGCCCGATGACGAGGTGTTGAATCTCGCTGGTCCCCTCGCCGATCTCCATCAGCTTGGCGTCGCGGTAGAACCGCTGCGGCGAGAAGTCCTCGGTGTAGCCGTAGCCGCCGAGCACCTGCACCGCGTCCTCGGCGACCTTCCGGGCCGCCTCGCTCGCGTCGAGTTTCGCCAGCGCGGAGGACTTGGTGACGTTCTTCCCCTGGTCGTACTGCCAGGCCGACTTGTGGGTGAGCAGGCGGGCGCGTTCGACCTTTCGCTCCATGTCGACGACCTTGTCGCGGATGGCGTCGAACTTGCAGATCTGCTGGCCGAACTGCTCGCGCTCTTTCGAGTACTGCTTTGCGGCTTCGTACGCGCCCTGTGCGAGGCCGGTCGAGATGGCGGCGATGGAGATGCGGCCGCCGTCGAGTGTCTTCATCGTCTGCTTCCAGCCCTCGCCCTCGTCACCGAGCAGGCGGTCCTCGGGGACACGGACGTCGGTGAGCTTGATTTCACACGTGGGCGAGGCGTTCAGGCCCATCTTGTCCCAGATGGTCGTGACCTCGAAGCCGTCGTCCTCCTCGGGGTCGACGATGAACGTCGAGATGCCGTCGTAGCCCTCGCCGGGGTCGGTGACGGCCTTGACGAGGACGCTGCCTGCCTCGGATGCGTTGGTGATGAACTGCTTGGTGCCGTTGATGACCCACTCGTCGCCGTCCTTCTCGGCGGTGGTGTCCATGTCGGAAGCGTCCGACCCGCTACCGGGCTCTGTGAGCGCCCAGGCGCCCATGTACTCGCCGGAGGCCAGCGGGGTGAGCCAGCGCTCTTTCTGCTCGTCGGTCCCGAACAGTTCGAGGGGCTTCGAGGCGAGAGAGGTGTGTGCGACGTACGAGAGCGCGACGGAGCCAGAGACGCGGCCGAGTTCTTCCGCGACGACGGCGTACATGAGTGTGTCGCCGCCGAGGCCACCGTACTCCTCGGAGATGGGGACGCCCATCACGTCGAGCTGACCGAGCTGGTCGAATATCTCCTGGGGGAAGCGGTGTTCGTTCTCTATCTCCTGTGCGATGGGTTCGATCTCCTCGTCACAGAAGCGACGAACCTCCTCCTGAATCATCCGGTGCTCGTCGGGCAGCGTGAAGTCCATACGCAATGCTTGCCCAGAACGAAAATAAAGCCTTCTGTGCGCCGCTCGGCCCCGTGCCTCGATATGCATGCAGCCGAAGGCACTACCGTCGGTGGATTGTGCCGCCAGTACGTTCCCCCCATGTCGACGGCCCCCACAATATCACTCTGTAGAACACGTATGATTTTAGATTAGAAAAGCAGAAATTTTATAAATTGATGCTTCGGTTTCATCCCTGTGCAACGACGTACATTCCTCTCCGGGCTTGCCACCAGTGCCGCGGTCAGCACTGGACTGACAGGACTGACAGCCGCCGCCGACACCATCCCCGCGCTGGCGTTCGATTCGACGAGCAGTCTCCTCGCTGCCGACGGGTCTACTCTTTCGGACGACTCGCTCGTGGCGGTGTGGGCCGCAGACACCGCGACGAACGGCGACGCCGATGACGACGACGACGCCGTCGAGTACCCGGGTCGCATCCCGCTCGTGGCGGTCGACGAGTCGAACGCCGGTGCGGTCGCCGGGTTCGGGACGATGCTGGTCCCCGACGACGCGGACTTCACGACCGGTAACGAGGAGTTCGTCCTCAACGTGTGGGACGATCTCGTGGGTGGCGGCACCGTCCTCTGGGACGAGTCCCACGGGCAGTTCTACGACCTCGACTCGTTCCAGACGTTCGAGTCCTACGCCGAGGCGAACGGCTACGACGTACAGGCGACTGGCGACCTCACGGCCGACCTGGGTAGTGCCGACGCCCTCGTCGTTACCTCGCCCGCCGACGCCTTCTCCGACGCCGAGAAGAGCGCCCTCGCGGACTTCGTCGCGGACGGCGGCGCACTCCTGCTCCACGACCAGTCCGACTTCTCGAACTACGACCAGACGGACAACCTGAACGCCATCGCCGAGGCCGTCGACCTCGCGTTCCGCTTCAACGACGACCAGGTGTTCGACGACACGAACAACGCGGGCGTCGACTACGTCCCGACGACGACCGCCTTCAACGACGCGTTCGACTTCTTCGAGAACCGCGCCGGCATCGGTTCGAGCGGCCCGGACCTCGGGGTGGGCCAGACCTACGAGGTCGAGGTCGTAAGCGTCACCGACGGCGACACCGTCGACGTGCGCTTCCCCGGCGGCACCGTCGAGTCCATCCGCGTGCTCGGCATCGACACGCCCGAGAAGGCCTTCAATTCGGAGTTCGAGCGCCCCGAGGAATGGGAAGGCCTCGGCGACGGCTCCGAGTCCATCCCGCTCACCTCGCTCCAGTTCGGTTCGACCAGCTGCCTCGTCGCCGCCGATGGCAGCAAACTCACCGACGACGACCTCGTCGCGGTGTGGGCCGAAGAGTCCGCCTTCGTCAGCGACGCCGACGGGGACGGCGACGCCACGACCTACGGCGACGACCCGGTTCCGCTCGCGGCGGTCGACGGCCGCGTCGCCGGCTTCGGCGGGATGCTCGTCAGCGACGGCACCCCGTTCGAGTACGGCAACGAGGAGTTCCTCCTGAACGTGTGGGACGACCTCGTCGGCGGCGGGACCGTCCTCTGGGACGAGTCCCACGGCCAGTACTACGGGCTCTCCCAGTTCGACGGCTTCAGCGCCTACGCCGAGGACAACGGCTACGACCTGCGCGCGACCGACGACCTCGTTGCCGACCTCGACGATGGGGACGCCGACGCCGTCGTCGTCACCAGCCCGGGGTACGGCTTCGACCAGGCCGAAATCGACGCGCTCGCCGACTTCGTGAGCGAGGGCGGTGCGGTGTTCCTCCACGACCAGTCGGACTACGGCAACTACGACGCGACCGACGCGCTGAACGAACTCGCGGTCGGCCTCGACCTCGGCTTCGGCTTCGACGACTCGCAGGTGATGGACTACGAGGAGAACTCCGGCGCGCCGTTCCGCCCGACCACGACGAACTTCGACGAGTCGCTGCCGTACTTCACCGACCGCCCGGGTGCGGGCGACGAGACGACCTACCCCTACCTCGCGTACTGGGCGGACGAGGCGACCACCTTCGCGCAGTCCCAGCTCGCGGGCCAGACGGTCGACCTCTGGTTCGACCCGAACGAGGGCGTCAGGGACGCCTTCGGCCGCCTGCTCGGCTACATCGGCTACGACGCCGACGGCTCCGGCTCGCGCGACGCGCTGTTCAACCGGCGACTCGTCGCCGAGGGCTACGCCCGCGTCTATGGCTCCGGGCTCTCCCGACACGAGTCGTTCTGGACCGCGGAGAACGAGGCCCGCCAGTCCGGTCGCGGCGTCTGGTCCCAGAGCGACCCCGAGAACTCGCCCGCCATCCGCAACCGCGACGTCGAGTCCATCTTCGTGCCGAACGCAGCGCGCGTCACCGTCTCTCGCGGGACGCTCGGCCGCGGCCACGTCGCCGCCTTCGCAGCCGACTCCGCCTCGACACCGGGTGCGCCGCTGGCGGCCGTCGACCGCGGCAAGCGCGTCGCGATGGTCGGCGGGCTGCTCGTCGACGAGTCCTACGAGGCCGACGAGGAGTTCGCGGTCTCCACGGCGAACTACGAGAACTTCGTCTTCCTGACGAACCTGCTCGACTCGCTCTCGGCCCGGGACGGTGACGTGCTCGTCGACGGCGGCCACGGCCAGTTCGCCGCTGACTACGCGCTCTCCAGTGAGGACGCGGCGTACTACCAGCGCTTCCTCGAAGGCGTCGGCATCGGCTTCGAGCAGGTGAACGACCTGACCTCGGACCGCCTCGCAGAAGCCCGGGCGATGCTCGTCACCACCCCGACCGCGGCGCTCTCGGACGCCGAACTCGACTCGCTCGCACGGTTCCGGGCCCGCGGCGGGTCGGTCGTCCTGCTGGGCGACGCGGCCGCTCCCGCGGACGCACGCGAGAACCTGAACGCGGTGGCCGCTGCACTCGGCTCGAAGCTCCGGCTCTCGGGCGACGCCGTCACCGACCCGAGCGCGAACGTGAACGACGACCCGACCATCCCGGTCACCGGCTCGTTCAACCCGGCGGTCGACGTGACCGACGCCGTCACGCCCGAGGCGTGGGGCGAGAACGCGGACGAACCCGGCAACGGCCCGAAGGGGCCGAAGGACAAGAAACCGGGAAAGGGTCCGAAGGGGAAGACGCACTGAGCGGTCGATAGCCGACACCCCAGTCCCCCGGCCGAACTGTTTTTACCGCCCATCGCGTTTGCTTCCGACGTGCCGTTGCGGAACTGGGTTCGTGGGACCATCCCGTGGGACGACCTCGAACGAGTGGGCAGAGAGCTTGCCCGCCGGTCGCCCGACGACGGCGTCCGCATCGAGTTCCTCGACGCCGACAACTGGCTCTCGACGCCACTGGTCATCGACGACCGCTGGTTCGTGAAGGTCATCACGCCCCAGAACGCGCTGGTCCACGCGCTCTTTACCACCGGCCGCAACCTCGGCGTGTTCTCCTCGGGGACCGAGGGTTTCTTCGACCGCTTCGACGGGCCGCTCCAGATGGCCGAACACGAGCTGGAGGCGACCCGGCGGATGCGCGACATCGGGTTGAACGCCCCCGAACCGGTCGAGGCGTTCGCCGTCGGTGACCTCGGCGTTCTCGTCCTCGAGTACCTGCCCGCGTTCCGGACGCTGAACGACGTCCCACCGAGCGAGGCGCCTGCCCTCGCAGAATCGCTGTTCCAGGTCCTACACGAACTCCACACCCACGGGCTCGCCCACGGCGACCTGCGAGCGGAGAACGTCCTCGTGGTCGACGGCGAGGTGTACTTCATCGACGCGACCAGCGTCCGGCAGGAAGGTCTCGCCGGCGCACGCGCGTACGATCTCGCCTGTGCGATGGCGGTCCTCGTCCCGATGCTCAGCGCGCGAGAGACGGTCCGTATCGCCGCGTCGGTGTACCCGACCACCGACCTGCTCGCCGCCCGCGAGTTCCTCGATTTCGTCAAGCTCCGCCCCGACCACGATTTCGATGCGGCGCTGGTCAAAGGCGAGATCGAGAAGGTCGCGAACTGAGACAGGCCGACACGGGGGATGGTCACATAGCAGGCTTTTTAGTAGCCCCCAGCGAAAATTTTGCCAGATATGAGCCAGCAGGCCACCGAAACCTACCAGCACTACATCGGCGGCGAGTGGACCGACGGTACGAGCGAAGAGACGTTCACGAGCGAGAACCCGGCGACGGGTGAGACGCTCGGTGAGTTCGTCCGCGGCACACCGGAAGACGTAGAGACAGCCCTCCAGGCTGCCGACGACGCGTTCGAGGAGTGGAAGGAACTCTCGCACATCGACCGCGCCGAGTACCTCTGGGAGATCTACCACGAGCTCCGCGAGCGCACCGAAGAGCTTGCCGAGGTCGTCACCAAGGAGTGCGGGAAAGAGATCTCCGAGGGCCGTGCCGACGTCATCGAGGCGTACCACATGGTCGAGTGGGCCGCTGGCGACGCCCGCCACCCGAAAGGCGACGTCATCCCCTCCGAGATTCCGAGCAAGGACGCCTACATGCGCCGCAAACCCCGCGGCGTCGTCGGCTGCATCACCCCGTGGAACTTCCCGGTCGCCATCCCGTTCTGGCACATGGCCGTCGCGCTCGTCGAGGGCAACACCGTCGTGTTCAAGCCCGCCGAGCAGACGCCGTGGTGCGCCCAGATCATCGCGGAGATGTTCGAGGACGCCGGCATCCCTGACGGCGTGTTCAACATGGTGCAGGGCTTCGGCGACGCTGGCGCACAGATCGTCGACGACGACCGCACCGACACCGTCCTGTTCACGGGCTCCGCGGAAGTCGGCAACGAGGTCGCCTCGAAGGTCGGCGGCATGCCCGGCAAGCTCGCCGCGTGTGAGATGGGTGGCAAGAACGGCATCGTCATCACGGAGAAGGCGGACTTAGACGTCGCCGTCCACTCCGCAGTGATGTCGAGCTTCAAGACGACCGGCCAGCGCTGTGTCTCCTCCGAGCGCCTCATCGTCCACGAGGACGTCTACGACGAGTTCAAAGAGCGCTACGTCGACATCGCGAAGGACATCTCTGTCGGCGACCCGCTCTCGGAGGACACCTTCATGGGCCCGGCTATCGAGCCCGAGCACGTCGAGAAGATCGGCCGCCACAACGAGATGGCCGAGAAGGAGGGCGCGAACGTCCTCGTCGACCGCTTCGAACTCGAGGACAGCGAGATTCCCGAGGGCCACGAAGACGGCAACTGGGTCGGCCCGTTCGTCTACGAGATCGACTACGACACGGACCTCCGCTGCATCAAGGAGGAGTGCTTCGGCCCGCACGTCGCCCTGATGAAGTACTCGGGTGACATCGAGGACGCCGTCGAGATTCACAACGACACGCCGTACGGGCTCGCCGGTGCCATCATCTCCGAGGACTACCGCCAGATCAACTACTTCCGTGACAACGCCGAAATCGGCCTCGCGTACGGCAACCTGCCGTGCATCGGTGCCGAGGTCCACCTGCCGTTCGGTGGCGTCAAGAAGTCCGGCAACGGTTACCCCTCGGCCCGTGAGGTCATCGAGGCCGTCACCGAGCGTACCGCCTGGACGCTCAACAACTCGAAGGACATCGAGATGGCACAGGGGCTGTCTGCGGACATCAAGACGACTTCCGACGACGACTGAACGAGGAGACCCGCCGACAGGCCGTGTCCGTCGATTTTTCTGTCTGTCGTCCGCCGCTGAGCAACCGCTCTCTCACGGAACCCAGTACTACGTCCCGGTGGCGCCTTCGCGGACCGTCACCGCCGGGCGCGTCACGCCGCCGCTGGGAAACCAGCCGGCCCACCAACATTTATTACAGTTGCTGTGTTAAACGTTAACATGTTTAGTCGCGTTCGGTCGCGATTGTCGCGGGTGCTGCGCGGGGACCCCGAACGAGCCGACGTATCCATGGACGACCGAGAGAAAGCACTCGACTCGGTGCAGCGACGCGCCATCGAGACCGAGCGCGAACTCTATCGACGGCGACACTGACTCGTCTCACGAGACGAGACACGATTTTCGGGAGAACCGACGGCTGTGCGTGACGAGACCGGTCTCGTCGTCCGCGAACCAGTTACTGTGAGAGATGAGGACGAGAGGCGAGATGTCCGTTCCGCGCTAGGCTCCTAGGTAGCCCCGCGGAACAGACTGTGGGCGCGGGCGTAGGTGCGACGGGCGTTTGCCGGAATCGACGTGAAAAGCGTCTAACCGGCATTACGGTCTTCGCCGCCCTCACGTATAAATGCCGTGGCTTCGGCACGGCGGTCATCGCCGGTCGTCGAGCGCGGGGAACTCCTGGCGCACGCGGTCGATTTCGGCAAGGTCGGCGTCGGCGTAGACGACGTCCGGGCGGTCGTCGGTCGTCGCGACGGGGGTCCCCCACGGGTCGAAGACGGTCGAACGGCCGACCAGGGTCGCGTCCTCGAAGTCGGCGCTCCCGTTGATGGTCGCGACGTACGAGAGGTTCTCGATGGCGCGAGCCCGGGGAAGCGTTTGCCAGTGTTCGACGCGGGGGTACGGCCACGCCGACGGGACGAGTACCATGTCGGCGCCTTTCTCTTGCAGGTCGCGGTAGAGTTCGGGGAACCGGAGGTCGTAACAGGTCGTCACCCCGATGGTGAAGCCACCGAGGTCGGCCACCGGAACGCGGTGGCCGGGTGTCAACAGGCCAGTCTCGGCGGACTCGTAGCCGAACAGGTGGTGTTTGCGGTAGACCAGCTTTCGCTCTCCTTCGGCGTCGAACAGCACCGAAGTGTTGGCCAGCCCCTCGTCCACCGGTGTGTAGACGTCGGTCTGGTCTCTGGTGCGCCCGAGGTCCTCGACGATGCTCCCGGCCAGGATGGCCACGTCGTTCTCGAGGGCAGCGTCCGACAGCCGTGTGAGTGTCCTGTCGCGCAGCCCCTCCGCGTTCCGGGCGTACACGTCGAACGCGAAGTAGCCCACGTTGAACAGCTCCGGGAGCGCGACGAGGTCAGCACCACGGCCGGCGGCCGTCTCGATGGCTTCCTCCGCACGCGCGAGGTTCCCCTCGATGTCCGCCGCTTTCACCGCGATCTGTGCCAGTGCGAGTCTCATGCTGGTAGCTCCAGGTACTCCCGCAGCGCGGCTTCGAGGTTGTCGAGTTCACCGTCCAGGTGAGATTTGAAGTATCGTTCCACGCCCGGGAGCTTGCCGTCCACGACGAACTGGTTCCTGAGTGTACACCCCTCCTCGGTGGGGGTAATCTCGTGTTCACCGGTCACGCGCATCACGCGCGAGCGCCCGACGAACTTCACGAACTCCGGCTCGCGCCGTTCGACGTCTCGTGTCCGGACTGTCGCCGTCCTGTTGAGCAAGGGGATGGGGAGTTTGACGTGCCAGGTCGCTTCCCGTCCCTCGTCGTCGTCGAGTTCGAATCCGGCGACGACGCTGATGGGGCGCGCCCGGAGCTCTGGGTCCACGATGAACTCCCAGACGCGTTCGGGGCGTACCGGAAACTCGAACGTCCGCTCTACCCGGACTGTCATATGCCATCTGGTGGCTATATCGGTAAAAACGTCGTGGAATCAGCTTAGCCGAGCGTTACTTTCCAGGTGGTCGACCGAGACCGTCCCCACTTCTCGATCTCCACGTCGTCTGTCTTCTCGGCGAGGCGTGGCAGGCGAGTCCCGACCTGCTTCGAGGACAGGCCGATAGCGTCCGCGATGTTCTTCGCGCGGAAGTACTGTTCGCCCCTGGACACGCTGTCGCGCAGGTAGGCGAGAATCCGCTGCTCTTCGTCAGAGTAATCGCTCATCGTCTAGAGGGAGATACGTTTTTGAAACACATAACGATTTTCGCTCGGACAGGGGTGGCGTTCAGGCCTCGTACCACTGGATTGTGAACACGGCGAGCATGGCGAAGATGACGGCGGCGGCGAACGCGAACGCGCCGAGTTCCTGTGCGCCGTGCTCTCCGGTCTGGAGGTAGGTGATGCCGAACGTGACCATCCCGGCGGCGCTCAGTGCAGTCACGGCGCCGAAGATGGCACCGAAGCCGATGCCCCGGTCGGACGAGTCGGTCGAAGTCGCGGTCATGTCCGTCGCTTTCGGGGGGAGGGCCTTAGTTCTCACTGTCCCGGTCGGCGACCCTACGCACGTAGATGCAAGAGGTTTACCTTGGCAGGGCATGGAGGATAGCGAGATGGTAGACGGGACAGAGGAGACCGCTGCATCGGGCCCCGACGCCGGCGATGGCGCGGGCGTAACTGGACTGCTGTTCGGGAGCAAACTCCGCATCGCCGCCACGGGCGTCGTCTCGCTCGTGGTCATCGTCGGCCTGCTCGTCGCCGTCGTGGGCGTCGGGGCCCCCTCTGTCGACGGTGTGGAGAACCGTTTCGGCGACGTGAACGAATCGACGACGGTCGTCGTCTCCGAAATCGGCGTTCACAACCCGAATCCCATCGGGAGCGGTTTCCTCGACGTGACCGCCGACTACGAGATAGGGATGAACGGTATCACGATGGCGACCGGCCGGAAGGAGAACATCCAGACGCCGCCGGGGAACTCCACGCTCGAGTTGCGGACCGACCTGCAGAACGAGAAGATTCCCGCGTGGTGGGCCAGTCACATCCAGAACGACGAGCAGACGCAGGTCGCCATCGACGCGAGGCTGAACGCTGGGCTCGTCGGTCGGTCGTTCTCGGTGCCCACACAGAAGCGTTCGATACAGACCGACATGCTGTCGTCGTTCAACTCGACGGAGACACGGGAGGTGAACGCCGACCAGCCGCTTGTCTCCGACCCGGTCCTCTACGTCAACGAGACCGCGGGCCAGTGGGGGAACGCCACGAACGAGACGACGCCGATCGTCCTCGACTTCTACATCTACAACCCCAAGCCGTACCCGATTCCGATATCACAGATAGACTACGCGATATTCATGAACGAGCTGACGGTCGGGAACGGGACGAACACGCAGGAGTACGTCCTCCAGCCCGGCGAGGTCACGCAGGTCCGGACGGTGACCCGCATCGAGAACGACCGGCTCGACGAGTGGTGGGTGACTCACGTCCAGAACGACCAGGTGACCCAGCTCCGTATCGAGTTCGACGCGACGCTCGAAGTGAGCGGAACCAAGGTAACCGTCCCGATGGACGCGTTCACGCACCGCGAGACCATCGAGACGGACATCTTCGGGACGAAGGACGGGTCGACGGCAGGGAACGAAACCGCTGCAGGCGAGGACAGTGCCAGTGACGAGGGTGACGAGAACGCCAGCGAAGACGACACCGACCAGTCAGGGACGACCACGACCACCAGCACGGCGGACGACGGTTCTGGGACGGCCACCAGCGGCGGGTCGGGGACAGCCACGGACGACGGTTCTGAGACGGCCACCGACGACGGGTCGAGGACCACGACGGACGACGGTGGGTTACTGGCGATAGGTGTCACCGGCGACAGCCTTAATGCGAATGCTCTCGCATGGTTGGATACATGAACCGGAGTACCCACTCTCCTGGTCGAGTTCTCCGACGGTGAAGACATCACAGTAACCTCGGACTGTGAATCGATCGTCGTTTCTATCGGTGGTACAGAACAGACGCTGTCCAGACGCGAAGCGGTCGCGCTGCAATCGCAGATCGGCGACGCGCTCGTCGAGCGCCGCGAGTTCTTCCGAACCGCAGGCGTCCATCGCGAGGACGGCTCTTACGAAGTGACGAGACGTGGTGCGGACTCCTCGGGCAACGCGAAGGTGTTCGAGAACTTCACGGAAGTCAAGCGGCTGTACAACCGCTTGCCTGACGAGTTCGGCGCGGAGGCCGTCGGGCGGACCGGCATCACCGGCTCGCGTCGACACATGATGGTCCGCCACTTCGCGGAACATCCCAGCTTCGACTGCGAGATAACGAGTCGCAGCCCGCTGACGGTCCAGAAGACGTCGCCAGCGAGCGACGTCGAGACGGAGGTTCCGGCGTCGGCCGACTGACGCCGCGACCGAAGCCATCGCGACCGTCCTCACGCCGGTCGACCGACGCCGAATGGACCTGTCAGGACGGTACATTTATTGGTGGTCACGAAGTCAGCCGTGAGTATGAACCGGAGTACCCACTCTCCTGGTCGAGTTTTCCGACGGTACTGAGATTACAGTGACCGCCGAGTGTGAATCGGTCGTCCTCGAAGTCGGTGACGAGCGACGCGAACTGACCCGCCGCGAAGCGTTGGCGCTGCAAGAACGCATCGGCGACGCGCTGGTCGACAGACGCGAGTTCTTCAGGACCGCCTGTGTCTACCGAGCAGACGGTTCCTACGAGGTGACGCGACGCGCTGCCGACTCAGCCGGGAACACGAAGGTGTTCGACAGCTTCAGGGAGGTCCAACGGCTCTACGACCGGCTCCCAGCCGAGTTCGGGGCCGATGCGGTCGGGCGAACTGGCATCACCGGCTCGCGCCGACACCTGCTGGTCAGACACCTCGCCGAGCATCCCGAGTTCGACTGTGAGATATCCTGCCGGCGTCCGTTGACCGCGACGAAACGTGGGTCGCACACGGAACCGTCGACCGCAGCGAGCGAGTTCGAGGAGGTGTCTGCGGACTGACGTCGGCGCTCGCGGTCCAGACAGGGAGACAGCTAGCCGACCCGCTTCGAAAAATCCACTCCGAGGCTCGCTGCCTCAGTTGATGGTCGTGTGTTCGGACTCCTCGTTGAGTGCGAGGTTGGCCGCGATTTCCGCGTTCCGCATGGCGTACTGTGCGGTCTGCTGGAGGCTGACGAGGACCTCACGGACCTGTAGCAGGTCGTCGTTGTCCATCTCGGGGAGGTCGTTCAAGATCTCCCGCTCCCGGTCGCCGATCTCGTGGAACAGTTTGCGGACCTCGATGGTCTTCATGTAGTCCCGTTCGACCGCGGACTCGACGGCGAGCCGGGTTATCTCGTCGACCTGCTCGGTGAACTCGCGGATGCGCCGCATCGTCCCCGAGTCCACGTCGAGGGTGTGCCCCTCGGCTTCGAGGACGATTTCGGCGATGTCCTCTGCGTTGTCGGCAGTGAGTTCCAGGTTCTTCGCGATGGAGCGGTAGCCGATGAGCGGGAACCCAGAGTCGAGACCGACCGCACGGGCGAGGTTCGGGTTCTGGTAGGCCGTGAAGATGAGCCGCAGCATCAGGACGAAAATCTTGTTCGCCTGGCGCTCGCGGTTGAGCGCGCGCTGGGCGAGGTCGGGGTTGCCGTGGGCGAGCGCCTTGATGGCCTCACCACGCATGGTGCTCCCGGTCGATTCCAGGCGGCCCAGCAGGTTGTCGAGGGTGAAGTCCTCGGGGTCGACGGAACAGCGAATGGAGATGCTCTCGGGTGTCTCCTCGATGACGCCGAGACCCATGAGCTGTGTCTCGGCACGGTAGACCGCGTTGATGTGGTCCGACGGAAGCGTCCCGTCGGCGTACTCGACACGGATGACGCGTCGGCCCAGTACGTACTGCGCCACGATGGCTCGTTCGACCGCGTCAGCGTCCAGGTTGTCCGCGTGGATGATCGCCTCCGACTCCTCGGTGTTCGCCGACTCCGGCATGACGGTGAGTGTCCCCTTCCCACCCATGCGGAGGGAGACCTCGTCGCCTTTCTCGACGCCGTGTTCCTTGGCCCACTCGGCGGGCAGCGTCATCGCGAGCGTGGACGGCCCGAGCCGTTGCACCTTCCGTGTTTCCATGGAGACCCATAACCAGAGGATGACCTTATATCTGACTACCCATTCATTATATTTCGCCCCATGAGATAATACTAGCCTGTCTTATCATTCTCCGGGCAGTCCCACGTGACGATGTGGCAGTTCACCGGGGGAGCGACCCGCTCAGTGGGCTTAGACGACCTTGAGGAGTCGATGTTCGTACCGGCCGACCCGGACTTTCTGCCAGCCCCGGAGCGATTCGTCGACCTCGTCGTCGTCGGTGTCGACGCGGAGGACGCCGACGCCGTCGAGTTTCTCGCGGGAGGCGACGACGGTCAGGGTCGACCGGCGGATGACGTCGGGCGAGATCTGGTGGTTGCCGCGGCCGAAGATGAATCCCTGCCCGCCGATCGGTGAGACGACGATTTCGTTCCGGTCGCCGAGTGCGGCGAGTAGTTCGGCCTCGGTTCCGTCACGGACCACCACCTCGCCGTCGCGCCAGACGTCCACGCCGAGCGGTGACGGCTCGAAGCCGAGCGCTCGCTTGATGGCACCGACCGTGCTACCGGGACCGAGTACGTACGTCACCTCGGGGTCGACCTCGTCGACGAACCCGGCGGCGAGGGACTCGACGGTCCCGCCCCCGACCTGTTTCGACGACTGGACTTCGGCGGCGACCGGGACGCTGACTACGGCTTTCAGTTCCGTGTGGACCTCGCCGCCCCGATAGGCGTCTTCGTCGATGTCGTTCACCTCGCGGTCGGCGACCCGGTCGAAGGTCGCCGCGATGCGGCCCGCGTCCCGCGGTGTGACGCCGAACACGGAGGAGTATATCTTCACGCCCGCGGGGACGCCAAGCATCGGGACGTCACTCCCGGCGGCCTGGATGGTTTCGGCCACGTCGACCGCGGTCCCGTCGCCGCCCACGAACAACACGAGGTCGACACCCTGCTCGAGGAACGCGGAGACGGCGGCCCGGGTGTCGTCGGCCGTCGTCTCGTCGGCGTTGAGGTCGTCGTCGGGTGCGTAGACCACCTCGGCGTCGAGGCTGGCCTCGGCACACTCGTCCGCGCCGAGCTGTCCCGCCGCGGTGAGGACGGTCAGGTCGTCGGCCGCCGCTGTCCGGAGCGCGGATAGCGCTTCGACTGCACGGCCCGGTGCGCGCTGTTCGGCTCCTCTCGCTCGTGCCTCGTCGACTTTCCCGTCGGTCCCCTTCAGCCCGACACGGCCGCCCATGCCGGCGATAGGGTTGACGACGACCCCGATTCGCATATCCCGACCTTACGCCCTCGGGTGGAAAAAGACCCCGCTTCCGTGAGTCTTGCACGTCGTTCGGGTTCGTCACGGTTCGACGACCAGGGTGTTGAGAACCGGCTGTGTCGCCAGGACGAGGGGGTCTCGCCGGTTCGGACGGCACACTGCACCCTGCGACGGATGTGAACGCTTAAGCCACCGCAGTCGGTACGCCCCCGATATGAACGTCCTACTGGCGGAACACGTCCCCTTCGAAGGAACCGGCTGGGTGGTACTGGTTGCGAGCCTGCTCGTCACGGTGGGCTGGCTCTACCACATCTACACGAATTGAACTGACGACATCGCTATTCTCGTCGGTCGCCTATCGTCCGCATGGCAACAGAGCTACGCGTCGGCGAACGCTCGGAGCACGTGGCGAAGAAGATTCTGGCCCGACAGGCCATCCAGGACGTGTTCGTGGCGGGCGACCTCGACCGCGTCGACGACCTGTTCACGCCGGACGCCGTCTTGCATCTGGACTGCTGGGGGACCGGCGTCACCGGACGGCGTGCCCTGCAACGGCACGTCACCCGGCAACACGAGATATTCGACGACTGTGAGGCGACGGTGGAGTCGCTCGTCGTCGACGGCGACGAGGCAATCGCGTACTGCACGGTTCGCGGCCGTCACACCGGGATGTTGCCCGTCCCGGGCCGCGGGCCGTACGCGCCGACCGGGCGGCTGTTCCAGGTCCCGACCGTGTTCCGGTTCCGCTTCGACCGCGGCCAGATAGCCGAGGTCTGGCGACTGGAAGACGCACTCGGCGTCGGTGACCAGCTCGGACTCGCCCAGCGCGGGCCGCGGGACCTGCTGGATTCGTTCGTCGCGACCGTCCGCGAGGGGTTCCTGCGCAGCGGCGACTGACCGCGACAGTCTGTTTCTCCCGACCTACTCGGGTCGTTCCGCCGGGGAGTCGACCCGCTCGCGGAGCCACGTCGCCGCTTCGGCGACGACCGATTCGTCCGGCCCCGAGAGCTTCACCCGGACGTGGTCGCCCGGGTAGCTCCCGACCTGCACGTCGAAGCGCTCGCGGAGTTCGGCGAACCGGTCGACCAGCTGAGACTCCGGTTCGGCCGCGTGGACCAGTTCGACGTGCTGGACCTCGCCGGCGAACTCGTCGGCCACCTCGGCGAACATCGCCTTCATCTCGCCTGGGACGCCCGGGAAGACGTACACCGTCTCGACGACACAGCCCGGGGCGACGCCCTCCGTGTTGTGGAGGACGCGAGCACCCGCGGGCAGGTGAGTGGTCCCGTCCACGAGGTCGCCGGCGGCGTACCCGCCGTGTTCGGTCAGCCACGCCGCGGCCTCCTCGTTCTTCTCGACCGCTCGCCCGAACGCGGCCGCGACACCCTCCATCGTCACGTCGTCGTGGGTCGGCCCGAGCCCACCCGTCACGAGCACCACGTCGTAGGCAGCGTAGCTCTCGTTGACGACCTGTGCGATGTCGCCGACGTCGTCGGGTATCGTGAACACTCGTTCGACGGTGACGCCACGTGCTGTCAACTGGCGACAGAGCCACGTTGCGTTCGTGTTCTCCGTGTCGCCACTGAGGAGTTCGTCACCGACGGTCACCACGGCTGCCTGCATGGCTCGTGGTTCGGTCCGAACCGTAAAAACACCCGTCCTCTCGGCTGGACGACCGGGGGCTGGCTCGAAGGTTCCGGGGTGGACAGTGCCTACCGCATCCCCGGTGGTGGCCCGTCGCCGTCGTCACCTAGCTCGACGTTCATCCCGAGTTGCTCGCGCAACTCAGAGAGCGCCTTGATTCGGTACCAGTAGTACGCCATCCCGCCGATGGTGACCAGCCCGAGGAGGCCGACCGCCCCGGTGAAGATGTAGAAGTCACGTTCGAGGTAGTACTTCACCGTGATGGCTCCGCTGACCTCCTCCCACTGGAGGTGGACCCGGCCGTCCACGGTCGAGCGCTGGTCGGCCGAGGGGACGACCTGCCCGAACAGGAAGAACGAGGTGCGCATCCCGCTCGGGAGTACGACCTCGTAGGAGCCCTCCATGTAGTTGAGCAGGCGGAAGTTCTTCGGTTCAGCCGGCGCGGTGAACGCGAGCGTCCCGTTCGTCGTGCCGCCGTCGCTCTTCGGCAGGACGACGTGCGTCTTGTAGTTGCTCTTGTACACCTCGAGTTGTGACCCTTTGACGGTCGTGCCGTTGGGGTAGCGATACCTGACCGCCGAGATGTCGACCGGGTCCTCGTTGCTCAGCCCGCGGGTGTACACCTGGAAGTCCTTCCTGGTGACGTTGTCGAGGTGGTACACGGCGTGGTACTGGCCGCCCGTGACGTTGACGTACACGTCGGTGGTCTCGCTGGTCTCGACCGGTTTCGGCGTGTCACCCGTGGTGTCCCAGCTCGGGACTTCGTCCCAGGCGTAGGTCGCGTTGCTGTCGAGCTGTTCGTCGGAGATGCCGCCGCCGAAGATGCTGGTACAGCCCGCGCTCGCGACGAGGAGAACCAGCAGACCGACACCGAGCAGCAGTCGTCGATTCATGGTCCTACGGGACGACGCACTTGAGTTCCGCCCGGAGGTAACCCCCGATGCTCGCCAGCAGCCCCGGCGGGTCGGTCTCCTCGGTGCAGATGATGGACTGTTCGAGCAGGCCGAGGCGTTCGACCGTCACGATGTCCTGGGCGTGCCCGGCGCGGTTGACCGTCGCCCGGACCTCGCCGCGGGTCGAACTGTTGACGTTCACTCGGCCGTTCCCGCGGGTCCAGTCGAACAGGCGGTCACGCTCGTCGTCGGAGAGTCGGGAGGGCTCGCCGTAGACGAACTCCATCGGGAGGTGCTGGACCAGTCCGAGGCGGTTGCGAATCTGTTCCGGCGTCCCGATACCGAGTTCGAGCTGGTCGGCGGGGATACGAACCTCCTGCCCCGCGTCGAGGACGAACCCGTCGTCGTCCCAGTGTTCGAGCGTGCCGACGTAGGTCTCGCCCGTCTCGAGTTCGGGGACGATTTCGCCCCACTCCTCACGGAGCACGTTCCGGGCGGCGACCACGTCGTCGCCGTCCAGTGTTACGGTCGGGAAGTCGTCGTGGCGCAAGCCGATATCGTAGGTCACGTCGAGGTCGCCGACCGCGTTGTCCACGAGCGACCGGAGGCCGTCCATGGCACGGTCGCGGGCGTCACCCTCGACGTACACTTTGGTCGCGAGTACGACCATTATGCGTTCGTTTCCACGTTCAGCTCGTCGCGGAGCGCCGCGATTCGTGCTTCCATCGCCTCGACGAGGCGACCGTTGTCCATCGACTCGAGCGGCGACCCGCACTCGGGGCACTCGAAGCCGAAGTCCATCGCTTCGCCGAACTCGAACCGGATGGAACAGACCTCACAGAGGTAGAACTCGTGGTCGCGTTCGTAGTCGTTCCGTTCGTCGAGTGCGTCGAGCAGACGGTACATCTCTTCTTCTAAGTTCTCCGGGATGTTCTCGTACTGGAACGTCCAGAGGTAGGTGAGCCAGCCGGAGTCCTCGTCGCGGACGCGGCGGTATGTCGCGAGGTCGTTCTCGTAGAGGATGAACAGCGCCCGGCGGACGTCGTTCAGCTCCAGGTCGAGCTCCTCGGCGAGCTCCTCGTCCGTGACCTCGCCGTCCGGCGGGGCCGCGGCCACTGGCATGCCCTTCGGGCCCACCAGTTCGTGGAGATATTTTTGGATGACGGGGTCTTCGAGCAGTCCCTCAAAAGCCATTATGTCGAAATGGGGGCCGTAAGCGGGTTAAATCTTGTTACTCGTCCGCGCCCTTGCCGTCTTCTCCGTCAGCCGAGACGACCTTCTTCCCGGTCGCTTTCGGGACGACGCGACTCTCTGCATCCTGCCACTCGCGGTCGAGTTCGCGACCGTCGAACAGCCGGTCGAGGAACACGGCGAGGCCCGCCACTTCGGAATGGGGCTGGTTCGTCACGGCGACGTTCCAGCCGGCGGCCTCGTAGATGTCGAACGGGACCTTCTCGGACCCGACGACGACCAGCAGCGGCTCTTCGTCCTCCTCTCGTGAGGCACGAATCTCGTCCTCGACGTCCTGGACGCGCTCGCCGTACATCGTGAGGTGGGCGACGGTGCCATCCCAGTTCCTGACCACGGACTTCGTCGATTCGACGAGTTCGACCGCGAAGGGGCCGCCGAAGCGACCGGTGATGTCCTCGACGGTCTGGCGTGACTGGTCGGCGTTGTCCGGGTAGATGACCCGGTCCGCGCCGAGGGCACGCGCCGTCAACCCGACGTGCGTCGTCATCCGGTCGTCACGGCCCGGGCGGTGTGCCAACCGGACCACGGCGACCTCGGGTTCTCCTTGCATGGCTGTCGGTACTGGGAGCACCCGTTAGGGGGTTTCGTTTCGGCGCAGACGTCGAACGCACCCTTCGCGGCCAGCCGCAGGCCGATGACCGTCAGCAAGCGGAACGCCCCGGCGGTCGTCGTCCGGACACCCGCCCACGAGAACGAGTGTCTGCAGGTAACAGGCTGTGGCCGCGTGCGTCCCGCGTGCCAGAGCGCGAGAACCGGCACCAGTTTTTCCCCGGCTCCGAGTGAACTGCAATCGATGCCCCACGTCCCGAACCTCCTCGAACGCCTCTACATCCTCCGGGCGAACCGAGCGCCGGGGGCCATCTACGACCTGCTGGGCGGCGGGACCGTGAAGTCGGTCGCTCTCGCTGCCGAGTTCGGCGTGTTCGACACGCTCGCCGACGGCCCGGCGACGGCTGCCGACCTCGCGACCCGACTCGACGGGCACGAGGAGACGCTCGACATGCTCTGTCGGTTCCTCGTTCGCGCCGGGTACCTCGATTCCGACGGCGACACCTACGCCCTCTCGAACCTCAGCGAGCGCTGGATGGTCGGCGACCCTGGGCTGGTCGACTGGTTCACCTTCTGGGATTCCGTGGTCTACCCGTTCTGGGACGACAACGCGACCGCGGTCGTGCGAACTGGTGAGCCCGAGCAGTCGGTGTACGAGTGGCTCGACGACCGCCCCGACCGGTGGCCGATCGCCCAGCGCGGCTTCGAGGCGGTCGCGAAGCTGGCGCTCGACCCGGTGCTCGACAACGTCGACGTGACGGGGAAGACGCGACTGGTCGACCTCGGCGGCGGCCACGGGCGGTACAGCATCGGTGCGTGTCGGGCGAATCCGTCACTCGAGGCGACCGTCGTGGACTCGCCGGTCGCACTCGAGGTGGCCCGGGAGAACGCGGCCGAGGCCGGGCTCGCGGAGAGAGTCCACACCATCGGTGGCGACCTGCTCGCCGACGATATCGGGTCCGGCTACGACCTCGCGTTCGCGTTCAACGTCGTCCACGGGTTCACGCCCGACGAGGCCCGGCGGCTGTTCGAGCGCACGGCCGACGCCCTGGACCCTGGCGGGACCGTGGTCGTCATGGACCAGTTCGAGGGCGCGGGACCCATCGCGACCGCCCGGGCGATGAACGACTTCATCGGGTTCACGTACAGAGTCCTCCTCGGCGGGCGAGTCTACCGGTTCGAGCAGGTCGAGGCGTGGTTGCGAGCGGCAGGGTTCACCGACGTGACGCGAATCGACCTCCGGCGCGCGCCGGGCGTGACGCTGGTCACCGGGACGCTTTCGAAGTAGTACAGGACCAGAACGCACTTACTCACCGGTGGTACACATCATCGCATGAAGCTCTCCGACAAACGAATCCTCGTCACCGGTGGCGCGGGACTCGTCGGGTCACACCTCGCCGACCACCTCGCGGCGGACAACGACGTCCTCGTCGCCGACGACCTCTCGAAAGGGACACGCGACCGGGTCCCGGACGCGGTCGAGTTCGAGAAGGCGGACATGTGCGACCCCGACGACGTCGCCTCCGTCATCACCGAGGACACCGACATGGTGTTTCACTTCGCGGCCTACACCGACACGAACTTCGACGACGACCGCAAGTTGTTCGAAGAGAACGGCGAGATGACGTACAACGTCCTCGAACGCATGGACGAAGTCGGCTGTGACAAGCTCGCCTTTACCTCCTCCTCGACGGTGTACGGCGAGGCCCCGATGCCGACGCCCGAGGATTACGCGCCCCTCGAACCCATCTCCATCTACGGCTCCTCGAAACTCGCCGACGAGGCCATCATCTCGACGTACGCGCACTCCTACGGCGTCCAGTCGTGGGTCTATCGCTTCGCCAACATCGTCGGGCCGAAACAACGCGGCAACGTCGTCCCGGACTTCATCGAGAAGCTGCTGGAGAACCCCGACACCCTGACCATCCTCGGCAACGGTCTACAGGAGAAGTCCTACCTCCACGTCGAGGAGTGCATCGACGCGATGTGCCACGTGGTCGAACACGCCGAGAAGGACTTCAACGTGTTCAATCTGGGGACCCGGACCACGACCTCGGTCAACACCATCGCCGACATCGTCGCCGACGAGATGGGCCTCGACCCCGAGTACGAGTACACGGGTGGCGACCGCGGCTGGACCGGCGACGTGCCGAAGATGCGCCTGTCCATCGAGAAGCTCTCTGCACTGGGCTGGGAGCCCAGCCAGTCGAGCGACGAAGCCGTTCGACGCGCGGCCCGGCAGTTGCTCTCGGAACTGCGCGCCGAGTACGAGTAGGCGAGACGCCCCAGATTTCTTGGTCGCCCGGCGAGTCCCACGGCGTATGCCTGGCCCAGTCTTCACTCGCGGCGACCGCATCGAACTCCGAACCGTCGAGGACGAGGACCTGCACCACCTCCAGCGGTTGCGAAACGACCCCGACCTTCGACTGTTCGCCGGTGGCCCCCCGGAACCGTTCGACGAACCCGACACCGAGGGCTTTCTCGACTGGCTCCGCGGGGACGACACCGTCGCGCTGCTCGCCTGTCTCGACGGTGAGTACGTCGGCATGGTGACGCTGAAGCGCATCCAGCGACCGAACGACACCGCAGATGCCGGCGTCCACGTCGTCCCGGAGGCGCAGGGCAACGGGTACGCGACCGAAGCCTGCTCGCTCCTGCTCGACTACGCGTTCGACCAGCTCGGCCTGCACAAGGTCGGCGCCTACGTCTTCGATTTCAACGACCCGTCACGGTCGCTTCTCGAGAAGTTGGGATTCACGCACGAGGGCGTCCACCGCGAGGAACGGTTCGCCGACGGCGAACACCACGACGTTCACTACTACGGGCTGCTCGCCCGGGAGTGGTGGGAGCGAGACGAGAGCGAGTGACCGACCGGGACCGGCGTCGCCACCCGGTCGAAACGAAACAGGCGACAGAAAAGGACGGGGAGTGTTGGCTACGTCGTCGAACCGAAGCGGGTCAGTTGTTCGACGAGTCGAGGTTCAGCGCGGCCGCCACGTCGAGGAGGCCGGCACCGCCCTCGTTGCCGGCGAGACCGATGTCTTCGGCCGTACTCGTGAGGGTGCTACGCGCTTGCGAGGCGGAGGCCCCGTCGGCCATCAGCTGGCCCGCGGCACCGGAGACGGTCGGGCAGGCCATCGAGGTGCCCGAGAAGGTGTCGTAGCTGCCGCCGGGGACGGTCGAGAAGATGTCCGAACCGGGGGCGGCGATTTCGACCTCGGAGCCGGTCGAGGAGAACGACGAGAGCTGGTCCGAGGAGTTCGTCGAGCCGACGGCGACGACCTCGGGGTAGGCGGCCGGGTAGCCGACGCAGTCGGTACACGGACCGGAGTTACCCGCCGCGGCGATAAGCAGGACGCCCTTGCTGTCGGCGTACTGGACCGCATCACGGAGTGCCGCGGAGCCGGATGAGCCGCCGAGGCTCATGCTGGCGACGTCCCAGCCCTGGTCGGCGACGTACTCGACACCGGCCGCGATGTCGGAGAACGACCCCGAACCACGGCTGTCGAGGACCTTCACGGCGTGGAGGGTCGCCTCGGTCGAGACGCCCACGACGCCCTGGGAGTTGTCGTCCGCGCCTGCGATACCGGCACAGTGGGTGCCGTGCTCGTTGTCGTCGTCCCAGTTGTAGTTGCAGCTCTTGCCCTTGCACTTGGCGAACGCTTTCCCGGAGCCGAGGTTGGCCTGCAGGTCGGGGTGGTCCGAGTCGATACCTGTGTCGAGGATGGCGATGTCGGCACCGGCACCCGTGTTCCCATTGGCGTGGGCGACTTCGGCGTCGACGCGGTCGATGCCCCACGGGAGCGTCTGGCTCGTATCGCCGCCGCCACCGCCGTCGGAGTTCTTGCAGTCCGGCCACGGGCTACACTTGCCCGGCGGCTTGTAGGTGCTCGGCTGGTGCGGGATGGCGTACATCGTCCCGTTCGGTTCGACGTAGCGGATGTTCGGGTTCTTCTGCAGCCCCTTCAGTGCCTTGCGCGGCACCTCCATCGTCATCGCGTCGAAGTTGAAGCGTCGTTTGACGCTCGAAGCCGCCTTCTCGGCGCGTGCCCGACCCCGTGCGCCGTCGAAGCCGACGTTCACTTCGACCTTGTCGCCACCCTTGCTGGCCTTCGCTTGCGTCAGTCCGACGACCCCGGTCGCCGTGAGTGCCCCACCCGTGGTCTTCAGCAGCCGCCGCCGCGACATCTGACTGTTGTTGTCTGCCATGTCCATCGTTGACGAGATTCGTACTACAATTAAAACTTTTGTTTCAACCGCGAAATTAGCCATGTAGTTTAGATAATTTTGCCGTTAACTGTTCTGTATTTGTGAAGAAATAGCGTCTAACCGGTGTCCGTAGGTTTTTCCAAAAAATTACCACTGGAATTAATTGGGTGGGAGGGCCGTCGAATCCACGGGATGTGGACGCATCCCACAGTGGACGGGCGAGAGGGCTCGTCTCCCGCCCGTCTCAGTTGTCTGAGGAGTCGTGGCCGAGGGCCGCCGCGACGTCGAGGAGGCCGGCACCCGACTCGTTCGAGGCGAGTCCGAGGTCTCCGGCGGTGCTACCGAGGGTGTTCCTCGCCTGAGACGCGGACGCGCCGTCGGCCATCAACTGGCCCGCGGCTCCCGAGACGTGTGGGCAGGCCATCGAGGTCCCGGAGAAGGTGTCGTAGCCGCCGGGAATCGTGGAGTAGATCGCCGAGCCGGGTGCGGCGATTTCGACCTCGGGACCGGTCGAAGAGAACGACGACAGGGTGTCGGACTCCGTCGTCGAGCCGACGGCGACGACTTCGGGGTAGGCGGCCGGGTAGCCGACGCAGTCGGTACACGGACCGGAGTTGCCCGCCGCGGCGACCAACAGGACGCCCTTGCTGTCGGCGTACTCGCACGCGTCTTTCACCACCTGGGGCCCGGAGGACGCACCGAGACTCATGCTGGCGACGTCCCAGCCCTGGTCGGCGACGTACTCCAGCCCGGCAGCGATGTCGGAGAAGGAGCCGGAACCGCGCTTGTCGAGGACTTTCACAGCGTGGAGGGTCGCCCCGGTCGAGACACCGACGACGCCCTGGGAGTTGTCGTCCGCGCCCGCAATACCAGCGCAGTGGGTGCCGTGCTCGTTGTCGTCGTCCCAGTCCGTGGTACAGCTCCCACCGCGGCAGCTGACGAACGCCGTGCCAGAGCCGAGGTTGGCTTGCAGGTCGGGGTGGTCTGCGTCGATGCCCGTATCGAGGATAGCGATGTCGGCTCCGGCACCCGTGTCCCCGTTGGCGTGGGCGACCTCGGCGTCGACGCGGTCGATACCCCACGGGAGCATCTGGCTCGTGTCACCACCCCCGCCGCCGTCGTCCTTGCAGTCCGGCCACGGGGAGCACCCGCCCGGGGGCGCGTTCGAGACCGGTCGATTCGGGATGGCGAACATCCGCCCGTTCTCTTCGACGTAGCGGACGTTCGGGTTCTTGCGCAGGCCGTCGATAGCCGGACGAGCGACCGTGATGGTCATCGCGTCGAACGCGAACACGCGCTCGACCGAGGTCGCCGCCCGTTCTGCGGCCCGCCGTCCGCTCGGGCCGTCGAACCCGACGTTCACCTCGACTGTCTCCCGGCCCGCTGCCTGTGAGAGCCCGGCCAGCGCGGCGACTGTCAGGGTCCCACCGGTCGTTTCGAGCAATCGCCGCCTCGTGACACGACGCTGTGCCATGATAGCCCATAACACTCACCGATGGTGACTAAATGTTTGGTACGCTGATGTATCTATTGACGAACTGCGATTAATTTGCCGACACGTCGGCGAGAACGGGGACCAGGTAGTATTAGTTGTCCGAGGAATCGAGGCCGAGGGCCGCGGCGGCGTCGAGGAGGCCAGCACCGGACTCGTTCGAGGCGAGACCGATGTTCTCCGCCGTGGACGCGAGCTGGTCGCGCGCCTCGGAAGCCGTGTAGCCGTTGGCCATCAGGAGACCGGCAGCACCCGCGACGTGCGGGGTCGCCATCGAGGTGCCCGAGTAGGTGTCGTAGCCACCGTTGGACGCGACCGACGAGTAGATGTCGGTCCCGGGTGCTGCGATGTCGACTTCCGGACCGGTCGAGGAGAAGTCCGAGAGCGTGTCGTCGGAGGCGGTCGAGGAGACGGCCATGACCTCGGGGTAGGCGGCCGGGTAGCCGACACAGTCCGAACACGGGCCGTCGTTCCCTGCCGCGCCGACGAGGAACACGCCCGCGCTCTCGGCGTACTGGCAGGCGTCACGCAGCGCCGACGAGCCGGAGGAGCCACCGAGGCTCATGCTGGCGACGTCCCAGCCCTGGTCGGCGACGTACTCGACACCGGCGGCGATGTCGGAGAACGAGCCCGAGCCACACTTGTCGAGGACCTTCACGGCGTGGAGGGTCGCCTGTGTCGAGACGCCGATGACGCCCTCGGTGTTGTCGACCGCGTTCGCGATGCCGGCACAGTGGGTCCCGTGGTTGTTGTCGTCGTCCCAGGACTCGTAACAGGTGTTGTCGGCGGGCTTCGCACCGAACCGGCAGCCACCTTTAGTCCGACAGGCGACGAAGGAGGTCCCGGAGCCGATGTTGGCCTGCAGGTCGGGGTGGTCCGAGTCGATACCCGTGTCGAGGATGGCGATGTCGGCTCCCGACCCTGTCTCGCCGTTGGCGTGGGCGACGTCGGCGTCGGTGCGGTCGATGCCCCAGCCCTCCGTCTCGGCGAGGGCGTGCATGGTCCCGTTCTCCTCGACGTAGCGGATGTTGGGGTTCCGCGTCAGTGCATCGGCGGCCTTCTTGGCCAGCCGGATGGTCATCGCGTCGAAGTTGAACTCCCGCACCACGTCGTCGGCCGCACTCAGGGCCGCGCTACGTCCACTCGGTCCGTCGAAACCGACGTTCACCTCCACCTTGTCCCCCGGCTTGGCCGACCCCAGGCCGACGATGCCCGCGGTCGCCAGTGCGCCGGTCGTCGCTTGAAGGATGGTACGCCGTGACGGTTGTGTGTCTTTGTCAGACATCCAGACCAACGGTAATCACCAATCACTACATATACTTTGTGTTCTGTTGCCAATGGCCAATAGATTTAACAATAAATCGTCTTATCGCAGTCCTAATTTAGTCTCTAATCAGATTCTCGGCTATCAGATTACAAAATAAATGGCAATACTTGCCAGAATTATTCAAATTTCGCGGCGACACGGGTCGGAAGAACCGGTGGAAATCACCGCTACGGGGCGTCGAGTGCGGCGTGTGAACCCGGCGCGCGCCGGTGCCGTCGCGGCGACTCGCGGTTAGACGCTGAACTCCGCCGACGCTTCACAGTCAGCGTTCGAGGCTGCCAGGAACGCCTCGGCGACGTACGAACCCGGCTCCGGGTCCTCCCAGGTACACTCGTAGGTGACGTGTTCGCCCGGTTCGATGGTCTCCTCCTGGAGCATCTGCATGAACATCCGTCCCTCAGCCCAGCTCCAGACCTGGGTGTCCTCGTCTTCGAGGACGACGACGTCGTGGGTCTGCCCGTCGGAGAACTGGAGGTCGACGTGGCCGGTGCCGGTGTTCTCGACGGTGAAGGTGAACGTCACACCGTCGTCGGTCGCAGTGGCGTCGAGTGTGCCCGAGAGTGACATACGGCGGGGTACTGGCGGGGGCGACATAGGTCTTGTCCGTGGCATCGGCACACCTATCACCGGTGTCGGCATAATCCGAGTCTGCCTATGAAGATGGAGTTCGAGCCGGACCGACCGCGCGGCCTGTTGTCGAAGGCGGACCGGCGGTACCTGCTCGGGATGACCGAGATGGCCCACGACCAGTCGAGGCGGAACGCCGAGGCTCGCATCCGAAAGCGGGTGACCAACGGTATCGTGGACTTCTACCTGCTCATCCGGAATCTAGAGCGCAAGGACCGTCGGCAGATATTCGAGAAGGGCCTCGAAGACCCCGCGTTCGAGTACGGCCTCACGGGTCTCCTGGCGTTCACGTACATGGGACTGAAAGAGACGGGGATGGACTTCGAGCACGTGCTCGGGCCCGCCATCACGCGGGCCGAGGAGGCCTACGCAGCCGAGGGCTTCGGCACGACCGTCGACGTGACGGTGACCCTCGACGTGACCGTCGAGCGTGCAGAGGAACTGGACTCGGTCGCGGCACGGCTCGAAGCCGGCGAGGCGGTCGCCCCGGACGAGTTCATGTCCGTGATGGCGGGCGACGACGAGGTGCTCGACCGCCTCGACGAGGTCGTCCTCGACATGTCGAAGGGGAACCTCGGGATGGACGACGCGGAGTACGTAGAGCGCGTCGGGGCCTTCCTTGGGAGCGACCCCGAGTGGCTTGACGACGACCGCGTCAGGATAGCGGTCGCGAAGTAGGGTTTCTCTTACTCCGGAATCGCCCGTCCCCAGAGTACGAGCACGCTGGGGAAGACGAGGACCGCGCCGACGAAGGCGAACACGATGGCGAGCCCGATGACGATGCCAAAGCGCTGGAGCGACGGCACGATCGCGAGCGCGAGCACGGAGAATCCGGACGCCGTCGTCACGGCGCTCCCGAGCAGTGCACCGCCGGTGCCGCCGACGGTCGCAGAGACCGCGTCGTCGACGCTGCCCAGGCGGTCGAGTTCGTCGGTGAAGCGCTCGGACATGTGGATGCTGTAGTCGACCCCCAGCCCGATACCGAGACTCGTGATGAGCGCGGTCTGGGCGTTGAACGGAATCTTCAGGAGCCACATCGCCCCCAGCACCCACGCCAACGAGAGCACCACCGGGAGCAGCGTCACTGCCCCGAGCGAGCCGTAGCCGGTGAAGAGCCGGTAGCCGATGACGAGGACCGCGAGCACTGCGAGCACCGTGACGACCAGGGTGACGACGACGGTCTCTAGCAGGCCGTCCTGGATGATGGCGGTCAGGACTGGTTGCCCTGTCGCCGTGGCCGTGAGGCCGTTGCCCTGTGCCGGTTCGACCGCGGCCTGCATCTCGTCTCTGACCTGCGGGACCGGCGAGCCGCCCTGGATGGCGACCTGCATGCGGAGGGCGACGTACTCGCCATCGTCGCGGGCGATGACGCGGCTGGCGTCCTCGGGTGCGACCTGGTATAGCTGGTCGTACACCGCCTGGAGGTTCTGGTCGGGGACGCCGTTCCCGTCGGTGTCCGCCGCCGTGACCGTCTGGGCGAAGGAGTCGTTCCGGGCGGCGACACGCCGGATGGTCGACAGCGGCCCGTCGATTCGGGGTTCGCCGTCGGCGAGGTGGATGACTGTCTCGCTATCGCGAGCCCTGTCGCGAACCTGCTGGACCCGTTCGAGGGTGTCCGGGGCCGTCACGGAACCCTGTATCAGCAACTCCGCCTGCGAGGACTGGTCCTGCTGGAGGAACTTCCCGTTGAGGTAGTTCGCGTTCTTGCGGATGTTGTACTCGCCCGGTGCGAACGGTTCCGGCAGTTCCTTCATCCAGCCCGGGGGCTCCTCGGTGAGGAAGTCGCTCCGGTCGAAGCTGGTGTCGACCTGCGTCGCGCCGTAGGCCCCGCCCGCACTGAGGAGGAGCGCGAGCACGAGGACCACGATGGGTGCACGCTTTGCACCCTCGCTCCCGATGGCGAGCAGGCGGCCAACACCGCGCCCTTCGCCGCCGAAGGGCTTCTTGCGCCGGTCGAAGCCGAAGCGTTCGAGCAGTCCGTCGATCTCCACCTTGAGCGCCGGAATCAACGCCCCGAAGACGACGAGGGCGCTGACGATGCCGGCCGCGCTGGCGAGGCCGAAGTTCTGGAGCGGCGGGAGCGGGCTGGTGAGGTTCGAGAGGAACCCGATGGACGTGGTCACCGTCACCCACAGCAGCGCGACACCGACCGCCGCCAGGGCGCGCTTCATCGTGACGTCGACCGACGCGTCCGGGTCGGCTTCGCGGGCCTCGCGGTGGCGCATGAAGACGTGGATGGCGTAGTCGATGGCCAACCCGATGAGGAGGATCGGGACGGCGATGAGCGTCGTCGAGAAGTCGATACCGACCCAGCCCATGAACCCCTGCATCCAGACCAATACGAGCCCGATTCCCAGGGTACTCAGGACGATGTCGACGAGGTCGCGGTAGGCGATGACGAGCGTGACGAGCACGAGGACGAGCGCGAGCGGCCCGATGATGGTGAAGCTGTCACCGATAGAGCGGCCCGTCTCGTCGTTCACGATACCGATGCCGAAGACGAACGACTCGCTGCCGAGTGACTCCTCGGCGAGGTCCTGCACGGCGAGCTGGCCGGCGGACACGTCTTCGGGCAGGTCGGTCCCGCTGGAGTCGGCCGGCACCGACTGGAAGACGAGCAGGACCCGGGCGTCGGCGGTGGTCGACCCCGGCTCGTAGTCGACCGGCATGAGTGCGAGTGCATCACCACCGGGGGCGACACCGCCCTGGCCACCACCGTCGCCACCGAGGATGCGACCCACCAGGGTATCGACCTCGGACTCGTTCAGGGACTCGACGGCGGAAATCTGGGCATCGAGCGACGGCGCTGCTGTGGGTGGCTGGCCGCCTTGCCCACTCTGGGCCTGCTCGCGCTGGATTGCCGCGAAGGCGACCGCGTTGGACACGTCGACGACGGCCGGTTCCGACGCCAGCGTCCCGTCGACCGTGTCGTTCTCGTACAACGCCCGCTGGAATCGTAACGTCGAGAGGAGCGACTCCTTCGAGAGGACGTTGTCGCCGCGGACGACGACCTGTACTGTGGTCCGGTTCTGGCCCTCAGTCTGGAAGTTCTCCCGGATGTAATCGAGTTTGTCCGCGGCCTCGGTCTCGGTCTGGAAGCTATCGGTCGAGGTCGACTGGTCGACCTGTGAGGCGGCGCTCCCGACGACCAGCGTCGCGACGAACAACAGGACGATGACTATCTTACTGTGTTCGACGATGGCGTCGGCGATGCGGTCCGCGTTCACGACGGACCCACCCCGCTGGTCGATGGCGAAGACGGCCGGTGCGCTGTCATAATCCGCGCTTCGCCGGACCGATAGAAAACCGTTGTGATAAACGAGTTAGGCTATAATCGGTTTTGGATTATGGGTTGGCGAACGACACGACTTTAGCCCGAACACCGCTACGTCGGCGTGTGCAAATCGTCGGCTACGAGACCGAACGCGACTCGCACGCGCCAGCACTGGTGTTCGCGACGGACGGCGCGACCAGCCGACGGACTCTGGAGCCAGGCACCGAACTCGCGTACACGCTCCGGGACCGCTGGTGTGCAGGGTCGCTGACCGACGACGGCCACCGGCCGTGCGACCGCGAGGAGGCACCGTACTGCTACCAGCACCAGCGCACCTGGCAGTGTGCGATCTGTACGGGCGGCTGTGACAAACCGCTCGACACCTGCGAGGAGGAACACGCCGTCTACCTCGCTGCGTTCGCCCCCGACACGTTCAAGGTCGGCGTCACCCGGTCGTGGCGACTGGAGACACGCCTTCGGGAGCAGGGTGCGGACCTGGGTGCGCACATCCACACCGTCTCCGACGGGCGCATCGCCCGCCAACGTGAAGCGGAACACGCCCGCGAGGTGCCCCTCCCCGACCGGGTCCGCGTCCCGACGAAAATCGCTGGTCTCGGTGACACCGTCGACGAGGACGCCTGGGCCGACCTCCTCGCCGCGTTCGACCCGATAGAGACGTTCGCGTTCGACTACGGGTTCTCCCTCGACGCCAACCCCATCCCGGAGACGGTCCTGTCCGGGACGGTCGTCGGGGTGCAGGGACGGGTTCTCGTGCTCGAAACCGGCGGGACGACGTACGGTGTGGACCTGCGAGCCCTCGTGGGCTACGGCGTCGACGAGACCGCGACCGACAGGGACCTCCAGTCCAGTCTCGGGGCGTTCGTCTAGACGGAGACGTCGTGGCTGGTGACGGGGAACTCGTACCGCCCGAGGGCGAACGTCCGGTCGCCGACCGAGAACGACGGTTGAAACACGAGACTCCCGTCGACCGTCAGTGACTCCTGCTCGCCGCCGGAGAGCACGGTCGTGACGCGGATGGTCTCCTGTCCTTCCGCCGGGACCGGGTCACTCGCGAGCCAGCCGGGTCGCGTGTCGAAGGCGGGCGGCCAGACCACGTGGGAGAGTGTCGCATCGTCGGTCTGGCGAGCGATTCTGAAGGCACATCCTGCGACCGCGAGGTCGACCCAGAGGGCGTTCTCGATGGCGACGGCAACCTCCAGGACGTCACCGTCACGGGTCGCCGAGACTGCCGCGATGGCGAGTCGGTCGTCGACCGGCCCGAACAGCCGCTGGTCGTAGGACCGGGCCAGCCAGTGCCCGACGACCGGTAGGAGACGAAGGAGGTAGTAGCCGACGACGACGGCGAGACGAGCGAGGAGGTAGAACGCGACCATCGTCGACTTCTAGTCTCCGACGGTGGAAAAACGTGGGACCGTGGACGGCACCGCGACGGAACGAGTGACCCTTCGCCGACGATACGTCCCGGTGACGGTTCGACAGCAGACCGGATGGCCCGCGAGAAAAACCCTTTTCGGTCCGGAGGTGGAACCCGAGGGTATGGCAGACGACGAAGACCGCAGCAAGGAAGCGCAGGGCGAAGAGTCCCCCGAGGACGACGGTGAATCGAAGTCCTTCCGCGAGCGCGTCGAGGAGATTCGACAGCGACGCGAGGAAGAGTCCGACGAGGACCGACGCGAGCGAATGGAAGAGATGATGGGCGGCGGTCCCGGTGGCGCACCGGGCGGCCCCGGCGGCATGGGCGGTGGCGGCGGCAACCCGTTCGCCCAGATGATGGGCGGCATGATGGGTGGCGGCCCCGGCGGTCCCGGTGGCATGGGCCAGGAGTCCAGTTCTGACAACGAGGAACTCGTCCGCGAGGTCCGACAGGTCCGCGACGAGTTGCGCGACCAGACCCGCGCGCTCAAGCGCATCGCTGACGCGCTCGAAGACCGATAACGTCTTCGCCGCTTTTTTGTCACAGGAGCGTACAACTTGTGTGCCGACATGTCACTGTCGGCGGTGCTCCTCTACGCGGTGCTGGACGAACTTCCGCACCCGCACTCCAGGGTGGCGCTCTCGCTCGTTCCCGTGGCTATCCTCGGGACGGTCATCAGACTCGGACTCGGCGGCCAGGTGGGTGACAGACTCGGGCTCTCAGTGGCACTGCTGGCCGGGCTAGTCCTGGTGGCGACGGTGGTCGACGGGCTCAGACGAACACGGTCGACGCTGGCCGGCGGTCACGACACGCGGTCGTAGAGTGAGGCCAGCCGTTCGACGGCGTTGTCGATGCTGACCTCGTCCCGGCGAGCGAGACAGTTCTCCGAGAGCCGGTCGCGGTCGGCCAGCGCCCGTTCGATGCCGTCGCGGAACCCGTCGACATCGTCGCGCTCGAAGTGGTAGCCGGTGACGTCGTCGACGACCGTCTCGGCGAGTGCCCCGGCGTTCACGCCGACGACCGGTGTGCCACAGGCGTTAGCTTCGAGGGCGACCAGTCCCTGCGTCTCGACCGGCGAGGGGAAGGTGAACACGTCGAGTGCGGAGTAGAACGCGGGCATCTCCTCGCGGTCGAGGAACCCGAGGAACCGGGCGTCGACGTCACGGCGACGCGCCTCGGCTTCGAGGTCTTTCCGGGCAGGGCCGTCACCGCCGAAGACGACGGTCGCGTCGAGGCCGTCGGCGGCCGCGAGTATCTGGTCGAGTTCCTTCTCGTAGCCGTGGCGGCCAGTGTAGCCGATGAGTGTGCCGGAGAGGTCGTACGTCTCGCGGAAGTCGGTGGCGTCCACCGGGCGGAACTGTTCGGTGTCGATGCCGTTCGAGACGACGCGGACGGGCGTCTCGACGCCGACCGCATCGACGAGGTGGCGTCGGGTCGGCTCGGAGGGCGTGATGACGAGGTCGGCGCGGTCGTAGAACCAGCGCTCGTAACGCTTGCTGAGCCGCTGGAGGCCGCCGGCCAGTTTCCGCGAGGGCGAGATGTACTCGGCGTACTCCGCCGTCGGCGTGTGATAGGATGCGACGAGAGGCTTGTCCTGCGACCGGGCGAGACGGAGGCTGGCGAGACCGAGTGCGAACGCGGTGTGGGCGTGGATGACGTCCGCGTGCTCCACGGCGTCCGGTATCTGGGGCGCGCCCACCCGGAAGCCCTCGTAGAACGGGAAGGGGACCGACCGGACCGGGTACTCACCGGCTTCGGGTGCGTGCCCGTCTGAATCGGGGTACACGACGTCCATCCAGCCGTCCTGACGGTTCCACCGGTCGCGCCAGGATTTGATGGTGTAGGTCACGCCGTTTACCGTGGGCAGGTAGGTGTCGGTAAAGGCGGCAACCTGTTGCGTCATTATGGCCGGAGTCGGCCGACGAACACTTAAAGAACGTGACTTCAGTCCGACGCGAGGAGGTCGCGGTAGATGTCGGCTAACTCGGCTCCGACGGTCTCCAGACTGTGTTCCTCGGCTGTCTCGCGGGCGTTCTGTCCGAGCCGTCGGCGGAGGTCCGGGTCCGCGTCGAGACGGGCAAGCGCGGCCTCGAACTCCTCGGTGGTCTCACACAGCAGGCAGTCGTGACCGTCCTCGAAGTACTCCCGGAAGACCGGGATATCGCGCAGGACGACCGCCTTCTCGCAGGCCATCGCCTCCAGCACGACGAGGCCCTGGTTCTCGACCTTCGACGGGAAGCAGAACACGTCGCCAGCGGCGAACGCGGCGCGCTTGTCGTCGACCCAGCCGGTGAAGGTGAGGTTCTCCGGCGGGTTCTGGGTCCACTTTCGCACTGTCTTCGAGGCGTGTGGCCCCTCGTCGTAGGTGCCGAACCACGCGAAGTCGTAGTCGGTCGCCTGCGCCAGTTCACAGAACGTCGTCAGGCCCTTGCGCTCGAAGACGCTCCCGACGGCGAAGACGACCATCCCGTCCAGGTCGTACCGGTCCCTGATCTCCTCGCGGAACTGCTCGTGGCCCGCCATCGAATCGAGGTCGATACCGTTCGAGATGGGCTCGATGGGTGCGTCGAGCGGGTAGTCCTCGAGGACACCCCTCGTGTACTCGGAGGGACACAGCACGAGGTCTGCTTGCGAGTAGAACCGCTTGAGGTACTCGCCGAGCGCCGGTGCGACGGCGTTCGAGAAGCGGAACGAGCCGCGGAAGTCCTCTTTCGTCACGTGGGCGTGCAACACCAGCGGGATGTCGTTGCGCTTCGCGTGGCGAGCCACCACCAGCGACTCGGGTCCGATCATGTTGCAGTGGACGAGGTCGTACTCCGCGAAGAGGTCCTCGTCGAACGCCAGGCGGGCGAACGCGGCGTCCGGGATGGAGCCGTCGGTCCACGGCGAGTCGAGGACGTCTATCTCCGGGGCAGCCTTCGCCAGCGCCGCGCGTTGCTGGTCGGCCGCCGTGCCGATGCCGCTTCGCTCCAACTGGGACTCGAGTTCGAGGTGATTGCAGACGCGCACTGTCGTGTCGGTCCTCGGACGACAGAAAAATAGCTTCCGACTCGCCGTGGGAACCGTCGTCGTCGCCCGGAAGACGGTACCCCTTTGGCTGTCCGGAGGGAACCCCGACCCAGATGACTATCGCGGAGGAGCGAATCGACCGGCTGGACGCCCTCGCCCGCGAGGCGACGAGAGCGGGCGAGTTCGACCGTGCCCGCGAGTACGTCCGTCTGGCACGACGAATCGCCGAGCGCAACCGGGTTCGTCTCCCCTACCGGTTCCGACGCTTCACGTGTGACGCCTGTGACGCCTACCTCCTCCCGGGTGTGAACGCCCGGACCCGCCTGCAGGGCGGCCACGTGGTCGTGACCTGCGACTGCGGACACCACGCCCGATACCCGTACCGGTAATCACGAGCCGAGCAGTGTGTCACCGATTCGCTCTCCTCACCCGGTTCTCCGGCCGGACCACGCACGTTTGGTGAAACATTGAAACCGTTGGCCGTAAAATCGGGGGGTATGAGTAACGAAGAGCTTCGACGAAAGGCCCACGAACTTGACGTGACAGTGTGGGTCGGCAAGGGTGGGATCGAGTCGGTCGTCGACGAGTTGAACGACCAGTTGCAAGGGAACGACCTCGTGAAGGTGAAGTTCCTGCGGGCGGCCCGTGGGGGGACCTCGACGGAGGAACTCGCCGAAGAACTGGAGGACCGCATCAGCGGGGCGTTGTTCGACGTGCGGGGTAACACTGCCGTGTACCACTGATGTTCGGGGTCGCATTCTCACTTCAGCCAGAGAACCCGCAGCTGGATGGGCTATCGAAGACGCTCTCGTCGTTCGTCGGTGAGACCTACGCCCCACAGGTAGCAGCAGCCATCCTGTTCGTCGTCGGCTTTCTGGCCGTGTACGTCGTCGGACGTATCGTCGTCCTCCCCCTGGTCGGGCGGCTCATGGACCGTCGCGGGCTCGACAAGCACGCCCGGGTCCCACTCCGGAAGATTACCAACTTCGCCATCTTCTTCGCCGCCATCGGCTTCGCGTTCGCGTTCGCCGGCTTCGGAAACATCCTCACCGCGCTGGCCACCATCGGTGCAGCGGCGACTCTCGCCATCGGCTTCGCGATGCAGGACGTCATCGCGAACTTCGTCGCGGGCGTGTTCATCTTCACCGACAAACCCTTCCGCATCGGTGACTGGATCGAGTGGGACGGGTATTCGGGAATCGTCGAGGACATCAGTCTGCGCGTCACCCGCGTCCGGACGTTCGACAACGAACTGCTGACGGTCCCGAACTCGCAGCTGACCGACGGCGTCATCAAGAACCCCGTCGCGAAGGACCAGCTCCGTCTCCAGTTCCTCTTCGGCATCGGCTACGACGACGACATCGACCAGGCGACCGAGATAATCGTCGAGGAGGCCGAGGACCACCCCGGCATCCTGAACGACCCGGAGCCGTCGGTTCGACTGACCGAACTCGGTGACTCCTCAGTCGGACTGAAATCGCGCATCTGGATAGACAACCCGTCGCGTGCCGACTTCGTGAAGACGCGCGGTGAGTACGTCCAGGCGGTCAAAGAGCGCTTCGACGAGGAGGGAATCGACATCCCCTACCCGAACCGCACCCTCGGCGGCTCGCTCGACGTGGCACAGCTCTCGGAAGTCATCACTGCAGACGACTGAGCGTCACGGCCCGACTCCGCCCGTCCGCGCGTTTTCGTGAACGACACACTCGAAGAATCGAGCTTTTCTCGACCCGGCTGGTGTCACTGCCGAGCCAGAGAAGCGTCGCTCGGGAGTGTGAATGCGATATGAATGGTGGACGCCTGAGATTGCCCGGCGTTCCCGACTGGGGAATCTCGGTCGTCTTCTCCACCCCGCGACCCATCGAGCGACGGGTGTCCGACGGTGAGCTGCTCACTTCCGTGCCTGACTCATTACCGCCGATTAACGACGAGGCACCATCCCTGCGGATGGGTCCCGTCGACCGCCGTCCCCGACGGACGAGGCTTCTACGTCGACTCCCGAGGCCCGGCCGCGTCTGACCGGACGCCCTCAGGATTCGGTCCCCGCTGATGACCATACTGCGGGTGGAGAGCAGGGCCTAACTGCCCGACCTAGTCCACTCCAACGTAACCGCTTGCCTCTTAAGGACCTTTCGACTCGAACCAGAAGACAGCGTCTCGATTCAGGCCGACAACAATCCGAGCACGCGGGCGTACCACGCGCTACAGACGGCGATGGCCACGCTACATAGCAGGACGGCCCATGGGTGGTACTCCATCCACGCTTCGGTCCCGAGACTACTGGCCACGTCGCCGGCTTCGAGCGCCCAGAGGAGTGTGAGGAGAGTCATGACGAGGCCGAACACGAGCGTGACGCCCGCTGCGAGGTCTGGCTCGGTTCGCCCTTCGCGGCCGGCCGCGAAGACAATGACTGCGACGAGCGCGAACAACGAGAGGTACGTCGGCGAGACGACGCCGACGCCGTAGTAGGTCGAGAGTCCCGAGATGGCGTTCTCGGAGAGCGCCACGTACGGGACGAAGACGGCGACGACGAACGCGAGGGCGGCGACGATACCCACGGTCGGGGGGGTCCGGAACCGGTTCATGTGCGAGACTCGTCGCGGACGGGACATAAACGCCGCGAAGGTAGCACCAGGGCCGCCTGCTGCACCAGGACGAGGCGGAACGCACAACACCTCCGGGGACGATGCGTTCAGTATGGGACTTGGTTCAGCAGGCAAGATGCTTCAGACCCTCCAGACGGTGGCCGAGCGCGCAGAACAGCTCTACGCACAACTCAAGGACGTCCGTGAACGACTCACACAGATCGAGGCTGACGTCGACGAGACGACGAACACGGTCGACGACATCGAGACCGAACTCACCGAACACCGCCTCATCCTCGAAGCCCTCGCCGAGAAAGAGGACATCGACGTCCAGGAACTTCTCGCAGATAGTCTCATCACGGAAGCGGAAGCAGCCGGTGAGCCAGCCGCGGCCGCCGAAGCGGCAGAAGAGATTCCGGTCGAAGACGAAGGCGCAGTCGAGTCCGGCGGTACGAACGAGTAACAACACCTATCGGCCGGCGGCAACTATTGCCCCCGTATGACTACCCACGAGGAACCGCTGGACTCGGTGTTGGAGACGGTCGGTGAAACGCCGCTCGTGCGGGTACACGCCGCACCCGACGAGGTGCCCGTGTACGCGAAGCTCGAGTCGTTCAACCCCGGTGCCAGCGTGAAAGACCGCATCGGGAAGTACATGCTCGAACGGATGCTCGAAGACGGCCAGCTCGAACCCGGCGGAACCGTCATCGAGCCGACGGCGGGCAACACGGGCATCGGTCTGGCGGTCGCCGCCGGCCAGCTCGGCCTGAACGCGGTCTTCGTCGTCCCGGAGCGGTTCTCCCTCGAGAAACAACAGCTCATGCGAGCGCTCGGTGCCGAGGTCATCAACACCCCGACCGAAGACGACATGGGCGGGGCTATCCAGCGCGCCCACGAACTCGCGGCGGAACTCGACGACGCGGTCGTCCCCCAGCAGTTCGAGAACCCGCTGAACACGGAAGCGCACTACGCGACGACTGGGCCGGAGATATACGACGCCCTCGACGGCGAGGTCGGCGCGGTCGTCGCGGGCTGTGGCACCGCTGGGACCCTCATGGGTCTCGCGAAGTACCACCGCGAACAGAACCCGGACACCTACGTCGGTGCGGTCGAACCGGAGGGCTCGCTGTACAGCGAGTTCAAAGGCGACCATCCCGAGGCCGACGCGTACAAGATAGAGGGTATCGGAACCCACGACACGAACACCAACAAACTGTTCGAACCCGACCTCGTCGACGACGTCATCCAGGTCGCCGACCGGGCGGCCCACGCCGAGGTCCAGCGCCTCGCCAGCGAGGAGGGCCACCTCGTCGCCTCCTCGGCTGGAGCCGCGAGTGTCGCCGCCATCGGGGTCGCCGAGCGCATCGCCAGCGGCGAGATAGACGCGCCGTACGATTCGGTCGTCACGGTCTTCCCCGACTCCAGCGAACGATACCTCTCGAAGGGTATCTACCGGTCGTACGAGGAGTGGGAAGGGTAAGAAGCCGTCAGCTGAGCCGGCCGTGTTCGACCTTGAGGCACTTGTCCTGGACGACCTGTAACCCCGCATCCTCCGCCTTCTTCGCCGCCTCGTCGTTGCGGATGCCGAGTTGCATCCAGACGACCTTGACGTCGTTGCGCTGTAAGACCTCGTCCACGATTTCGGGGACCTCTTCGGACGGCCGGAACACGTCCACGACGTCTATCTCTTCGTCGACGGCAGAGAGTGAATCGTACGCGTGCTCACCCAGAATCTCGTCGTGGAACGGATTTACCGGGATGATGCGGTACCCCTGCTGTTGCATGTACCCTGGGATGTCGTGAGCCGCCTTTCCGGGCGAGTTCGAACACCCGACGACCGCGATGGTGTCGTACTCGAGTATCTCACGGAGTTCCGCGTCGCTCTGGACTGGCATGGGCGAAGAGACGGGCGGGCCGGTCAAAAGGCTGGCGCGGTCGGGCACCGTCAGCGCGACGGGATACCGGCCGTGTGGAGCGTCGGTTCGCCACCGTCGCCCTCTTCGACCTCGATGACCGCGTCGAACAGCTGTTTCAGCGTGTTCATCGTCTGGTCGTCGTGGGCTGTGGAGTCGATGATGTAGACGCCGAGCGCGTCGGCGGACTGGACGCGACCGGTGAACACGTGGAGGAACCGGAAGACGGTCTGGAGGTCGGAGTACATCAGGAGCGTCGAGACAGAGTGCAACAGGATCCGGTTCTTCCGGTGGCCGCGGACCTCGTAGAACTCCTCTAAGAACTCGGAGAGTTTGATACCGATGCCGGTCATGTCGACGGGGGACGACGCGTACTTGATTCGAGCGTCGTCGGTGACGTTGTTCACGCCGCGTTGCTTCGTCACGCAATCGACGATGCCGATGTCGACAGCGGCGATATCGTCGACGAGGCTCTCGTACTGATCGAATATCTTCTGTGCGCTGTCCTTGGTCGTTACTACGATGGTTCCCTCGCCCTGCTTCGAGCCACTCGCGAGGATGTCCAGCGCGATATGTCGTTTCCCCGTCAGCGGTGGGCCGGCGATTAGCAGGTTGGTGCCGGGGGAGAGTTCCGCGTCCGGAAGAACGTCGGCCAGGTCATACATGGCGTGTCTACGTCACTCGGGACCAGCGTCGTTTCTGTGCGGTGTCGATACCGGGTCCCTCGTATGGTATGAGAATACAGTATCCGGCTTATAGTACTTTTGATTAAAGTCATCAGACGGTCATCATAGCATATCGCCGTCGGTGATTCTTCGACCCGTTCACCCGGTGAGAACGGCGACCCTGCCGACGATGAACGCGGCCGCAGCGAGAAACATCCCGTACTTGAGATGGTTCTGGCTCGCCGTCGGGTCGGTAAAGCCCTCGTAGGCCGCATACAGCATCAGCACGTCCGCCGGGATGACGGCGACGAGGTAGGCGATGCCGAACGTCTCGCGGAGGTACGGGACGGGGCTCGCGAGGACGGCGACGACCAGTGCACACGACGCGAGCACGAGCGCCCGGCGTTCACCGACCGCGATGGGGAGCGTCCGTAACCCCTCCTCGCGGTCGCCGGCGATGTCCTCGACGTCCTTGATGACCTCTCGACTCACCGTCGAAAGCGCGGCGAGCGCACACAGGGTCGCCGCCGCCGCGGCGTTCCCGACGGCTGCACCGCCGAACAGGAAGGTGCTACCGCCGAGGTACGCCACGAGGAGGTTCCCGAGCCCGGGTGTCCCTTTGAACCACTCGGTGTAGGCGACCAGCGCGAGCAGGTTGAACACTGCGATGCCGATAGCGAGCGCCGGTAGAACCAGGGCGAACGCGGCGGCGAGGGCGAACAACACCACGCTGAACACGAGCGCACCTCGCGCGCTCACGGCTCCCCGGGGTATCGGTCTGTCCGGCGCGTTGATGCGGTCGATGTCGCGGTCGAAGTAGTCGTTGATGACGTTGCCCGCGCCGGCCGCGAGTATCGTCGTGAGGGCGGCCGCGACGGTCCTGACCGCGGGTGACGTGACGCCGCCGGTGACCGTCGTCACCTCGCCACCGACGGCGACGAACGCCCCGATGAAGGTGAGGACCCCGGCCACCACGGCGTTCACCGGCCGGGTCAGTTCGACCAGCCCGGTGACCCGGTCGTGCAGACTCATACCCTCCAGTGTCTGGTGGCGGAGCAAAAAAGGCGTGATTGGCGTTCGCGGCGCGGTTCAGACCGCGGCGCGGGTTCGGAGGTCCGCCTGGAGCGTCAGCGTAGGACCGGCTGGCTGGATGGCCGAACGCTGGGCGTCAGCCGGCTGTGGTGGCGCGTCGAGACCGAGAGCGACTCGATTCGTCGCATTGTCCCCGACCTCGATGGTGTCCTGGTCGACGTCGACGACGTAGCTGTTGTCGTCGCTACTGTTCGTCGTCGTGTCGTCGTCCGAGTCACCTGGCGACCCGGGCGGGTCCGGATAGGTGACGGTCGTGTCGTAGGCGTCGAAGTGCAACACCACGAAGTCGGTGTCTTCGGAGTCGTGATTCAGCCTGACGACGATGATGGCGTCGTTCTCCCCGAGGTCGAACGTGCCCGTCGACTCGTCGATGAGGTCGAGTCCGGTCTGGCTCTCGTAGTTCGCGATGACGTCGCGGAACGGCGTCGAACTGTCCTTGTACCAGCCAGCCGTGAATTCGGAGGACGGCGGGACAGTCTCCCCGTCGACGTACGTCTCGTGGTACGTATCGGAGGTGTTAGACTGCGACTGGTAGTCCGGGTTCGTGCCGTTGATGCCGTCACAGGTGACGTGACCGTACTCCTCGCCGTCGTGGGTCACGTTCTTCCAGGACTCGGTCGTGTTCTCGCAGTTGTGCGAGGTCGCCGCGACGGAGAAGTAGTCACCGACGTCTATCGCGTCGATGTCGGCCGACTCGATGGTGTCGGTGCCGTCCGTCTCGACGCTGACGTTGTCGAGTTCGACCGACTGACCGCCGAAGTTCAGCGAGAGGCTGGTGTTCTTGTGCTCGATGAGCTTGACTTTCTCCTCGGTGACGTCGCCGGCGATCTGCCGGAAGGTCTCGTTGAGGTTCTCCGAGTCACCGACCTGCGAGAAGTTCCCGTCGGTGGCATCCGCCATCTTCTGCAGGAGGTCCTCGTCGGTGTTCCCCCCGAGACCGACCGTCTGTATCTCGATGTTGTCGGGGAGGTCTGCCGCCGCTTGCAAGACGTCGTCCTCGTCACCGTCCGGACGGCCGTCGGTGAGGAACACCATGACCTTCTTGTCGTTGTCTCCCTGCGCGAGTTCCTGTTCGGCTCGCTGGATCGCGTCCTCCATCGGAGTGCCACCCGACGACTGGAGGTTCAGGCTCGTGTTCGCACCGTCGAAGTCCGACCCGTGGGTATTGATGTCGTGGCGAACTTCGGCGTCCGGGTGGTTACTCGTGGTGAACGAGACGACACCGACCGCGTCGCCCTTGGACGCGTTCAACATCCCGATGAAGGACCGCATCGCGTCCTCGCGCTCGTCGTCCGGGTCGTTCCCGTAGCTGTAGCGTTCGTAGTAGTTCCAGTTCGACGAGCTGAACGTTTCGCCGGGATAGAACCACTTCGTGTCGTAACCCGGGTCGTCGATCTCCCACTCGTCTGGGTCCGGTTCGGTGGATACGAGCCAAACTTCACCTTCGTTTACCTGGTAGGTCTTGCTCACAGAGTCCGTCCGTCGCCGGACCTCTTCGACCGCGTCTCTGTCTCCACCGTTGTCCTTCCTGAAGTCGGCCTGTCGTCCCGGCCCCAGAACTTCCTGGTCAGGGTGCATATACTGGGGTTGTAAGTAGCGAACCTCCCATTGTTGCCCACTCGGGACCGTATCGAAGCCCCACTTGTGGTCTTCGGGGTGGACGTAAGACGCATTTTCGGGCGATTCCCACTCGCTCCACGGTCCATACGAACCAGTTGCTTCGTAGTCGCCATAATGAAGCTTATTGACCTCTGGACTCCCCATCGACCCGGAATCGTCGATGACGAACACCACGTCGAGCGGCTCGCGTTCACCGACTTCGACCGTCTTCTCTTCGATGTCCGCGACGACCGAGCCGATGACGTTGATGCGCGCTCTCGACTGGTTCACGACGAGTGCGTTCTTGGACTCGTCCTCGTCGACGCCGGCACAGCCGTTGTCGCCAGTGGCACCAGACGCGCCATCCGGACAGTCGTCGTAGTAGTCCGGAACGCCGTCGGCGTCGCCGTCGGCGACGTCATCGTCGGGGTCTGCCGAGTCCGGAATTCCGTCGCCGTCGGAGTCGAGGTTCCCGGTGCGGACGTTCTCGTCGAAGTGCAACTGTGCGCCCTTCTGGATGGCGGTCTCACCACCGACGATGGCACCGAACACTTCCGCGTGGTCGCCGGGCCAGTTCGCTTCGAGCGTCGCCGTTCCGGACGGACCGGGGGCGTAGACGACGCCAGTGTAACGTGAACCGGGCTCGAACGTCACGTCCGCGCCACCCCGGGCGAACGCCCAGAACTGGGTCGAGTCGTTCGTCGGTGTACTCCCCGTCCCGAAGGCCTTGACCGACCCGCCGACCGTGACGTCGTCCATCACGAACAGGCGGACCTGTCCTTCGCCCTCGACCTCGATGCGCCCTTGCACGTTCGCAGACTCGTTCACCGCGACGACGACGTCGCCGCCACTGGTGTCGAAGGTGACGGTCTCGCTCGCGTCGACGTCGAAGTTGTCGGCGAGATAGACGCCAGATTCGACCGTACCCGACTGGCGGACGGAGTCGGTGAAGCTCGCGTTGAACACGGGCGTCTCGGCGTTGTGGTTCGAGAGCGCGGCCGAGTCGACCGTGAACACGACTTCCTCGTCGATGGGTGCCAGCGCGTTGTCGTCGTAGTCGAAACCGGAGTACCACGACCCGGTTACCTCGTACTGCATCGGATTCGCTGGCGTGCTATTCGTCCCGTTGTAGGAGACGTTCCCGTCGATGAGGGTCGGGTCAGCCGCGTTCCCCTGGACGGTCACGTCGCCATCGACGGCGACGTCACCGCGAATCTCGACGCTCTGTCTGACCGTGATCGACCCGTCGTTCACGACGAGCGCCTCGGAACCGCTCTGGACCGGATGTGGGGCGACGTCGGAGTCGTAGCTGTCGACGAGCGTCTCGGAACCGACCGGTGCGGGTGAACTCTCGAAGACGATATCGGTCGTCCCGGTGCCCCAGAGCGCCGCTCTCACTTCGGCGTCTTCGACGACGAACTCGCCGGGGTATATCGCCTGACCCAGCGGGATAGTGTAGGAGACGGTACCGTTCGAGGGGTAGTAGTCGTGGTCGATGATGTAACCGTCGAACTCACTGCCCATGTAGCGGTTCCACGCCTCGCTGTACGAGGAGTTCTCGACGGTGACGGTTATGGTCCGAACGCGGTCGATGGTGTCGTTCTCTGAGACGGGGAGACAGAGGTCGCGCTCGAGCGCCAACCGTTCGCTCTCGTTGGTGGTCTTTCTCGCGTTGACTTCGCCATCGGAATCGATGTTCCCCTCGACGTTCACCACCGGGAAGTCGAGAGAGCGAATCGGCCGTGTCTCGTGCGAGGAGACACGGTACCGCAGACCCGGGGAGCTGACCATCACGGACCCCGAGCTGGTGTTCCTCCAGACACCACCGGCCTGGTAGGCGACGGACTCGCCCTCGTCGTTCTCGTAGATGACGGACCCGAGGTCCATCGTCGCCTCGCACTCCGCGTGCCCGTTAATCCGGAACGAGAGCGTTCCGTCGTCTCGAATCGACGCTGTTTGCGTGTTCTTGCCGCTGAGGTCGATCGAGCTCACGTCCCCGACGTTCTTGAACGAGAGCGTGCGTAACCGGGCACTTGCTTCCTCCAGCGTCAACTCGGCACTTCGAATCTCGCTCTGTTCCTGGACCGAATCCGTAATCGAAGCCGCGTTGAGAAGGATGAGGCCGGACGCGATGGCGACGAGGCCCATGAGGACGACGAGCCCGACGATGGGCGATACCCCTCGTGGCTCGTGTGTGGTTGGTGGTGGCGAAGTCATGGTTCTCCGTAGTGACTATGTTTACACAGCTTAACGTTGGATATAACTCTACTGGGAGCTTAACAAACGACAACCCCTCGAAATTTGGCTGTTAATTTTAACGATGCGATACTGAAAGAGGGCGACGGAGACGGCCTGCCGATATCATCGGCCACAAGTAATAAGTAATGGAATAAATGACGATTGCTAGTCAATTGTTCGAAAGTTCAGGATTCGTTTGAAGTGAATAAACTAAAATATTCAGATATTCGGCCGTTTTGAACAGAATAAACGATTCGATACCGGGACCATCGGATGGTTTCAGGAAGGGATACGGTCGGAGTCAGTCGGAGAGCGCAGTGGGTGGACCACCCGCCAGCGGCCCACGACCGTGTGGGGCTCGAAAGTCCGGGTCGGGGCCGACGGGAATCAGTCCGTTCGGGTTCACATCGCCGTGAGTCGTGTAGTAGTGTTCTTTGATGTGCGCCATGTTGACCGTCTCTGCGACGCCGGGTAGCTGGTAGAGTTCCCGGGTGTACCCCCAGAGGTGCTCGTAGTCCGTGACGTGTCGGACGTTACACTTGAAGTGGGTGTGATACACCTCGTCGAATCGGACGAGCGTGGTGAACAGACAGACGTCGGCGAGCGTCAGTCGGTCACCGACGAGATATCGCTGTTCTCCTAGCACCTCGTTCCAGTGGCCGAGTGCGTCGAACAGTTCCGTGACGGCCCGTTCGTGGGCGGGCTGACTCTCGGCGAACCCGGCTCTGTACACACCGTTGTTGATAGGTTCGTAGATCGCCTCGATGACCGAGTCGACCTCGTCTCGAAGCCCGTCCGGGTAGAGGTCGACGTCGTTCGAACCGACCTCGACCATCGTGTCCGCGAACATCTTGATTATCTCCTCGGATTCGTTGTTCACGATGGTCTCCTCGTGTCGGTCCCAGAGAACGGGGACAGTGACACGACCAGTGAACGAGTCGTCGGCCGCGGTGTACAGTTCGCGGAGATAGTCCGCACCGCGAATCGAGTCCGCCGTACAGTCGTCCTTCTCGGGCGTGAACTGCCAGCCGTCGGTGTCCCGGTACGGGTCGACGATGTCCATCGAGACGGCATCCTCCAGACCGAGGAGTCGACGGACTATCATCGCACGATGTGCCCAGGGGCACGCACGGGAGACGTACAGGTGATACCGTCCGGACTCCGGTTGGAACCGAGCGTCGTCGTCCGTGGAAATCCAGTCTCTGAACCTCGTCTCCTGTCGGTCGAACTCGCCGTCGTCGTTGGTGCTCTCGTACGCGTCGGTCCGCCACTCGCCATCGACGAGCATGTGCATGGTCACGCTACCGGGCAGCGACCATTAACCCCACCGCACCCCCGTGTTGCCTTCCGGTATCGATAACACCACCACGACACGCATTAATTACA